>NZ_JAVKPY010000011.1:0-143617 GCF_040981035.1 Kocuria sp. CPCC 205297 | reverse complement strand
CACTCCTGCGTCTCCTGAACATCAGCGTCCTGAAGATTATTCGTCAACCCACTCAAAATGTGGTGATTGCTTGAAGACTGCATGTGTTGTTCTCCTGCCATGAGAGGCGGGGCAGTTCTGACCGTGCGGTTGTCGGTTCCCGGGTGGGGTCCGGTCACCGCACGTGAAGGACATGTGCGAACCGTGTCCTTCCGCTCATCGCGTGAGGACACGGTTGGCGGCGGGAAATCAGTGCTCGCCCGCGGTCCCGGACTTCTTGGAGTCCAGGGGCGCCGGGACCACTTCACCGGATGCGATAATGCACGGGATCTCGTTGCCCTCGGAGTCCCCCAGCTTACCATCCTTGACGGTGTCACCTTCCCCCAGGTGATTCTGGAGGTGCTCGATGGACGCGATGGGCACGAAGCGCGGCGGGGCCTCCGTGAACACGGAGCCCTGGTCCGCGGGCGGGTTACCGATCTTGATCTCGTTGAACAGGATGTTCAGGGCCACGGCGGCGACCACGCGGCCGAACATGGGCAGCAGACCCAGGACCAGCATGATCACACCACCGGCGGTCACCACGAAACGGCTCTTGACGCCGGTGATGGCCGCCAGGCCCGCGTTCTGCGCGAACGCGGACTGGGTGAAGCCGTTGAAGAGGGGGAGAGGAAGGACGCACCCATGTCGGCGCGCAGGCCGTCCGCGATGCGGCGACGGTCCACGTTGGTCTCCACGATCTCACCCACGGCGATGATGTTCGCGGTGGTCTCGGTGAGGATCACGAGCACCACGATGGTCATGGAGATGATGGCGGCGGGCTGGAACGTGGGCGGACCGAAGGCCAGGGGCTCCGGGAAGGCGAAGAAAGCGCCGTCGCCGACTTTGGAGAAGTCCGCCATCCCGAGCGCGAGCAGGGTGCCCAGGACGATGCCCAGGAGGATCGACAGACGCGAGATCACGGCGCTGCGGACCGTGCACAGGAGCGTGATGTTCAGCAAAGTGGCACCGGCGAGGCACACGTTTCTGAAAATGGTGTCCTCGCCCCCATTGGCGGCCACGGCGGCACCGCCCGTGGCCCAACATGACCGAACGTGTCCTGGTAGTCGAGGTTCGCTTGCGCGAGCTCGGCCTTGACGGCGTCGTCGCCCCCGCCCAGGCCCGCTTGCTCGTTGCGGGACAGGCTCGCCGCCGCGGAATCTTCCTGGGGGCGCTGGCCGATCATGGGATGGTGCAACAACGCCTGCGCGACCTCCGCGTCCGTGAAGGGGTTCGCGGCGGAACGGGCGGCGTCCAGTATGGCCTCGGTGGACCCATACGGGCGCCCGGACACGAGTTCCTCGATCCAGCGCTGGACGTCCAGGGCCGGTCCTACGGCCGCGACGGCGGCTTCACGATCGAGGCTGTTGAACTCGGTCAAATCCACGATCCATCCTCTGGTATTTCGTGATGTGAAATCTAAATTTCATTTAGGAACAGCGAACTGGGTCACACGGGGTAAGTCACGGAGTGGAACCGCGTTTCTTCGAAGTAACCGCCGGACTCTTCCACGGGTGTCATCGAAGCGTCGGAAAGCGGCCTCGTCCCCGGGCGGTTTGCATCCCGAGGCCCCCGTGACATAGGTGTAAGCCATGAAACCGTTCGTGCTGCTGGCCACCCGTGATAACAACGTCCTCGCGGACGAGGAATACCGGGCCGTGGCCCACTTCGGGGGCCTCGAAGAGGACCAACTCGAACGCATCCGTCTGGAGTCCGGTGAGTGGCCCGCGCTGGACCTGGACAGGTACAGCGGGATCATCGTGGGCGGGTCGCCGTTCAACTCCTCGGACCCGCCGGAGGAGAAGTCCAGGGCGCAGCGCGTCGCTGAGACCTGGATCAGCGCACTGCTGGACGACGTCGTGGCCCGAGACTTCCCGTTCCTCGGCGCGTGCTACGGCGTGGGCACCCTGGGGATCCACCAGGGGGCCAAGGTGGACCGGTCGTGCCACGAGGACGTGGGTCCCATCACCGTGAGCGTGACCGACGAGGGGGCTCGGGATCCCCTACTCGTGCAACTGCCCCGCGAGTTCAGCGCGTACGTGGGGCACAAGGAGGGCACCCGCGTGCTGCCGCCCAACGCGGTGCTGCTCGCCACCGGGACCGCGTGCCACGTGCAGATGTACCGGATCAAGAACAACCTCTACGCCACCCAGTTCCACCCCGAACTGGACCCCGAGGGGCTCGTGAGCCGCGTGCGCGCGTACAAGGACCTGGGGTACTTCCGGCCCGAGGACACAGACACCGTGATCGACCGGGTGGTCAACGGTCCCGCCGTGGACCAGGCCCCGCGGATCCTACGGGCGTTCGTGGAGCGTTACCGGCGTTGACCCGCCCGGATCGAGGCGTCTGATCACGAGCCCGGTCGTCAACGCCCCGGGGGGGGCGGACCACCCGGGACTTCCGGTACCACCGGGCGGATCCGCCCCGGGCTGACATCTCATACCGCGGTCGGAATTCGCCGGTTCCCCGTCGGAGCCACCCCGGATTCACGGCCAGCGCCCTGCACAGAGGGCCCTGAGAGTCCCCCGTGACGGCTACCGTGGAGTCATGAGTCACGCCAGCGCACCGTGGTCCCGTCCGTCGCCCCCCGTCCAGGATCCGCCACGGACCCGTAGCCTCTTCTATCACCGTTTGGCGCACGCGGACCCCCGCCACCGCTGGTGGATGCCGCTCGTGGAGGGGCTCATCCTGCTGGCCGTCCTCCTGCTTCTGACCATCGTATTCCTGCTCGTCATGGTCTTCGCGGCCCCGGAGCGGATCGACGGGGACCTGCTGGCCATGAACCAGCTGGACCCCGTGGTGTTCTTCATCCTCTTCGGCTCCGTGGTCCTCATGCTCCCCAGCGCCCTGCTGGCCCGGCTGGTGCTCGGCCCGCGTCCCCTGGGGCTGATCTTCTCCGTGACCGGGCGGATTCGGTGGAAGTGGCTGCTCACGTGCTTCGTGGCGGCGGTCGCGATCTACGCCCTGATCAACGCGATCGCCGTGGGCCTGGAACTCGCCGCGGGCGGCAGACCCGTGTCCTTGCAACCGGCCCCTGGTTTCTGGTGGCTCATGGCCTCGCTGATCTTCGTGGTCCCCCTGCAGTGCGCGGCGGAGGAGGTCGTGTTCCGCGGCTACCTGGCCCAGACCATCGGCCGGTGGCTCAAGCACCCCGCGTGGGCCATCCTGCTCCCGGTGCCGCTGTTCGTGCTCGGTCACGCGTACGACATCTGGGGGCAGCTCTCGGTGGGGATCATGGCCGTGGCCATGGGCATCATCACGTGGCGCACCGGTGGTCTGGAGGCGGCGATCGCACTGCACGCCGTGAACAACATGACGGTGTCCCTCATGGCCATGGTGGGGCTCACGGACATGAACGACACCTCCGGGGCGCCCACGGACCTGATCGCGGTGACGCTGATCAACGGTGGTTACGTGGCACTCGTGTTCTGGCTCGTGCGCCGCAACCGGTCCGTGGCCGTGACTCGCACGATCGTCCTGCCGCCACTCCCGCAACCGGCCCGGCTTCCCGAGCTCGGCCACCGGCCCTCTCGGTTGGCCGAGGACGCCTCGGGCCTGGCGGCTTACGTCCTGGACCCGGCCACGCAGCGCTACCTGGTCCTGCCGCCGCAGTACGGTCCGTACTCCGTGCGGGACGGGCAGGGCCGCTACGTGGGTCTGCTGGACACCCGCACCGCTCACGGCGCGCACACGGGGGACGACGTCGCTCTTGCAGTGCCGGGCGAGCCCTCGGGCGATACCTCGAGCGAGAGCACTTCCCGGCCCAACGGTTCCGACCCACACGGTACGGCGACGCCTCCCTCGCCCGGTGCAACACCGCCGCCCGCAGCCCCGGGCGAGCGGGATGTCGCCCCCACCTACACTGGGCGTCATGACGGATAGCTCGCACGAATCCACCACCCCGGCCGACCCCGCCAACGGGACGCCGGAGCCCGGCCCCGGAACTCCGGAGGCCGGCTTCGCGCGTGCACTGGGTGAGTGCATCACGGCCTCGCCCAGCTCGTTCCACGCCGTGGCCACGGCTGCCGCCGCGCTCGACGCCGCGGGGTTCACCGCCCTGGACGAGACCCGGCCGTGGTCGGACCCGTCCGCGGGCGGCTACTACACCGTGCGCGACGGCGCCCTGATCGCGTGGGTGATCCCGTCCGGTGCCGCACCGGGTGCGGGGTACCGGATCCTAGGGGCTCACACCGATTCGCCGGGGTTCAAGCTCAAGCCCCGACCCACCACAGTGACGCACCGGTGGTACCAGGCGGGTGTGGAGATCTACGGCGGTCCCCTGTTGAACTCGTGGTTGGACCGGGATCTGCGCTTCGCCGGTCGGCTCGTGGTGCGTGGCCGTGACGGCGGGACCCGGCAGGTCCTCACCGCGACCGGCCCCGTGGCCCGGATCCCGCAGTTGGCGATCCACCTGGACCGCAGCGCGAACGAGGGTCTCACGCTCGACAAGCAGCGTCACGTGCAACCCGTGTGGGGAGTGGGACAGGACCAGGACACGGACGTCCTGACCGTGCTCGCGGATGCCGCGAACGAGTCGCGCGGAACGCGCCGGACGACCGTGACAGGTGCACCGGGTGCCCCGGCCGGCGACGATGCGTCGGCCGAACCGATCACGGCATCGGACATTCTCGGCTACGACATCGTCGTCGCGGACTCCCAGGCCCCGGAACTCATCGGCGCGCAGCGCACGCTGCTCGCGAGCGGCCGCCTGGACAACCTGACCTCCGTGTTCGCGGGCCTGCGTGCCCTGATGGAACACGCCCACGACCTCGAGAGCGCGGAGCACGTGAGCGTGCTCGCCGCGTTCGACCACGAGGAGGTCGGTTCGGCCACCCGCTCGGGCGCCGCCGGCCCGTTCCTCGAGGACGTGCTCGTGCGCATCAGCGCCGCGCGGGGCGAGACCACGGACGAATACCGACGCTCGCTCGCGGCCTCCGTGTGCTTGTCCTCGGACGCGGGGCATCTGGTGCACCCCAATTACCAGGGTCACCACGATCCCGTGAACACCCCCGAGCCCGGGGGAGGGCCCCTGCTCAAGATCAACGCGCAGCAGCGCTACACGACCGATGCCACGGGTGCGGCCGAATGGGCCCGGGTGTGCGAACGGGCCGGAGTGACTTACCAGGAGTTCGTCTCCAACAACACCGTGCCGTGCGGCTCGACCATCGGACCCGTCACCGCGACCCGTCTGGGCATCCGCACGCTGGACGTGGGCGTGGGGCTGCTGTCCATGCACTCGGCACGCGAGCTCGTGCACACCGGGGACCTGTACGCCCTGTACCGGGCGGTCGCCGCGTTCTGGCGCCCGTGAGCGCAATGACGCCGCCCCGGCGACCTTCACGCGGAAGGTGGCCGGGGCGGCGTCGTCGTCGAGCGCACCAGCGGCGCGCGGGACCCTGACCCTTACGGGAGTTGGAGCATAGAGATGTCCGCCATGCGGGCCATCACGCGCACCACCTGGCACGAGTAACCGAACTCGTTGTCGTACCAGACGTAGAGCACCACGGAGTTGTTGTTCACGATGGTCGCGAGTCCGTCCACCACGCCGGCGCGGCGGGAGCCCACGAGGTCCGTGGAGACCACGTCCGGGGAGTCCACGTAGTCGATCTGCTTGCGCAGGGGCGAGTTCAGCGAGATGTCCTTGAGGAACTCGTTGATCTGGTCCTTGGACTCCGGGGCGTTCTCCAACTGCAGGTTGAGGATCGCCATGGACACGTCCGGGGTGGGGACGCGGATCGCGTTACCAGTGAGCTTGCCCTTCATCACGGGCAGCGCCTTGGCCACCGCCTTGGCGGCACCGGTCTCGGTGATGACCATGTTCAGGGCGGCGGAACGGCCGCGGCGGTCACCCTTGTGCCAGTTGTCGATCAGGTTCTGGTCGTTGGTGTAGGAGTGCACGGTCTCCACGTGACCCTGGATGATCCCGTACTCGTCGTTGAGGACCTTGATCACGGGTGTGATGGCGTTCGTAGTGCAGGACGCCGCGGAGAGGATGGTGTCCTCCGGGGAGATGTCCTTGTCGTTCACGCCGCACACGATGTTCTTCATGTCGCCCTTACCGGGGGCCGTCAGCAGGACCTTGCCCACACCCTTGGACTGCAGGTGCTGGGAGAGGCCTTCCTCGTCACGCCACACGCCGGTGTTGTCCACGACCAGGGCGTTGTCGATCCCGTACTCGGTGTAGTCGATCTCCGCCGGGGAGTTGGCGTAGATGAATTGGATCGGCACACCGTTGGCGGTGATCACGTTCTTGTCCTCGTCCACGGTAATGGTCCCGTTGAAGGGGCCGTGCACCGAGTCGCGGCGCAGCAGCGAGGCGCGCTTGACGAGGTCGTTGCCGGGCTTGCGGCGCACCACCACGGCGCGCAGGTTCAGCCCGGTGCCGTCGTTGCGGTTGAGCAGGATGCGCGCGAGCAGGCGCCCGATGCGCCCGAAGCCGTAGAGCACGACGTCGCGGGACCCGGGTTCGTTGCGCCCGCGCTGGTCCACGGCGGGAGCAAGGGCCTCGCGCAGGTACGCCTGCAGGTCACCGCTGTCGGCCGCGGTGTAGCCCTGGTAGAGCTTGGCCACGTCCACGTTGCACACGCCGAGGTTGAGCTCGCCCAGCGTGTGGACGATCTCGAGGGTCTTGTCGATGGGCATTTCCTCGCCCAGGATGCGGCGCGTGAAGCGGTGGACCTTGATGATCTCCGTGACGGACTTGTGGACCAGGGAACGGCCGAACACCGTGGTGACCACCTTATTGCCGCGGTGCAGCTGACCCACCAGGGGGACCAGCTGCTCGGCAAGGGCTTCTCGTTCGGACCACGTGGCGCTCATGAGCATCCTTCTTCCTCGGCCCGGACGTCGTCGTGAGGGCCGTGTTGGGGGTCGCGCGGCGGTGCGCTGACTCGGGTGATGGCGCGCGCGGGAGCGGCGCTGCTCGTCGTGGCCCCAAGTTTACGGTGCGCGAGGGGGCTTCTCCCGCCCGTGCGGCGTCGTGACAGCCCCGGTGGCTCCCCGCACGCTTTGCTAACGTGGGGTCATGTTGACGGTGATCGGTGAGGCCCTCGTGGACGTGGTGTCCCGCGAGGGTGAAGAACCCCGGGCCCACGTGGGTGGCAGCCCCATGAACGTGGCCGTGGGACTGGCCCGGCTGGGTCACGACGTCCAGTTCCTGGGCCGCTACGGCCGGGACGAGTACGGCCGTCAGGTGGCCGATCACCTCACGGGCAACGGGGTGCGGTTGCCGTTCGACGCGGACGCCCTGCCCACCTCCGTGGCCCAGGCGACCCTGGATGAGACCGGTGCCGCGAGCTACGACTTCCAACTCGACTGGTCCCTGGACGTCTCCCCGGAGCGGATCGACGAGCTCCTGCGGGACACCGACGCCCTGCACGCCGGATCCATCGGGGCCATGCTGGAACCCGGCGCCACCGTGGTGGGTCAGGCACTCGAACGCGCTCGCGGCCACGCATTGATCTCCTACGACCCCAATTGCCGCCCGTCCATCATCCCGGACTCCTCGGACGCGCGCGCCCGCGCGGAGAAGATCGTGGCGCTGTCCCACGTGATCAAGGCCTCCGACGAGGACCTGTTGTGGCTCTACCCGCACCGCAGCATCGAGGACTCCGCGCGTGCGTGGCTCAAGGCCGGAGCACGGCTTGTGGTCGTGACCCGCGGGGTCATGGGGCCGTGGGCTGTCAGTCGCGGCACCGGACGCGATGGCGTGGAGGTCCCCGCCGCCCGGGTCACCGTCGCGGACACCGTGGGCGCGGGTGACTCCTTCATGGCGGCCCTGCTCTCGGGACTCGCGGACCGGAGCATCCTGGGCCCCACTGCGGCGAGCGCCCTCGACGAGTTGGACAGCGCGCAACTCACGGAGCTGTTGCGCCACGCCGCGGCCGCTGCCGGGGTCACGGTCTCGCGCTCCGGCGCGGATCTGCCCACGCGCGCGGACCTGATCGACCACGCCTGATCCGCCGCTTTCCCGTGGCCGTGCGAGGCCCCCAGCTGTGTCATGACCGTAACGAGGAAAGGAACGCTCCCATGTACGACCGTCACCCCTACGCCGATCTGCCCGAACTGCCCACGTTCACAGTGACGTCCACGGACGTGGCCGAGGGCGAGAGCATGAACACGCCCCAGGTCTCCGGGATCATGGGCGCCGGGGGAGAGGACGTCTCCCCGCAGCTGTCGTGGAGCGGTGCCCCGGAGGGCACCCGTTCCTACGTGGTCACGATGTTCGACCCGGATGCCCCCACCCCCAGCGGGTTCTGGCACTGGTGCTTGTCCAACATTCCGGCGGACGTCACCGAACTGGCGACCGGGGCGGCGTCGAACCCGCCCGAGGGAGCCGTGAAGCACCGCAACGACGGCGGCACGGACGAATACCTGGGCGCCGCACCCCCCGAGGGCCACGGTCCGCACCGCTACATCGTCTGCGTCACGGCCGTGGACGTCCCCGAGCTCGAGGTGGACGAGTCCGCGAGCCCCGCAGTGGTCAACTTCAACCTGTTCTCGCACGCCCTGGGACGCGCGTTCCTCACGCCCGTCTACGAAGTGAAGTAGCCCGTGGCGCCGGAACACGCCGCGGACCAGCCACCCGTCCGGCTCATCGCGAGTGACCTGGACGGGACAGTGCTGGGCCGTGACTTCCGGTTCCGGCCGCGCACCGTCGCCGCGATCACCGCCGCGCGGGATGCCGGGATTCACGTGGTCTTCGTGACCGGGCGCCCCATGCGGTGGTTGGACCCCCTGCACGAACAACTCGATGACGTGGGGGTCGTGATCTGCTCCAACGGGGCGGTGATCTACGATCCCGGCGCGGAGCGTGTCCTGGAGGCGAGCCTGTTCGACGTGAGCGAGGCCCTGCCCGTCATGGCGGACGTGGCCCGCGAGTTCCCGGATTCTCTGTTCGCCGCGGAGACCCTGGAGCGCGTCTACACGGATCACGGGTGGTCCCGTACGGACCGTATGGAGATCCGCCACATCACCGAGGCGCCCGTGAAGGAGTCGCTCGCGCCCGGCACCGAGGTGGTCAAGCTGTTGGCCAAGCTGGACGGCGCCGATCCCAATCGGTACTTCGAGCACGTCCGCGAGATCGTGGCGGGGCGGTTGTCCGTGACGCATTCGGTGGCCGCCGCACCCCTCGTGGAAATGGGGCAGCGCGGGCTCACCAAGGCCCGCACGCTCGAACACTTCGCCGCGGAGCACGGCATCTCCCACCGGGAGGTCATGGCCTTCGGAGACATGCCCAACGACCTCGAGATGCTCACGTGGGCCGAGCGCGGCTACGCCATGGCGGACGGGCACCCGCACGTGGTCGCCACGGTGGGACGCACCGCACCGGCGTTCACCGAGGACGGCGTAGCGCAGGTGATCGAGGCCTACCTGGAGCACGAGCACATCGTTCCCGTGGCCCGGGAGGGTCGCCGTGTCTGAGTCGTCCCGTTCCGTTCCGGCCGCCCGCCAGGACCCCGGTGCACGGCGGCACCCCGCCGCGCTCGCCCACCGTGGGTTCTCCCCGGACGGTCACGAGAACACGCTGGCCGCGTTCCGGGCCGCCGCGGAGCTCGGTTACGTGTGGCTCGAGACGGACGTGCACACGACCCTGGACGGCGTGGTCGTGGCATTCCACGACCCCACGTTGGAGCGCGTCACGGGCACGAGCGGCAACGTCAACGACCTCACGTGGGAGCAACTGCGGGAAGTGCGCATCGGCGGCACCGAGGAGATCCCCACGCTCACCGAGCTGCTGCGGGCGCTGCCCGAGGCGTGCCTGAACATCGACGTCAAGGACGAGGCGTCCGTCGCCGCCCTGCCCGGGGTCGTGGCGCGCGAGCACGCCGCGCACCGGTTGCGCGTCACGTCCTTCTCCGAATCACGACGACGCCGCGCGCTCGCAGGGATCACCCGGCTCACCGGTGAACGGGTCCGGTCCTCGGCCGGGACCCTGGGCACCGCGGGATTCCTGGCCGTGTCCGTCGTGGCACCCCTGACCGACCGGGTGTCCCGGAAGATCGCGCCCGCGCTGTGGCGGGCGCACATCGCGGCGTGGTCGCGCCTCGTGGCACCGTTCGACACCCTCCAATTGCCCGAACAGCACACGGTGCGTTTGCCTGGGGGACACCTGTCGACCCTGCGGATCGTCACGCCCGCGTTCCTGGACCTGGCCCACCGCACGGGGCTGTCGGTGCAGGTGTGGACCGTCAACGACCCCGCGGACATGAAGCGCCTGCTGGACATGGGGGTGGACGGGCTGATCACGGATCGGGCCGATCTGCTCAAGGACGTCCTGCAATGCCGGGGTCAATGGCCGCCCGACCCACTGTGACACCTACCCCGGATCGCGCACACTTGTGCGCCGTTCCGGGGTAGGTTGAATGTGATCCAGAGCACCGGTGGGCCGTTCCCGCCGGGTGAACCGACCCGTCGGTCTCGATCACAGGGAGGAAGTATGCGACGCACGTCCAACATGTCCGCCCTGTTCCGCAAGTCCGTGCTGCGTCATCTGACATCGCAATGCGTGCCGGCCGGGCGCCGGATCATGGCCCCCCGCCTGAGCAAGATCCCGTAGCTGGGCGAAGCCCGCCCCTCAATCGGTGTCGCGCGTCCCGCGACACCCTCCGAGCGTCACGCTCGTCGCCGCCCTGTTGCGTGCCCGGGATCGTTCACCCCTGCGAGGAACCATGAACCCACGACCGTCACTCCGTCCACCCCGCACCGCACCGTCCGAGTCACCTCCACCCGATTGCCCGCCGTCGGCCCCGGTGGCCGGGGTCCCTGCGGCGCGGGGTCCCGGTGGTGGGTCCGCGCGGTACGGCGCGTTCTCCCGGCGCGGGTTCATGGGACTGGGCGCAGCGGCGGCGTCGTTCGCCCTGGCCGGCTGCGCAGCGGGCGAGCAGCCGGGCGCGGCGGCGATCCGCGCCACGGGCGCACCGCAGCGCGGGGGCATCTTGCGTGTGGGTCTCACGGGCGGCGGTGCGTCCGACAGCGTGGACGCCCACGTCCCGGTGGGCACCGCGGATGCCGGGCGCGTGATCAACCTCTACGACGGGCTCTACGAGTTCGACGCCGACTATGTCCCCGTGCCCGTGCTCGCCGAGTCGGCCACGCCGCGGGACGGCGGGCGCGAGTGGCTCGTGCGGTTGCGCAAGGGCGTGGTATTCCACGACGGGCGTCCGTTCACCGCGCGGGACGTCGTGGCCACGTACGACCGGGTCACCGACCCGAAGGACCCCAAGACGGGCGCTTCCGGGCTTGCCCTGTTGCGGCGCACCGTGGCGGTGAACGATCACACGGTGCGCTTCGAACTGTCGGAACCGGATGCCATGTTCGTGGACTCGACCGCGCAGTACTCCATGGGGATCGTGCCGGTGGACTACGACCCCGCCGCACCCGTGGGCACCGGCCCGTTCCGGCTGGGCACGTTCGAACCCGGTCAACTCACGGTGCTCGAGGCCAACCGGGACTACTGGCGGGAACCACCGTTCGTGGATGAGGTCCACCTGGTGAACTTCAACGACCAGGACGCACTGGTCAACGCGCTGCTCTCTACCCAGGTGGACGTGGTGGGTCAGCTGCCGCTGGCTCTGGTGGACGTGGTCAACACGGACCCGCGGTTGCACACGGTGCTCTCCGAGACGGGCAACTGGCTGCCGTTCACCATGCGCGTGGACACCGCCCCGTTCGACGACGCCCGGGTGCGCGAGGCATTCCGGCTGGTGGTGGACCGCGGGCAGATGGTGGAGCAGGTCTTCTCCGGCCACGGCTCGGTGGGCAACGACATGTACTCGCCGTTCGACCCCGGCACGCCCACGCTGCCGCAGCGAACGCGGGACATCGCGAAGGCGAAGAAGCTCCTGGCGGAGGCGGGCCATCCCGACGGTCTGGAGGTCGAGCTGGTCACCGCCCCCATCCAGTCGGGCGCCGTGGAGGCCGCCCAGGTCTTCGCGGAGCAGGCGGCCGAGGCTGGGATCACCGTGAAGCTGCGCCGCGTGGACAGCACCACGTTCTTCGGGGACGGGTACTTGAAGTACCCCTTCTCGCAGGACTTCTGGTACACCCGCAACTTCCTGTCCCAGACAGCGCAGGGCACCGTTCCGGGAGCCCCGTTCAACGAGACCCACGAGGCGGACCCGGAGTTCCGGGCCCTGTACAAGAAGGCCCGAGCCACGATGGACGAGAAGCGGCGCAACCAGCTCATCCAGGACGCGCAGAAGGTGCTCCACGACCGGGGCGGATACATCGCGTGGGGGTTCTTCAACCAGGCGGACGCCTACCAGAACTACGTGGGCGGTGGCTTCGGCCACCGCATCGGCATGCCCGTGTGCGGGTTCCACATGCGCCACCTGTGGATCGACCAGGAAGGGAAGTGATCGCGTGGCCACCATGATCCTGAAACGGCTGGGGGTCTCCGTCTTCGTGCTGCTGGCGGTGTCCCTGCTGGTGTTCGTGTTCACCCTCCTGCTCCCGGGTGATCCGGCCCAGGCAATCCTCGGGCAGCAGGCCACCCCGGAACGGCTGGCCGCGCTGCGCGAGCAGCTGCAGCTCAACGATCCCTGGTACGTCCGCTACCTCACGTGGCTAGGCGGGCTGTTCGTGGGAAACCTGGGAACCTCCGCGGCCACGGGCGGCTCCGTGAACGCCCTGCTGGCCAGCAAGGTGTCCGCCTCCCTGGTGCTGATGGTGATCGCAGCCGTGATCGCGATCCCCGTGGGCCTGCTGCTCGGCACATGGTCCGCCATGCGCCAGAGCCGCGCCTCGGACCAGGCGCTCACCGGCCTCTCGCTCGTGCTGGCGGCGCTGCCCGAGTTCGTGATCGGCGTGGCGCTGACCACGCTGTTGTCCACGACCGTGTTCCGCTTGCTGCCCTCGGTCACGATGGCCGCGCCGGGCACGCGTGTGTGGGACTACCCGCTGCAACTGATCCTGCCCACCCTGACCCTGATCCTGGTGGTGGTGCCCTACATGATCCGCATGACCCGCACCACCATGGCGGACGTTCTGGACTCCGGGTACGTGGAGATGGCCCGGCTCAAGGGGCTGCCCGAACGCCAGGTGATCTTCAAACATGCCCTCCCGCACGCCGTAGGGCCCGTGGCTCAGGTGGTGGCCATGCAGCTCGCGTGGCTCGCCGGGGGCATTGTGGTGGTCGAGTTCCTCTTCCGCTATCCCGGACTCGGCCAGGCCATGGTCGATGCCGTGAACACCCGTGACGTGCAGGTGGTCCAGGCGCTGTCCATGATCATCGCCGCGTTCTACGTGGTCGTGAACCTGATCGCGGACGTGATCGGGATCCTCGCGAACCCGAAACTGCGTACGGAGTCCCGCTCATGAGCGCGCAGAGAACCTCGGAGTCGTTCACGCGCCGCGTACTGCGGCAACCGGCCGCGAAACTCGGCATCGTGCTCACCGCCATCGTGCTGCTCCTCGCCGTGCTAGGGCCGCTGGCCGTGCCCGCGTGGACCGGGTACGGCACCAACTCGTTTGCGGGCAAACCGTTTCAGACCGGCGTCTTCGGCACCGACAACCTGGGCCGTGACGTGCTCTCCCGCTTCCTGGCCGGTGGCTGGCGGCTGCTGTTGTACTCGGCGCTGGCCACCGTGCTGGGCGTGGGGCTGGGTGCCGTGCTGGGCATGCTCGCCGCGTTCCGCGGGGGCTGGCTGGATGCGCTGATCATGCGCTGCGGGGACGTGCTGCTGGCCATCCCGCAGCTCGTGTTCGCCCTGCTGGCCGTGACCGTGCTGGGTCCGCAGGGGTGGGTGCTCGTGCTCGTGATCGGCGTGACCCACGCACCGCGCGTGGCCCGCGTGATCCGCGCGGCGACCGCCGGGGTCGTGGCCGAGGACTACGTCCTGGCCTCCCAGATGTACGCCGTGCCGCAGTGGAAGATCCTGACCCGGGACGTGGTCCCCAACATCATGGGCCCGCTCATGGTGGAGGTGGGGCTGCGCCTGACCTACTCGATCGGTGCGGTGGCCTCGCTGTCCTTCCTGGGTCTCGGCATGCAGCCGCCCACCCCGGACTGGGGTCTCATGATCAACGAGAACCGGATCGCGCTGTCCTTGCAACCGTGGGGTGTGATCCTGCCGGTCATCGCGATCGCCGTGCTCACGGTGGGCACCAACCTCATTGCCGACGCCGTGGCCGGCGCCTCGGCGGGGCGGGTCGCCTCCACGGGACCGCGGCGTTCCCGGAGGAGAGCGGCCGAGCAGGCGGCGTCGAACGGCGCTGAGAGTTCCGCGGGCGGCACGGGCAGCGCAGGAGGTACGGGCCGGGCAGGCCGCTCGAGCAGCGCAGACGCCGCGGGCGCCGCAGATGTCGGGGACACCGGGGAGAAGAGGTCGTGATGAGGAAGTCAGAGCAGAGGGCCCGCGCGGAGGGCCGCGCGTCCGTCGTTCCGAGGGCCACGGTGGAGACCGCGATCGCGGTGGAGCACCTGAGCCTGGGTGTCGTGGACGGCGGGCTGATCCTGGACGACGTCGGTTTCCGGCTGCGCCCCGGGCGGATCCTCGCCCTCGTGGGGGAATCCGGGTCCGGCAAGACCACAGCGGCGCTCGCGTGCATGAACCACCTGCGCTCTGGGCTGGAGCTGCGCGGCGGCACCGTGGAGCTGCAGGAGGGAGCGTCCCGGTTCCACCGCAAGGCCGTGGACCTGCTGACGCTCTCCGAGAAGCAGATGCGGCAGCTGCGCGGTGGCACTATCGCCTACGTGCCACAGGACCCGGCGCTGTCCCTGAACGGGTCGCTGCGCGTGGGGGAGCAGATCGCGGAGGTGTTGCGCGCCCACGAGTTCGGCCGCAACGCCCCCGAACGCGACGCCCGCGTGGCCGAGGTCCTCAGCGAGGTAGGTCTGCCCAGCGACAGCGCGTACCAGCGCCGCTTCCCGCACCAGCTCTCCGGCGGGCAGCAGCAGCGCATCGGCATCGCCATGGCGTTCGCGTGCCGCCCCGCGGTCATCATCCTGGACGAGCCCACCACCGGTCTGGACGTGGCCACCCAGGACGTCGTGCTCAAGACCATCTACCAGCTGACCACCAAGCACGACGTCGCCGGGCTCTACATCACCCACGACCTCGCCGTGGTTGCGCAGGTCGCCAACGACGTCGCCGTCATGCTGCACGGGCGGATTGTGGAGGACGGTCCCGCGGAACAGATGCTGCGCCACCCGCAGCACGCGTACACTCGTTCGCTGCTCAGCGCCGTTCCAGACATGCAGGGTGCCCGGGACATGGGCGGCGGACCCGCTGTCAGCCCCCTCGCCTCCGTGCGGGCGCCGTGGGACGACGGCCGTTCCGCGGCCACCCACTTCACCGCAGACAACACCACGTCCACGCCCTGCGCCGACACGTCGGACTCTGGCTCGGCACCTTCTGAGCAGGATGCTGCTGCCGGGGAGGTCCCAGCCCCGACCGCACGTGCGGTGACGCGGGAGCGGGGCGCGGGCGGCGTCGTGCCCGGGCAGGAGCACGAACCGGTCGTGCGGTTGCGGGACCTGCGCATGGCCTACGGGCAGGCGGTGATCCTGGACGGCATCAACCTGGAGCTGGAGGCCGGACAGACCACGATGCTGCTGGGTGAGTCCGGGTCCGGCAAGACCACCCTGTCCCGCAGCGTGGCGGGTCTCAACGACGACTACACGGGAGACGTGCTGCTGGACGGCGAGGTGCTTGCGCCCAGCACGCGGCGGCGCAGCAACGAGCAGCGCCGCCGGATCCAGTACGTCTTCCAGTCTCCGTTCTCGTCCCTGAACCCGCGGCGCAGCATCGGCGACTCGCTGCAGGTGCCGCTGCAGCTGGGTGGCGGGATGAACCGGGGGCAGCGCCGGGCGGCGGTGGCGGACGCGCTGGACGCGGTGCGGCTGGGGCGCAGCTACATCGACCGCCGTCCAGGAGAGCTCTCCGGTGGTGAACGGCAGCGCGCCGCCGTGGCTCGCGCCCTGGTGAACGCCCCGTCCGTGCTGGTGTGCGACGAGATCACCTCCGCGCTGGACGTCTCCGTGCAGGCCTCGGTGATCGAGCTGCTGCGCGAGCTGCAGCACGAGCGCGGGCTGGCCATGCTGTTCGTGACCCACAACATCGCGCTCGCCCGGCACATCTCGCACAAGCTCGCCGTCCTGGAACGCGGCAAGCTGGTGGACTACGGCCCCACGGACACCGTGCTGCGCGACCCTCGGCACGAGTACACGCGGTCCCTGCTCGAGCACGTACCCACCCTCGAGAGCGCGGGCTGAGGTGGGACGATGACCGTCCGAAGCCGGGCCGAGCTGACGACGGCGCACACGAACCTGCGCGGCCCCGCCGTGAGCCGGGTGCGTGAGACCTTCGAGGAGCACCTGTCCCGCGCACACGGAGGGATGTCCTTCTGCGTGTACCGGGACGGGCGCCCGCTCATCCGGCTGCACGGGGGATCGTTCGACCGCCGGTCTTCCCCGGGGGACGCGGTCGAGCGGCCGTGGGACGAGCACACCCTGGCCGTGATGTTCTCGGGGACCAAGGGGGTCTCCGCAACCCTCGTGGCCATGGCGGTGGACCGAGGGCTGCTGGATGTGAACGAGCCCGTGGCGCGCTACTGGCCCGAGTTCGCGGCCCGCGGCAAGGAGCATGTGAGCGTGGCGCAGGTCCTCGATCACACCGTGGGACTCGTGTACACGGATCCGGAACCTCCCGCCGGGATGCTGGACGCCTCCGCGCATGCGGCGGTGCTCGCGCGGCAGGAGCCCCTGTGGGACCCCGGGAGCAAGGTGGCGTATCACGCGGTGACGTTCGGGCATATGGTCGAGGAGTTGCTCGTGCGGGTCACGGGTCACCGCGCCGGGCAGCTGCTGCGCGAGCACGTGGCCCGGCCCCACGGGCTCGAGCTGTACCTGGGACTGCCCGCCGAGCTCGAGGATCGGGTGGCTCCCGTGTTCCGCGCCCCCGGGTACGCGATCAGCACGTTCTTGGAGGATCCGCAAAGGCGCGCCATCGTGGAGCGGATGTACGGAAACGCACTGCTCGGGGAGGAACTGCCCGCCAATTCCCGCGCGTTCCACGCGAGCGGACTGGTCTCGGGAGGCGGGATCGCCGGTGCGGATGCGATTGCGCGGTTCTACTCGCTCGTGGCATCGGGTGAACTCGTGTCACCGGCGACCCTCGAGACGTTCACGCGCACGTGGTCCCACGGCAGGGACGCGGTGAACGACCGGCCCGTGGCGTTCGGGCTGGGGTTTGAGGTGCAGGACCCCCTGTGCACGTACGGCCCAGTGGAGCGGGCTTACGGTCACTCCGGCGCGGGCGGCTGCTTGCACGGGGTCTGGCCGGACGCGCGGATCGGTTTCTCGTTCCACACCAACGAGATGCTCAGCGAGAACGTGGACCGCCGGGCCAAGGATCTGCTGGCCGCGCTCGCGCAGTGCGATCTGGGCTGAACGGGGTGGCGCGGTGCGCGTGCGCCGCGAGTTCCACGAGGTGCCACGCGGCGCCGTCCGTGTCCAGACCCGCGCGCCACACCGCGCGCAGGTCACGGTCCAGCACGCCGCCGAACACGGGCACGCGCACCAGGTTCTCGCGCTCGACCTCCGCGGCGACGGCGAGCGCGCTGAGCACCGCTGGGCCCACCCCGGCCCGCACGGCCCCGAGGACCGCCGCGTTGGAGCTGAGCTCCATGGCCGGGGGCACCGGGACGAGGGGTGCGAGCGCGGCGAGCAGTGTGCGTCGCGTTCCCGATCCTTCTTCACGCATGACCAGCGGGGTGGCCGCGAGTTCCGCAGCCGTCAAGGGCTCGCTGCGCTGACCCCACGGGTGGAGCGGGGCCACCACGACCTCCAGTCGGTCCCGAGCGACCACCGTTTCTCGCAGCCCCTCCGCGGGATCCGGGCTCTCCACGAAGCCCACGTCCACCACGCCCCGGCGCGTGCGACGCATGACTTCCGCGGAGTTGCACGCGAACAACTGCAGCTCCAGCCCCGGGTGGGAGTCCCGCAACCGGGACAACCACGTGGGGGCCAGGTACTCTGCCACGGTCACGGATGCCGCGACCTTCACGTGCTGGGTCCACTCGAGGCGCAGTTTCTCGATTTCTGTCGTGAACCCGTCGTACTCCGCGAGGACCCTGCGGGCGCGCTCGGCCACGGCGCGGCCCTCGGGGGTGGGTCTGGACCCGGTGGGTGAGCGGTCCAGCAGGCGCAGCCGCCACATCCGCTCGGCGCGGGCCACGGCGCGTGAGACATTGGGCTGGGCCATGTCCAGCGCGCGGGCGGTCGCGCCCATGGAGTGGTGGTCCATGACGGCCACGATCACGCGCAGCAGGGAGAGATCGACCTCGGCCATATCAGCAGTGTATGACCCGATGCTCAGATCACGACTACCCGACGGGTGTTCGCGCGAGCACAGTGGAGGCATGGCAACGGGTCACGAATCTTCCCACGGCACCCCTGACGGGACAAGCGCCCTCGGCGGGGCAGGCATACTCGGTGGGACTGGTGCGCTCGCTGGGCGGGGCGCTCCCGGTGGCGCAGTCGTCCCGCGAGGAGCGGCGTCGACCTCGGCAACCGCCGCAGCCGCGGCATCGGCCATGCATCCTGTTCCAGTGGCGCGTGCGACGATGCCCGCGCCCCCGGCTGCCCCTGGCACTGAACGGCGACCGGGTTCCCGTGCTGCGGTCCTCCCCGGGCTGGCGTTCTGCGCTGTGGGCATGGCCGTATCCCTCGTGCTCGGGTGGTTGATCCCGGGGGTGAGCCCGCTGCTGATCGCGATCGTCGTGGGCGCCCTGATCGCCAACGTGGTCCGGCTGCCCCGGGTTCTGGCTCCGGGGATCGCCGTGGCCGCCAAGCGGGTCCTGCGCGCCGGCATCGTCCTGCTGGGCCTGTCCGTCTCGCTCCAGGACATCGCGGGACTCGGCTTCGGGATGATCGCGGTCGTCGTGGCCGTGGTCGGCGTGGGCATCCTGACCACGGTGTGGATCGGCGGCCTGATGGGGGTCCCGCGCGCGCAGCGCCTGTTGATCGCGTGCGGGTTCTCGATCTGCGGGGCCGCCGCCGTGGCCGCGGTGGAGGGGGTCACGGACTCGGAGGACGAGGACGTCGCGACCGCCGTGGGACTCGTGGTGCTCTACGGCAGTCTGATGATCCCGGGGATCCCGCTCCTCAGCGGGGTCCTGGGGTTGACCGAACACCAGGCCGGTCTGTGGGCGGGCGGCTCGATCCACGAGGTCGCCCAGGTCGTGGCCGCGGGAGGGACCATCGGCTCGGCGGCACTGGCGTCCGCGGTGTTGGTCAAACTGACCCGCGTGGTCATGCTCGCGCCGATCATGACGATCGTGGGGATCCGGGCGCGCCGTTCGGGCACCGCCGCCCGCAACGGCAAGCGACCCCCAATCGTGCCCCTGTTCGTGGTGGGGTTCGTGCTCGCCGTGCTGGTGGCCTCGAGCGGCGTCCTCCCGGAACCGGTCATGGGAGCCCTGGGCACGCTGGAGACGTGGTGTCTCAGCATGGCGATGTTCGCGCTGGGGCTCGGGGTGAAGGCCGAGGAACTCGTGCGAGTGGGCTTCAAGCCCGTGCTGCTCGGTGCGATCTCCACGGTCATCGTGGCGGCCACCGCCCTCGGGGGCATGCTGGTCGTCACATGAGCCCATGGTGCTGGCTAGCATGGGAAACATGAAGGCTACTGAAGAATCGTTCATCCGGGCCGAGATCCAGGGCCAGACCGGGCTGTTGACCCTGACCCGTGACAAGGCGCTGAACGCGTTGAACCGCAGCATGTACCACCAACTGGTCAGCGCACTGCAGATGTGGCGGGACGATCCCGCGATCACGCAGGTCGTGATCCGCTCGCAGCTCGCCAAGGCGTTTTGCGCGGGCGGGGACATCAAGGAGGTCCGCGAGGCGGCGTTGGGCGGCCGCCAGGACGAGATCCGCGACGCCTTCGGCACCGAGTACTCCATGAACGCGATCATCGCGCGCTACCCCAAGCCGTACGTGGCCATCATGAACGGCATCGTGATGGGCGGCGGCATGGGCCTGTCCGTGCACGGTTCGCACCGAGTGGTCACGGAGACCACACAGATGGCCATGCCGGAGACGGCCATCGGCTTCTTCACGGACATCGGCGCGAGCTATTTCCTGCCGCGCGTCACCCGGGGTGCCGGTTCCTCGACCGACGACGACGCCGCTCGCCACGAATCCCTCGCCGTCGCCCGCTACCTCGGGCTGAGTGGTGCGCGTATCAACGGCGCGGATGCGATCGCGCTGGGGCTGGCGGACACCTACATCGATTCCGCGGATGTGGACGCGTTCGTGGACACCGTGCTGGCGGACGGAGTGGACGCCGCGACGTCGTCATATGCCAAGCAGGCCCCGGAATCCGAACTCGTGGGGCGCTGGGACGAGATCGTGGCGACCTACGGTGCGGACGGCTTCGAGGAGGTCGTGCGCAACGCGGGCTCGGACCTGGACGGGATGAGCCCCACGTCGCTCGCGCGCGTGTTCGAGCTGCTGCAGCGCGGCGCGCAGGACGACGACGTCGTCTCCTGCCTGCGCCGCGAACTGCGTATGGCAGAGGACACTGCGGTGGGCCACGACTTCATCGAGGGCGTGCGCGCCATGGTCGTGGACAAGGACAAGAACCCGCAGTGGGAGCCGGCCACGGTGGCCGAGGTGGACATGGACCGGATCCGGGACGTGGCGGACCAGGAATCGGACCTCCCGATCAGCGTGTGAACCGCGGGTCAGCCCAGCGGCGACGGGCTCTGCGAGGTGTCCGGGGTGAGCGGGTCCGAGCCCACCGAGCCGCGGGCGCGGGCGATGCCCGCCATGAGGTGGTAGACCACCAGGGCGGCGGCGGTGCCCAGGGCGATGCCCGCGAAGTCGAGCCCGGCGAAGGACCAGGTGTAGTCGCCGATGCCCACGATCATCGCGATCGCTGCTGTGGTGAGGTTGACCGGGTTGGAGAAGTCCACGCGGTTCTGTACCCAGATCCGCACGCCCAGCATGCCGATCATGCCGTACAGCACCGTGGCCGCTCCGCCCAGCACACCCTGGGGGACCGTGGCCACCGCGGCGCCGAAGACGGGCAGCACGCTCAGCAGGATCGCGACGAGCGCGGCCACCCAGTACGCGGCGGTCGAGTAGACGCGCGTGGCGGCCATGACTCCGATGTTCTCCGCGTACGTGGTGGTGCCGGAACCGCCGCCGGAGCCCGCGATCATGGTGGCCAGACCGTCCGAGATGATGGCGCGGCCCATGTAGGGGTCCAGGTCGTCGCCGGTCATCAGGGCCACGGACTTCACGTGACCGATGTTCTCCGCCACGAGCACCAGGATCACCGGGATGAACAACCCGGCCAGGTTGAGGTGGAACTCGGGGGAGTGGAACTGGGGCAGGCCGAACACGCCTTGTTCATTCCATGCGGCGCGGATCGAGGTGAAGTCCACCTCACCGCGGATCACGGCGGTGACATAGCCAATCGCCACGCCCAGCAGGATGGACAGGCGCCCCAGCAAGCCTCGGAACAGCACGGAGATCAGGATGATCGAGCCCAGCGTGACCAGCGCGGTCACGGGCGCGGCCGTGAAGTTCTGCTTGGCGGACGGGGCCAGGTTGAAGCCGATCAGCGCCACGATGGTGCCCGTGACCGCCGGGGGCATGAGCTTCTGCAGCCACCCCGTGCCCGCGATCTGCACGATCACGCCGATCAGGAACAGCGCGGCACCGGCCATGATCACGCCGCCGAGCGCCCCGCCCGGACCGTACTGGTTCACGGACGCGGTGATCGGGGCGATGAACGCGAACGAGGACCCCAAGTAGCTGGGCACCCGCCCGGCCGTGATCACCAGGAACAGCACCGTGCCGATGCCCGAGAAGAACAGCGTGGTGGCCGGCGGGAACCCGGTGAGCAGCGGCACCAGGAACGTGGCGCCGAACATCGCCACCACGTGCTGCGCGCCGATCGAGATGGTCCGCGGCCACGCCAGCCGCTCCCGCGGGGTCACCACGTCCCCCGGGGCCACGTGCCTGCCGTCCCCGTGCAGTCGCCAGTTCAGGCCCAGGCGCTCGACGACGCCGCCGCGCCGGTCCTGCTTGCGCGGCTCGTGCTGCTCGTCCTGCGGTGGCGGGGTGTGGTCGGGGAAAACCGGCGAACTCATGGGTGCTCCTTGTCCTGGGCGGGCCGTGGGTGCCGCCCCGAGGATTCTAGTGCGCGGGTGGGGCCCGACTGGTGGTGCGGGGCCCACGCGCGGTGGCGAGGGTGCCGGGGGAGGCGGCCTGCGGCGTCGTCGGCCCCTGGCGAGAAACCTACGGGCGAGTAGGGTGAGTGACGGGGGCCACGCCCGTGGCCGCCGGGCCCGCGGGAGGCCGACTCGCGCGAGCGTGACTCACACAGGAGTGGGGAGGACATCATGGCTGAACTGACCAACGTGACCGTGATCGGATCCGGGGTGCTCGGATCGCAGATCGCTTTCCAGGCGGCGTACTTCGGCAAGACCGTGACCGTGTACGACATCAGCGAGGAGATCGTCGGGGCGCTGCCCGGCAAGTGGGAGAAGCTGTCCCTGCTGTACACGCGGGACATGGCGGCCACGCCCGAGCAACTGGAGGCGGCCAAGGCCCGGTTGAGCGGCACCACGGATCTCGAGGCGGCACTGCAGGACGCGGACATCGTGATCGAGGCGGTGCCCGAGAACCTTGAGCTCAAGAAGAAGGTGTGGTCCCAGATCGGTGCGGCCGCGCCGGAGAAGACCGTCCTGTGCACCAACTCCTCCACGCTGCTGCCCAGTGACATTGCCGAGTCCACAGGCCACCCGGAGCGGTTCCTGGCGCTGCACTTCGCCAACGAGGTGTGGCGCAACAACACCGGTGAGGTCATGGGGCACGCGGGCACGGACCCCGCCGCGGCCGAGGCCGTCCTGGAGTTCGCCGGGCAGATCGGTATGGTGCCCATCCACATCAAGAAGGAGCAGGCGGGCTACATCCTCAACACCCTGCTGGTGCCGTTCCTGACGGCGGCATCGCACTTGTGGGTCAACGACATCGCACAGGCCGAGGACATCGACAAGACCTGGCGCACCGCCACCGGTTCTCCCCTGGGCCCGTTCCAGATCCTGGACCACGTGGGCATGGAGACCTATTACCAGATCAACATGAATGCGGGGACCGAGGAGTCCCAGCGGGTTGCGGAACGCGTGAAGCGGGAGTTTATCGACCAGGGTCACATGGGGCGCAGCTCCGGGCAGGGGTTCTACACGTACGAGTGATGCCCCGGCCGAGCCCGGCGCGCAGGCGCGTCACCGTCGCACGGCCTGACGACGTCGCACGGTGACCCCTCGCACCCAGCCGACGGCGCGGCGTCGCCGGGTGCCGCGGCACCCGAAGCGACCCCGGGTACACCCCGGGCGCGGCCCCCGGAGGGGGTGCAGTGCCGTCGTCACCGTCTGTCATCCCCGGCGCGAACGTCGCGGGGCGCACCCTTGGGGACGTCCCCGGAGGGCCGCTAGGCTGAACGCGTGCACCCCGCAGAGCTGAGCCCGGCCACCCAGGACTACCTGAAGACCATCTGGCGGCTGGGCGAGTGGGAGCCGGAGCGGGTGACCACCACGTCGCTGGCCGCGCGAATGGGTCTGGCGGCCTCCACCGTGTCCGAGGCGCTGAAGAAGCTCACCGCACAGGGCCTGGTGACCCGGCCCGCATACGGGGTCGTGGAGCTGACCGCCGAGGGACGTGAGGTGGCCGTGCACATGGTGCGCCGCCACCGCATCCTGGAGATGTTCCTGACCACCGAGCTGGGCTACACGTGGGACGAGATCCACGACGAGGCCGAGGTTCTCGAGCATGCCGTCACCGACCGATTCATCGACCGTGTGGACACCAAGCTCGGCCACCCGTCCGAGGACCCGCACGGGGATGCGATCCCCTCACGGGACGGGGTGATCACTCCCGCCCCGGCCGTTCCGCTCGGGGACGTCACCCACCCGGAGCCCGTGCGGGTCACGCGCGTCTCGGACGAGAGCCCCGAGACCCTGCGGGTGCTCGCGGAGGCCGAGATTCGGCCGGGCGCGGTGCTGCGGGTGCTTCCGGGTCCGGACCGCAGCGCCACGGTGCGCGTGCGCGTAGCCGGCGGGGGCACGACGCCGGGCGGTGACGTCCCGGGGGGCAGCTCGCCCGCAGCTCTGGCGACGCAGGGGCCACCCGACGTTGTGGGCACGGTAGCGTCCGGTGGGGTCACGGTGGAACTCGGCATCCTCGCGGCGGAGGCCGTCTGGGTGCAGGCCCTCACCCACGCGAGCTGAACGGGACAGGCGCTCCCCGGCCCGGCTGCGGACAGCATCAGGCTCGCGCTGGACCGAGCGGCGCCGCCTCGGACAGTGGGCGCCCCCTGCTGCGTCCGGCGCCGTCGCGGGCCCACAAGGTGAACAGCAGGTGGCCGGAACATGTCCTACCCTTGAAGGAACACGAATATGTAGGCGGCGGCACTCCGTGCCCGGGCCGCGGCGGTGCCGGCTGGCACCGGTGATCGAGGAGCACGAGGTCCACAACATGTCCGAGGGTTTTCTGCGTGCGAGCAGACGGCTGGGCCGGTGGACGGGCCGAGGGCTCTGCTACGGCCTGATCTGGCTGGGCCTCACCCTGCTGGCGGCCGCCGGGGTGATCCGGCACTACTGGGGTCAGATCTCCGTGGGGCAGATGCGCATGAACCTGGTGTCCGTGCAGACGGACGGCGGCGGCGGGTCGATCGTGTGGGTCTCGGTGCTGCTGATCGGCGTGCTTCCCGTGCTGCTGACCTTGGCGGTCGCGCTGGGCCAGTGGGTGCGGCGGCGCCGCCGCCTGTCCGGGCACACTGCGCGCGCCCCGCGCGGCGTGGTCCGATCCGTCTCCGCGATCGCGGTGGCGGCGGTGGTGGTGGGGGGTACCGCGAGCTTCGCGTCCGCGGTGGACCTGCCCCGCTACGTCAAGGCCGCCAAGTTCCCGCACGACATCGGATCGCGCTACGTGCAGCCCACTGTCACCGGGGACGCGGGCAAGCGCAACCTGGTGGTGGTCTACCTCGAGTCGGGGGAGCAGACCCTCGCGGACGACCAGCTGTTCGAGAAGAATGCGTTCAAGCCCCTGGAGGACGTCACCCGCGCGGAGGACGGCTGGCGCAGCGTCACCGACCTCCAGCAGTACGAGGGCGGCGGCTGGACCATGGCCGGGCTCACATCCACCCAGTGCGGCATCCCCCTCAAGAGCTCGGGGGAGGGCATCAGCTCGAGTGACATCGGCGCCGGGATGGAGCAGTACCTGGGAGGTGTCATGTGTCTGGGGGACGTGCTGCAGAACCACGGCTACACCAGCACGTTCCTGGGCGGGGCCAACTCCTCGTTCGCCGGCAAGGACGCCTTCCTGCGATCGCACGGCTACACGGAGGACAAGGGGCTCGCGGACTGGCGGGCCGCCGGCGAGCCGGAGCAGAACTTCCGCGGCGACTGGGGGCTCAGCGACGAGCGGCTCATGGCCCACGCGAAGGACGAGGTGGACCGTCTGCACGCCCGCTCCGAGCGCACGGGCCAGCCGTTCAACCTGTCCATGCTGACCCTGGACACCCACGAACCGGTGCACGTCTACGACTCCTGCGGCGTGGACACCCAGAACCAGGTGACCTCGGTGTTCGCGTGCTCCATGACGCAGGTGGCGGGCTTCATCGAGCACATGAGGGTCCAGGGCTACCTGGAGGACACCTCCGTGGTGGTCATGGGGGACCACCTCAAGCACATGAGCGCCGGGGACGCGTTCCACGAGCAGCTGGACCACCACCCCAACCGCACCATCTTCAACCGCGTGTGGATCCCGGGGGAGTCCTCGGACCAGCCCCTGCGGGCGGGCGCGGACCAGCTGTCCATGTACCCCACCCTCCTGGAGGCGGCGGGGCTATCGGTGCACAACGGCGCGGCGGGCCTCGGTACGTCTGTCCGGCGGCAACAGCCTCCCCAAGGTTCGGCCCAGGCCATGGACCCGGAGGAGTACGCACTGCTGCTCGAGTCCCGCTCGGCTGAGTTCTACACCCGCGCGTGGAACCCGCAGGACCTGGTGCGCTGAGGGCACGGGCGGTCCGACCCCCGGAGACGGTTCCGGCCGCCCCGCCGAAACATCGCTTGAACGCGCTGAATCCCGTCCAGGGGTGGCCGGGGTCGTTCGCGGAGGCCACCCCGAAGAGGTCGGCCACGGGCTGACCCTGTGCTGCGGCGTCGCGCAGCGCCTGGACGATCAGCGGCTGGTTGGGGCGCAGCTTGCGCAGCGCGAAGTCCATCCCGGAGGGGGGCGAACACCCATGTGGTGGGGGAGTCGTCGGGAAGCAGCGCGCTGACCACGGTGCCGCCCACCGAGCTCGTGAAGGCGGTGCAGCTCCCGGTCTCGCCCAGCACGCGGGCGGCCGTGCGCAGGGAGTCGGAGCCGTGCGCGGTGAAACCCCGGCGCCCCGCCGTGTGGTGCAGCAGCTCGATTACGGCGTGCGCGCCACTCGGGTGGGTGAGCACGGGGCCGTACGGCGCGTACCAGAGCCGCCCCGACCGTGAGGTCTCCTCAACGACCAGGGCGTGCCAGCCGGGCCCCGAGAAGAGGTGGGTGGCGGGGCCCAGGGCGGCCTGGAAGCGGTGCCATGGTTCGGACTGCAGCACGGCGGCGGGTCCGAGAATGGTGGGGGGTTGGGGGCGGGTGGCGGGCGCTACGTGGACTCCCCAGGGGCTGGGGACGGGGTGGAGCGCTGGTCGACATTCTCGAGTGCGGCAGGGAGGACCCCCCCCACCGAGAATCGGGACCTGCCCATGGTCGACAACGAACGAGAGGGCGTGCAGTTGCACGCCCTCTCGTTCACGGCCCTGCTGCGCAGAGAGGCCACACCGCCGGGACGGCTCAGGGACGCCGCGTCGGTGAGTGCCGCCTCCGTGACGTCCCGGGTTCTGCGGTCTCAGCCGATCACTGAATCCACGAGCGCCTTGGCCTCCTTCTGGACCTGCGCCAAATGCTCCGCGCCCTTGAACGACTCCGCGTAGATCTTGTACACGTCCTCGGTCCCGGACGGCCGGGCCGCGAACCACGCGGATTCCGTGACCACCTTCAGCCCGCCCACAGTGGCGCCGTTACCCGGCGCCTCGGTGAGCTTGGCGATGATGGGTTCCCCGGCGAGGGTCTCCGCGGTGACCTGCTCGGCGGACAGCTTCTTCAGTACGGCCTTCTGCTCGCGATCGGCCGGGGCGTCGATGCGCTCGTACACCGGATCCCCGAACTGCTCGGTGAGTTCGGCGTAGCGCTGCGACGGCGTCTTGCCCGTGCGTGCGGTGATCTCCGCGGCGAGCAGCGCCAGGATGATGCCGTCCTTGTCAGTGGTCCACGCGGAACCGTCCATCCGAAGGAACGACGCGCCCGCGGATTCCTCCCCGCCGAAGCCGATGGATCCGTCCAGCAGACCGGGCACGAACCACTTGAAGCCCACGGGGACCTCCACCAACCGGCGGCCCAGCGAGTCGGCCACGCGGTCGATGATCGAGGACGACACCAGGGTCTTACCGATCCCGGCTTCCGGGGACCACCCGGCACGGTTGCGGTAGAGGTAGTCGATGGCCACGGCCAGGTAGTGGTTGGGATTCATGAGCCCGGCATCCGGGGTCACGATGCCGTGCCGGTCGCTGTCGGCGTCGTTGCCGGTCGCGATGTCGTACTCGTCCCGGTTGCCGATCAGGGACGCCATGGCCGAGGGGGAGGAGCAATCCATGCGGATCCTCTCGTCCCAGTCCAGCGTCATGAACGCCCACTGCGGGTCCACCTCGGGGTTGACCACGGTCAGGTTCAGCCCGAAGCGCTCGCCGATCTCCTGCCAGTACGCCACAGACGCCGAGCCCATGGGATCCGCGCCGATGTGCAGCCCGGATTCCTTGATGACTTCGAGGTCGATGATTTCCGGCAGCGCGGAGACGTAGCTGTCCAGGAAGTCGAAGGTCCCGGTGGTCTCCGCGGCGGCGGCCTCCTCCAGGGGCACCCGCTCCACACCATCGAGGCCCGCCGCGATGAGATCGTTGGCGCGGTTCGCGATCCACTCGGTGGCGTCCGTGTCCGCGGGGCCGCCGTGCGGGGGGTTGTACTTGAAGCCGCCGTCCGTGGGTGGGTTGTGGGACGGGGTGATCACGATGCCATCCGCGCGGTCCTCGGGCTCGGAGGCGTTGTACGTGAGGATCGCGTGGGACAGCGCCGGGGTGGGCGTGAAGCCGTCCCGGGAGTCCAGCAGGGTGCGCACGCCGTTGGCCGCGAGCACCTGCAGGGCGGTGTCCTGCGCGGGTCCGGACAGCGCGTGCGTGTCCTTGCCCATGAACAGTGGCCCGGTGATCCCCTGCTCCGCGCGGTACTCCACGATCGCCTGGGTGATCGCGGCGATGTGGTGCTCGTTGAACGAGGTCTTCAGTGAGGACCCGCGGTGCCCGGAGGTGCCGAACACCACACGCTGGTCAGGATCGTCCGCGTCCGGGACGCGGTCGAAGTACGCGGCCAGGAGCTGGTCGATGTCCACGAGGTCACTGGGTTGGGCGACGGTGCCCGCACGGTTGGTCATGGTTCAAACCTAGTCCCGATCGCGGCGCCCGTCAGTCGTTTTCCGCAGGTTTCCGCGCACCGCACGCCGGGGCCCGAACGGCCGGTGGCAGCGGGCTCGCAGCTCGCGCTCAGAGCAGGTGCCGTCAGGCCACCAAGGACGCGCGCGGCGTGGTCGGCGGGTCCAACTGCGCCGCGAGCGCGAGCAGCCACGCCTCGGACGACGCCGCTCCCACCAGGTGCACGCCCATGGGCACCGGCCCGGGATAGTTGCCTCGCTCGGGTGTAGCCCACGTGGTGGGGATCGTGATCGCGGGCAGCCCCACCACGTTGATCAGGGAGGTCCACGGGGTGTACTGGCATTGCCGCATATAATCCTGCTCGGCACCGGCGGGGTCGGTGATGTCGAAGCCCTCGTGGAACCAGCCGATCGGGCGCGGAGGCATGGCCAGCGCCGGAGTGAGGATCATGTCGTACTGGGCATATTGGCTGATCACATTGGCCTCGATGTCCCGCAGGACCGCCACGGCATCGGCGAGATCCACCGCGGACCGTGTCAGCGCGCGGTCCCGGAACGCCCGGGCCAGGCCCGTGAGCTGACCTTCCTGCCCGGTTAGCGGCAGCTGCCCCATGACGGTGCTCCACAGCCGGAAGAACGCGTCCGGGTAGGCCGGGTCGTAGGAGATCCGGGCGTCGACGACGTCGTGCCCCGCCCGCTCGAGGCGCCGCACCCCGTCGTCGAGCGCGGCACGCGCCTCGGGTGATACGGAGATGTCGTAGGTCTCGTCGAAGGGCGACGCCGTGCTGACACCGATCCGCAGCGGGCGCTCACCCCACGGCATCCGCCCGGCCAGGGCGGCGTCGACCACTGCCGTGAAGGACGGCTCGGGCGCGGCCCGGACGGGGCGGTCGATCCGATCGTGTCCGGGGGTGTGGCACAGCACGTCCATGAGCAGGGCGGCATCCCCGGCGGTGCGCGTGATGGGGCCGTTGACCCCAAGTTGTCCCACGTTGGACAGGGCGTCGTTGCTCGGGACACGCCCACGATTGGGTTTCAGGCCGATGAGTCCGCAGGCCGCCGCGGGGATCCGGATGGAGCCGCCGCCGTCGGAGCCCACGGCCCCGGGCAGGATCCCCGCGGCCACGGCGGCCGCTTGACCCCCGGAGGACCCGCCAGGGGAGCAGTCCAGGGCGAACGGGTTGCGGGCCGGAGGGAAGGCGCGATTCTCCGAATAGCAATTGAGCAGGAACTCGGGGACCTGGGTCTTGCCGAGGATCACCGCACCGGAGGCTTCGAGGGTCGCGGCGAGCGGCTCGGATGCGGCGGCGGGCGGCACGGTACCGGTCTCGTCCCGCGTGGTCAGTGAGCCCCACGTGGTGGGCATCCCGGCGACGTCGTGCCCGTCCTTGAGCGCGGTGGGGATACCCAGCAGGGCGGGGAGCTCGGAGGCATCCTCCTCGGAGTCGCCTCGGGCGCTCGAGAGCCGCTCGTCCGCGCTGCGGGCCCGCTCGAGGGTGGCCTCTGGGACCACATGGACAAAGGCCCCCAAGTGCGCGTTGAGCTCGGTTATCCGCTCGAGCGTCCGCCGGGTCAGCTCCTCGCTCGTCACCTCCCCGCGGCGCAGGGCGGCAACGGTCTCGGTCAACGTGGGGAAGTGTTCCACCGTGTCCTCCATGGCGTTCGGGACGTGTGCGGGGACCCCAGCCTAACCATTGCGCGTCATGAAGTTCTCAGAGCGGGGGCGGCGCTGCCGAGGACGGTCGGACCGACACTGCCTGGGAAAGGTTTTCGAGGACTCGTACCCGGGAATCGAACCAGTCCAACCCTCTGAGCTCCGTCATGATCGCCTGTTCGATCCCGACGCCAAAATCGCCGCAGTATGCTCGAATTTCCCCTCACGCATCACACCGAGAAAGTAGATCCCCCATGAAACGGTCGCTCTCCGTCGCGGTTTTGGCCTTCGTCGTGCTCACCGGGTGTTCCGCGAACAATGACGCCTCGGACACCGGCCAATCAAGCGTAGGCGCGCCCAGCCCCCAGGTGTACCAGGATGTGCAGAACTGGTCAGGCGCCGGTGATAACGGGGCACGATTCACCGCTACCGGTGAGGTGAAAGCGCCGTCCGGGGTCGAGGAAGCCCGCCAGTTGATGGGAAAATCGAACACTCCGCTGCATTTCCTGGCCGTCACCGTTGACAACATCAAGGGCGCAGACTCAATCACCACGCTGAAGGCGACTTTCACGACGCCGGCCGGTGACCTGGTCGAATACACCCCACTCGGCGACTACCTGAACGAATCGGAAGCGCCGGAGAGCTCGAGCGTCGATGCCACCAACCGGATCATCGAGGTGCACAACGCTTTCAGTTGGGATGAATACGAAGTAATTGCGGGCCAGAAGAAGACCGTCGTTCTCGGCACGGAGAGCGCGTACCCTCACCAGGTGACTCACGCGACTGTGGGAGAGGGCATAACCCTTACTCCCTCCGACCGATCCGCTGAAACGGACAGGGCCACCGGAGCCCCCGAGGCAAAGGTGCCCGTCGGCAGCAATGATCGGCTGGCTGAGCTCTACGGCACCACGCTGAAGGGCAATGACATCAATTTCCGCATTTTCAGCCCGAATGCCCAGAAAGAACTCAACGCCGTGATGCCTCCCCAGCTCAATGGCGCATGGGGCGCATTGTGTTCACATGCCGCCACCCAGGAACAGCTCATGGAGACTGGCGTCAACGCGAACGGCCACAATTGGCGGCCCTTCCAGTACGCGGTGACTGAGAGCGGTGCGCCCCCACTCAGCGGCGATGCGAAGTCCAAAGAATATGAGGCGGCCTCGCTGGCGGAACTTTCTCACGGGGGATCCTGCGCCGTCATCCAGTCACCGGACACATCTGCTGCCACCAAAACCAGCGTCGCCTCCGTGGGCCACTACCTGGGCAACTCGACTCTGGAAGCCACGGTGTACGTGAGGTAGCCTCCCGGCTCCGGATCGGACGCCCCCTGGGGAACTGTGGGGGGGGTAGAGCCCGACTTCGGGCTGACTGCGGCTCAGTCGATGCCGTGCGTTTGACGGATACCCCAGCCCTGCGCCCCGGACACACGAACGGGCGGCCACCGGAACCCCGGTGACCGCCCGCCGTCGTACGCGGTAAAGCTCAAGAAGCGCGGATCAGGCGCCAGCCGCCTCGATGGCCTTGGAGAAGATCCGTAGGCCCTCGCGCAGCAGGTCGAAGTCGATCACGAGCGGCGGCAGCAGACGCACATTGTTGCCGAAGGTGCCGCACGTGAGGATGACGACGCCCTGCTCGAGGCACTTGGCCGCGATCTGCTTGGCGGCGTCCGCGTTGGGTTCCTTGGAGCCGGGCTTCACGAACTCGAGCGCCATCATGGCGCCGCGCCCACGCAGCTCGCCCACGATGGGGGAGGACTCTGCCAGAGAGCCGAGCTCATCCTTGATGATCTTCTCGATCTCGAGGGCACGGTCCGCGAGGTTCCAGTCCTCGATGGTCTCGATCGCGCCGAGAGCGGCGGCGCACGCGACGGGGTTACCGCCGTAGGTGCCGCCCAGGCCGCCACCGTGCACCACGTTCACGAGCTCTGCGCGGCCCACCACGCCGGACAGAGGCATACCGCCGGCGATGCCCTTGGCGAAGGTCACGAGGTCCGGCTCGACACCCTCGTACTCGGAGGAGAACCACTTGCCCGTGCGGGCCACGCCGGCCTGGACCTCGTCCGCGACGAAGACCGCGCCGTTGTCCTTGCACCACTGCGACAGGGCGGGCAGGAAGCCCGGGGCCGGGACGATGAACCCGCCCTCACCCTGGATGGGCTCGATCACGATCGCGGCCACGTTCTCCGCACCCACCTGCTTCTCCACGAGGGACAGGGCGCGCTTGGCGGCGTCCTCGCCCGTCATGCCCTCCGGATCGCGGAAGGGGTAGGACATGGGAACGCGGTACACCTCGTTGGCGAACGGCCCGAATCCCTGCTTGTACGGCATGACCTTGGAGGTCATGGCCAGGGTCAGGTTGGTGCGGCCGTGGTAGGCGTGGTCGAAGACCACGACCGCGTTGCGCTTGGTGTGCACGCGCGCGATCTTCACGGCGTTCTCCACGGCCTCCGAACCGGAGTTGAACAGCGCGGCGCGCTTGTCGAAGGCCCCAGGGGTCAGGGACGCGATCTTCTCGGCGACCTCCACGTACCCCTCGTAGGGGGTCACCATGAAGCACGTATGGGTGAACTTGCCCACGGCCTCGCGCACCTTCTCCACAACCTTGGGCGCGGTGGCGCCCACGGAGGTCACGGCGATGCCGGAGCCCAGGTCGATGAGCTGGTTGCCGTCCGCGTCCTTGATGATGCCGCCGTCGAGCTCGTCCGCGTAGACGGGCACGGAGGAGGCGACGCCGGCCGCGACCGCCTTCTCCCGCCGCGCCGCGAGTTCCTGCGACTTGGGGCCCGGGAGGGCGGTCTTCAGATCGCGCTTCTGCTCGAGCCGGTATTCGATGTCAGCCATGTTCGGTTGCCCTTTCACTACAGCGGCACGGGGACGCGAAAACTCGATAATCGGATCCGCCCCGGAAAGCCCCGGTGATCCGGGGCTCCAACCGAGGCGGGTCCGTGTGCGGCCGGTGCCGGGAGTTCGGACCCTCGTGGGGCCCTCCTCCCGTCAGACGGGCGCGGGCGTGCTCAGGCCCAGGGCGAGGGCATGCCCATGTACTGCACGGTGGTGTACTCCTCGATGCCCTCGGCGCCGCCCTCGCGGCCCAGGCCCGATTCCTTGACGCCGCCGAACGGCGCCGCGGCGTTGGAGATCACTCCCACGTTCATGCCCAGTAGGCCGTACTCGATGCGGTCGCCGATGCGCAGGGCACGCGAGATGTCCTCGGTGAACACGTAGGACGCCAGGCCGTACTCGGTGGCGTTGGCCAGGCGGACGGCGTCGTCCTCGTCCTTGAACGTGATCACGGGGGCCACGGGGCCGAAGATCTCCTCCTTGAACACGCGGCACTGCTCGGTCACACCGGTCAGCAGGGTGGGCTCGAAGAAGTACCCCGGCCCGTCCACGGCCTTGCCGCCCACGACGGCCTCGGCGCCGTTGTCGAGCGCGTCCTGGACGAATTCGGCGACGCTGTCGCGGGCCTTCTTCTCGACCAGGGGACCCACGGTGGTGTCCTCCTCGAGACCGTTGCCGGGCTTGAGGGCGTCGAGCTTCTCCGCGAACTTCTTGGAGAACTCGTCCGCGACGGACTCGTGCACCAGGAAGCGGTTGGCGGCGGTGCACGCCTCACCCATGTTGCGCATCTTGGCGGCCATGGCGCCATCCACGGCCTTGTCCAGGTCCGCGTCCTCGAACACGATGAACGGGCCGTTGCCGCCCAGTTCCATGGAGGTACGCAGCACGCGGTCCGCAGCGGTCTTCATGAGCTGCTTGCCCACCGGGGTGGAGCCCGTGAAGGAGATCTTGCGCAGCCGGGGATCCTCCATGATGGGCCCGGAGACGTTGGACGCGGACGCGGAGGACACCACGTTGAGCACACCCGCGGGGATGCCGGCCTCGATCATGAGCTTCGCGAAGAACTGTGAGGTCAGCGGGGTCAGGCGCGCGGGCTTGAGGATCATGGTGCACCCGGCGGCCACCGCGGGGGCCACCTTGCGGGTGGCCATGGCCAGCGGAAAGTTCCACGGGGTGATCAGCAGGCACGGGCCCACGGGCTTGTGGGTCACGATCATCTTGAGGTTGCCCTCGGGGGTGTCCACGTAGCGCCCGTAGTGACGCACGGCCTCCTCGGAGAACCAGCGCAGGAACTCGCCGCCGTAGACGACCTCGCCCTGGGACTCCTTGAACGGCTTGCCCATCTCCAGGGTCATCAGCAGTGCGAGATCGTCCTTGTGCTCCTGGACGAGGTCGAACGTCCTGCGTAGGATCTCGGAACGCTCGCGAGCGCTCGTGCGGGCCCAGGACTCCTGGGCGTTCGCGGCGGCGTCCATGGCCGCGCGCGAGTCCTCCTCGGTCGCGGAGGCCAGCGTGGCCAGCACCTCGCCGGTCGCGGGATTCTCGACGTCGAACGTCCCGCCGTCGGAGGCATCTCGCCACTCGCCGTTGATCAGGAGGCCCTTGGGTGTGGCCTCGAGGACTTCTGAAACCCGGTCTTTGATGCTCATCTGGTTCCTTTCTGGGAACTCCACTCGGCGTGGTCCGGTGCAGTCTCGAACTCGTGGGACATAGCTCCCTTCCTCCATGGTATGCCCGGCCGCAACGGTGCGATCAGCGGCTGCGGGTTCGTGACTCGCTCACTGCCACGAGCCGCTCCTCGGCGTCCGCGCCGGGGGCGATCCCGCGCGGGATGCGCAGCATGAAGATCAGCCCCAGGACCCACCACAGCGCGAAGATCACGTAGGGGGCGGTGCCCAACCCCGCGGGCATCCCGGGCAGGTACAGCACAGCGAGTCCCAGGCAAAGCACTACGGACAGCACACCGATCACCACACCGCCGTGGTGCTTCCCGCCGATCCGGTAGGGCCGCTCCATCTCCGGTTCGCGGCGTCGCAGGATCACGAACACGATCGACACCAGCAGGTACGCCACCACGATCGAGGGCGAGCCGGAGTCCACGAGCCAGCCGAGCATCTCGGTGCCGAAGAACGGGGCGATGAAGGACAGCGCCCCCACGAACAGCAGGGCATTGGAGGGGGTCCCGTACTTGGGGTGCAGCTTGGCGAACCAGCGGGGCAGCATCCGGGAGTTGCCCAGGGCCCAGAGCAGACGTGAGGCACCCATGAGCAGGGAGTTCCAGGACGTGAGGATCCCGGCCAGGCCACCGGCAAGCAGCACGTTGGCCATGGCGCCCGAGGTGAAGAGGTTGCCGAACGCGTCCGCCACGGCGATGTCCGCGTTCGCGAGGTCATGTGCGGACATCGCCGAGGACGTGGTGAGGATGACCATCACGTACCACGCGGTCGCTATCAGCACGGAGATGACGATCGTGCCGCCCAGTTTCTTGGGCGGCAGGTGCATCTCCTCGGAGACCTGCGGGATCACGTCGAAGCCCACGAACAGGAACGGGACCACCACGAGCACCAGGGAGAACCCGGAGACACCGTTGTGGAAGAAGGGCTCCATGTTCTGTTCCGAGCCGCGCGTGAACGCGCCGAAGACCATCATGAGTCCCACGATCGCCAGGAAGATGATCACGAAGACCTGCACCGTGGACGCCTGCTTCACACCGCGTAGGTTGATCCACGTGATCACCACGGCGCTGAGCGCACCCACGAGCGCCCACGTGAGGTTCACCTCGAATCCGGCGATCGTCCACAGCGGGACGTGGCTGAGGTTCGGGAAGATGTACTCCACGGTGCGAGGTACGGCCACGGCCTCGAACGCCACGATCGTGATGTACCCGACCGTGATCGCCCACGAGCCGATGAATGCCCACCTGGCACCCATGCCCCGCAGCAGGTAGTTGTGCTCACCGCCCGCGGCGGGCATCGCGGCCACGAGTTCGCCGTACACCAGGCCCACCACGGCCATGATCGCCCCGCCGGCCACCATGGCGAGCACCGCGCCCATGGTCCCGGCGTCGTTCAGCCAGCCTCCCGTGAGGACCACCCAGCCGAAGCCGATCATGGCCCCCACGCCCAGGGCGATGGCGTCCAGCCGCCCCAGGACCTTCTTGAACCCTGCGCCGTGCTCCGGGAGATGGCGTTCGTGTGTCATGCATGCCGTCCTGGGATGTCGAGGATGTAGAGGTTGTTGCGCTCCATTGTCCGCGCGGACGGCGCCCCCCGGGGCTTGTGTGCGAGTTCGTGTCATCGACAGCGGGCGGAGGGCGACGGCGCTGGGTCCCCTTGGCCGCGGAAGCAGCGGCGTCGTCGGTGGGCAGCAGGTCCCGGCAGAGAGGGGAATGACGGCGCGGGGTGGGGGCAGGTGTCATGAAGTCTCGCCCTCGGTGAACGCTATGTCGTGAGAGTGTGGCGGGGCATACGCTCACAGCATGGCTTACGCAACAATCAACCCTGCAACGGGTGAGACCCTCAAGAAGTTCGACACCGCCACGGATCAGGAGATCAAGGACGCCGTCCAGCGTTCCGCCAAGGAGTACTCCTCCTGGCGCAATGTCCCGGTGGCCGAGCGCGCTCAGCTGATGCACAAGATGGCGGAGCTGTACCGCGAGCGTCAGGACGAGCTCGCCGCGATCCTCACGGAGGAGATGGGCAAGCCGGCCGCGCAGGCCGCGGGCGAGGTCCAGATCGTCGCCGCGATCTACGACTACTACGCGGACAACGCGGAGGAGTTCATGAAGGGCCGCAGCCTGACCCCCTCCACCGGGGGAGAGGCCCGTGTGGTCCTGGACTCCACGGGTGTCCTGCTGGGCATCATGCCGTGGAACTTCCCGTACTACCAGGTGGCCCGTTTCGCGGCCCCCAACGTGATGCTGGGCAACACCATCTTGCTCAAGCACGCCGGTAACGTCCCGCAGTCCGCGCTGGTGCAGGAAGAGCTGTTCCACGAGGCGGGCTTCCCCGAGGACGTCTACATCAACGTGTTCGCGTCCAGCGACCAGATCGCGGAGATCATCATCCCGGACCCCGCCGTCCAGGGTGTGTCCCTCACGGGCTCCGAGCGTGCGGGTGCCTCCGTGGCCGCGACCGCCGGCAAGAACCTCAAGAAGGTTGTGCTGGAGTTGGGCGGTTCGGACCCCTTCATCGTGCTCGACGATAAGAACGTGGAACGCACCGTTAAGCAGGCCGTGAATGGGCGCATGAACAACAACGGCCAGGCGTGCACCAACGCCAAGCGGTTCATCGTGCTCGAGGACGCGTACGAGACCTTCGTGGAGAACTTCGCGGAGGCCGTGCAGGGGATCACCCCGAGCGATCCCACGGACGAGAAGACCTTCCTGGGCCCGCTGTGCACCGTGTCCGCGCGTGACGAGATCATGGAGCAGGTCCAGGACGCCGTGGACAAGGGTGCCACGGTGCTGGCCGGCGGCAAGAAGCTGGACAAGCCCGGTGCTTGGATGGAGGCCACGCTGCTCGCGGACGTGACCCCCGAGATGCGCGCCTACGCCGAGGAGATCTTCGGCCCGGTAGCCGTGGTCTACAAGGTCAAGGACGTGGACGAGGCCATCGAGCTGGCCAACTCCTCCTCGTTCGGTCTGGGCGGTTCCGTGTTCGGCGCCGACGAGGCCGAGGCCCTGGAGGTCGCCAAGCGTGTGGACTCCGGCATGGTGTTCGTCAACGAGGTCACCGGCACCGCTCCGGACCTGCCCTTCGGCGGCGTCAAGCGCTCCGGGGTGGGCCGTGAGCTCGGCCCGTTCGGCATCGAGGAGTTCGCCAACAAGAAGCTGCTGCATACCCCCAAGAAGTAATTCCCGCGCGGCCGGGTTCCACATCCGGGACCCGGCCCTGTACGACGACGTCGCCCCCGCACCGAGAAGGTGCGGGGGCGACGTCGTACCGAGAGAAGGCGGACCCTAGTGCCGCAGGTCCTTTTGGCCTTGGTCTCGGGCGGAATGGAGGCAACCACGGTGGAGACCACCAGCAGCAGGCCCATGTGCAGCGAGAACCTGCCCGCCGAGTACTGCGTGTTGATCCAGTTCTGGAGGTACGGGGCGGGGCCGCCGAAGATGGCCACGGCTACCGCGTACGGGAAGGCCACGCCCACGGTGCGTACGCTCGTGGCGGGCAGGAACAGGGAGAGGAACATCTGGCCCACCATGGCGTTGAGCGGGAAGAACAGCAGCAGCGGCACCAGATTGCCGATGATCAGCGACGGACGCCGGCCCCAGATGTCGGAGAGCTTGCCCCACAACGGCAGGGAATGATCAGGACCACGTTGGCCAACAGGCTCGCCTGCAGGGCGGTGGCCTGGGGGTTGAAGATCTCACGCGCGCAGTAGATGGAGAACGTTGCGTAGATGCTTCAGTCGTACCACTCGAGTGCGTTGCCGATACCGGTGTGGATGAGTGTTTTCCTGGAGGAGACCGCCGGGCCGCCGAGGTTGGTCTCGGTGGCTATCTCAGAGGAAGCAGCGGGAGTAGACATGTCGTGCATCCTGAGAGGTGAGGGCGGGTCAGATCAGCCCTGTCAAGTCGTCACCGCGGGTAACAGCCATGCAGCGTGCTAGCCGCTCTGCATGATGTGATACAAATAGCCAACTGTATGACATAAATTTCTACAATTTTGGGTCGCTTGAATCGATCTTATTTCAACTCGGGTGTCCGAACGTCTCGGTTACGACTTGGCACCGGACGGTCCTCGCACTCATCATGGGGCGTTGGGAGCCGCGGTCGGGCCCGGGAGTACGTCCGTCCCACGGGTCGCATGCCGCCATCCTGGGACGGCTGAGCGGCACCGCCCGCGCCGCCACCCCGGCGCCACCCGTGCCACGAGCCCAGGAAACAGAGGACCCATGCTGAGCAACGGCCACATCAAGAGCGAGCTCTCCCCCCAGGATCAGGAACTGATCAGTTTGCTGCAGTGGGCGCCGCGCATCACGTGGGGGGAGGCGGCCGAGATCCTGGGCGCGCACGCCACCACGCTCGCCGGCCGGTGGGAGAAGCTGGAACGTTCGGGCATCGCGTGGATCACGGCGCAGGTCAACCTCTCGGACACCCGCAACCAGCTCAGCTTCATCGAGATCTCGTGCGATCCGGGAGGCTGGGCTCACGTGGTGGACACCTTCACCGCGATGCCCGAGGTAATCTCCGTGGAGGCGTTCGCGCCGTCCCCGGACCTGGGGTTGACCGTGCTCAGTCACGACCTGGAATCGCTGTCCCGTTTCGTGGAGGAACAGATCTCGCAGGTGCCGGGCGTGGCCAAGGTGCAGCTCATGCTCTCGTCACGCCTGCACCGAGCGGGCGACAAGTGGCGACTGGACCAGCTCAGCGACGAGCAGCGCGCCGCGGCCCAGGCGTGGACCTCCGCCGAACAGGCCGCCCTGCCCACCTCAACCACCGCGCTCGGGGAGGACCAGCGCCCGGTGATCGAGGCCCTCATGCGTGACGGCCGCGCGAGCGCCGCGGAGATCGCCCGCAGCACGGGGCTGCACCCGGCTACGGCCCGGCGCTACCTGCAGAAGGTCCTGGCCTCCGGGCTGTTGAGTATTCGCTGCGACCTGGTGCAGGGGCTCTCGTCCTCCCCCGTGACCGCGCAGTGGTTCATGCGTTTGAATGCTTATCGGCACGAGGACGCGGCCGAGGCACTCGCGAAGGACCCACGCACCCGCGTGGTCTCCTCCATCACGGGGCGCTCCAACATGATGGTGGTCATGTGGCTCTCCTCCGTGGGGGAGATCATCGAGGCCGAGCAGGCCATCCAGAGTCTCGTCTCGGACGTGGAGATCCAGGAATCGGTGATCTCCCTGCGCCCGCTCAAGCGCATGGGCTGGGTCCTGGAGAACGAACGTAACGCCACCAGGACCTTCGTGGCCCCGCACCTGCACTTGAGCTGAGCGCGCGGTCGGTCTGCGCGGTCGCGGGGTACGACGCCGCAGGGTCACCCGCCCGGACGACGTCGCCCGGAGACGCACGCGGGCGACGTCGCCCGTGGGACGTGCGTGAGCGTCGTCGTTGTGCCCCGCGCTGTCAGTTCGCGCGCTGGTAGCGGATCTGGGCGCTCACCACGGTGGCCTCGACCACGGTGGCCTTCACGCCCTCGGCGTCCTCGGAGAAGATGTCGCGGTCCACGCTCACGAAGTCCGCGAGCATCCCCGGGGCCAGGCAGCCCTTGAGGTTCTCCTCGTAGGACGCGCGGGCCACCGCGTGGGTGTAGTAGTACACGGTCTCCGCGCGCGGGAGCCGCTCGTGGGGCTGCCACCCGCCCTCGGGCGCGCCGTCCCGTGTGCGGGTGATGGCCGCGTGGATGCCCTGGAACGGGTTGGGGTCCTCTACGGGGCCGTCGGAACCGAACACGAGCTCGGCGCCGGCCTCGCGCAGACTGTTCCACCCGTAGGCTACGAGGTCGCGCTCGGACAGGAAGTCGTTCATGGGGATGTCCGCCGTGCAGTGCATGGGCTGCATGGACGCGGTGACTCCCAGCTTACGGAACCGGGGGACGTCCGAGCGCTTCATGTACTGGGCGTGCTCCACGCGCTGGCGCAGGCCGAAGACCCGGGCGATCGACTGACTCTTGGCGAACGCGTCCAGCACCTCCGTGGTGGCCTGGTCACCGATCGCGTGGACGGCCGTGGCGATCCCGGCGGACGCCGCCAGACCGATCCAGTGCTCGAGCTCGTGCGGGGACGTGACCGTCATGCCGTGGTTCTCGGTGCCCGGCCACGCCTCGGACATGTGGCACGTGTGCGAGCCCAGGGCGCCGTCCGCGAAGAGCTTGAGCGGGCCGATCGAGATCCACTCGTCCCCGGAGGCCGTGCGGATCCCGCGCCGGATGGCGTCGTGGACCTGTTCCTGGTGCAGCACCTTGTGGATGCGGATGTCCAGCTCGCCGCGTTCGCGCAGCTTCTGGTACGCGTACAGGCAGTCCGCGCCGTCGATGTCGTGGATGGATGTGATGCCCCGCTTGAGCAGCTCACGCTGACCCAGGGGCAGGTAATCGTCGATGTTGCCGGAGACGTCCGACTGCATGAGCCCGTCCCGGATGGGGATGGCCGCGGCCTCCCGGATCACGCCGGTGAGCTCACCGTGCTCGTCCCGCACGAACTCGCCGCCGTCAGGGTCCTTGACGTTCCGGTCCAGGCCCAGCTCCCGCAGCGCCTTGGAGTTCAACCACAGGGTGTGCCAGTCCAGGGACCCCAGGGCCACGGGGATGTCCGGGGCCACGGTGTCCAGCGCGTGGCGGTCCGGCAGCTCGGGGACGTCCCACGCGTTGACGTTCCACTGCCCGCCGAAGATCCACGTGATGGACTCGTCCGCCATGCCTCGCTCCACGAACGGGCGTAGCACCTCGAGCGCGGACTCCAGGGACGTGCAGTGGCGCATGTCCGGCTCGATGAGGGAGCGGGAGTACATGGCCGAGTGGATGTGGCCGTCGCCCATGCCCGGGAGCACGTAGGTGCCGCCGAGATCGGTACGTTCGGTGCCGAGCGGCGCGAGGTCCTTGAGCCGCTGGTAGTCGCCCACGGCCACGATGCGGTCGTCGGAGGTCAGGATGGCGTCCGGATGGGGCATGTCGTGGGAGTGCCACTGGGCCTGGGGAGTCCATCCGGTGGCCGGATTCATGGCGTGCACCGTGGCGTTGTGGAAGAGGCGGAACATGGAACGGGCTCCTAACGGCCGGCCCCGGCGCCGACACAGTTGTGTGATGGTGCGCCGACCCCCGCGACGGCGCCCCCACGAAGCGGAGTGCAAGGATCGGGCAACCGCAGTCCTCGATCCATCAGTCTAGGTCGCAGCGGATACGGCCCGGCAGAACGACGGCGCCGGGCCTCAGAATTGTTGACACCGGCGCCGTGGCGTTCGGGCGAACCGATCAGGCGTTCATGGCCTTCTTCAGGGTGGTGGTGAAGATCTCCACACCCTTGCGGATCTCGCCATCGGCGGGGTGGCAGAAGGACATGCGCACCTCGTACTCACCGCGGCAGTCCGTGGAGAACGCGGTGCCCGGGACGAACACCACGCCCTTGTCGATGCCCTCCATGCACAGGTCGTAGGAGTCCACGTCCTGCGGCAGGGTGATCCACGAGTAGAAGCCGCCCTCGGGGCGGGTCCAGGTCACACCGTCGGGCATGTGCTCGTCGAACGCGTCCATCAGGGTCTGGGCCCATTTGCCGTACAGCACGCGGTACTCGTCCAGCACGGAACGCCAGTCGTACTTCTCGAGGCACCCGGCGACCACTTCCTGAGCGAAGGCCGAGGGACTGAGCACAGGGGCCTCGCTCTGCAGACACAGGATCGTGGCGAGCGAATCGGGGGCCACGGTCCAGCCCACGCGCAGACCCGGCGTGAACATCTTGGACGCCGAGCCCAGGTAGACCACGTTCTCGTCGTCCGCGCGCATGGCACGGGCAGTCTGACCCTCGAAGCCCAGCAGGCGATAGGGGTTGTCCTCCGCGATCAGCACGGGGTGCGCGGCGCGGACCTCACAGATCCGGTCGCGGCGCTGCTGCGGCATCATGGTCCCGCCCGCGTTCTGGAAACTCGGGATGGTGTACAGGAACTTGATGCCCCGGTCCTGGGACTCGAGCTCCTCGATGGTCTCCTCGAGTTCGTCTGGGGTCAGCCCCTCGTGGTCGATCGCCACGTGGACGACCTCCGCCTGGGCGCCCGCGAACACGGCCATGGCGCCCGAGTAGGAAGGCGCTTCCGCGAGGATGACGTACCCCCGGATCGATCATCACGCGGGCGAGGGTGTCCAGACCGTTCTGGGAACCGGTGGTCACGAGCGCGTTCTCACGCGTGAACGCCACGCTGTACGCGTGCGCCCGCTCGCTGCGCAACCTCGCGGCCCACGGTCAGGCGCGCGGCGTGTCCTTCAAGCTGCCCGACGTTCCCGTGACCAACTACCTGTGCCTCGCGTTCCTGATCCTGCTGAGCCTGTACATCATGTTCGACATGACCAACCCGCACTGGTACTACAGCCTCATCGCGGGCATCGTGATCCTCGTGGGCACCGACATCGGCTACGAGATCTCCACGCGTCACGTGGCCAAGCACGGCCTGTCCGAGCTGGGGCGCTCGCACCCGTCCGAGCACGACAAGACCGGCACCGACGTGCGCTGAGCGACGTCGCCCGCGGCACCCCGCGCCGTCGGCGCTGAACACCGCGCCCTGCCGCTATGGTGGGGGTCCGAGTGAACTGAGCAGTCGAACGACGAGGGACGCCATGGACAACGTGAACAACTTGCCGTCCGCCACAGTGGACGAGATCCCGGCGGGCGCACCCATCCTGGACGTGCGCGAACAGAACGAGTGGGATGCCGGGCACATCGACGGTGCCCAGCACCTGCCGCTGTCGCAGCTCGCGGAGCGCACGGACGAGGTCCCGCTGGATCAGGACGTCTACGTGATCTGCCGTTCCGGCGGCCGCTCGCTGCGCGCCACCGCGTACCTCGCGCAGTACGGGTACGACCCCGTCAACGTGGTGGGCGGCATGGGCGCGTGGGCGGACGCGGAGAAGCCCATCGTGTCCGAGACCGGGGAAACGGCGCGCGTTCTGTGAACGCAGCACTGTCCGGCGTGGCCTCGGGTCCTGTGGACCCGGGGCCATGCGCTCGTGAGTACGCCTTCCTGGGCCCCGAGGGCACGTTCACCGAGGCGGCACTGAGGCAGGTCCCGGGGGTCGACGACGCCGCGTGCACCCCCATGAGCTCCGTCCCGGCCGCGCTTGCGGCCGTTCGAGAGGAACGTGTGGACGCCGCCGTGGTGCCCATCGAGAACTCGGTGGAGGGCGGCGTGACCGCCACACTCGACGACGTCTCCTTCGGTGCCGAACTGCGGATCCTGCGCGAGATCCTGGTGCCCGTCCAGTTCGTCCTCGTGGCCCCGCCGGGCGTGAGCCTGTCCGACGTCCACGCCGTGGCGACCCACAGTCACGCCTGGGCGCAGATCCGCGGCTGGGTCGAACAGAACCTCCCAGGCGTGAGCTACGTCCCCGCGTCCTCCACGGCGGCCTCGGCCATGGACATGTTGGACGGCACGGGCGGGGTGAGCACCGAGGGCCTGGGCTACGACGCCGGCGTGTGTTCCCCCGTGGTCGTGCAGCGCCACCCCGAGCTGAACGTGCTGGCCGAGGACATCGGGGACAACGAGCACGCGGTCACGCGTTTCGTGCTCGTGGCCCGCCCAGATGCACCCATGCCCGAGCCCACCGGGGCGGACAAGACGTCCCTGGTGATCCCGCTGTGGGAGGACCGTCCCGGGGCGCTGCTGGAGATCCTCGAGCAGTTCGCCACGCGCGGGGTCAACCTGACCCGCATCGAGTCCCGCCCCACGGGCACCCACCTGGGCGACTACTTCTTCTCGGTAGACATCGACGGCCACATTCGGGAGGACCGGGTCTCCGAAGCCCTCATGGGTGTGCGCCGGATCTGCCCCCGCACCCGATTCCTCGGGTCCTACCCCCGCGCCGACGGGCGCGCGGTCCACGTGGCCAAGCACTACAGCGACGCCGCCTTCATCCAGGCCCGTTCGTGGGTCAACAACCTGAAAGGACATTGACGTCCATGGAGATCGAGGGCTGGAGTCAGACACTGACAGCCGGGCCGTTGCTGCTGATCGCGGCGGCGGCCATCGCGGTGTTGTTGGTGCTGATCATCACATTCCGCGTGCACGCCTTCCTCGCGCTGATCATCATCTCGGCGCTCACGGCGTTCGCCACGGGCATCCCCACTTCCCAGGTGGTGCCCGTCCTGCTCTACGGCTTCGGTAACACGCTCGCCAGCGTGTCGCTGCTCGTGGGGCTGGGAGCCATGCTGGGCCGCTTGCTCGAGACCTCGGGCGGCGCCCAGGTGCTCGCGGACCGGCTCATCCGCGCGTTCGGGGAGAAGCGCGCGCCGCTGGCCCTGGGCGTGGCCTCACTACTGTTCGGCTTCCCCATCTTCTTCGACGCCGGTCTGGTGGTCATGCTGCCCGTGGTCTTCTCGGTCGCACGCCGACTGGGCGGCAGCGTGCTCACGTACGCGCTGCCCGCCGTGGGCGCGTTCTCCGTGATGCACGTGTTCCTGCCGCCCCACCCGGGTCCGGTCACCGCCGCCACGTTCTTCGAGGCGAACGTGGGCTACATCATCCTGGTGGGCCTGATCTGCGCGATCCCCACGTGGTACGTCTCCTCCTACCTGTTCGGCAAGTTCTCGGGGCGCCGGATCAAGCTCCCGGTCCCCGCGATCCTGGGCCAGGCCGAGGACGTCCGCAACCCCCCTGCGGTGGGCATCGTGGTGGCCATGCTGCTGCTGCCCATGCTGCTGATCTTCCTCAACACCGGCCTGGGCACGCTCGCCAAGTCCGGAGCGGTCTCCGAGGAGACCTCGTCCCAGGCGTGGTTCGAGCTGCTGCGCGCGATCGGTGAGACGCCCATCGCCCTGACGCTCACGCTCATCATCGCCGCGCTGACCATCGGCAAGGCCCGCGGGGTGAGCGGTTCCGCGATCGAGAAGACGTTCGAGTCCGCCCTGGGCCCCGTGTGCTCGGTCATCCTGATCACCGGCGCCGGTGGCATGTTCGGCGGTGTGCTGCGCACCTCCGGGATCGGCAACGCCCTCGAGGACGTGCTCGCGGACCTGGGCATCCCCCTGATCATCGCGGGCTTCCTGATCGCCGCGGTCATGCGCGTGGCGCAGGGTTCCGCCACGGTCGCGCTGACCACGGCCGCGGGTCTGATCGCCCCGGCGGTGCTGGCCGCGGACTACAACGTGGTGCAGCTCGCGGCCATGGTCGTGGCCGTGGCCGCCGGTTCCGTGGTGCTCTCCCACGTCAACGACTCCGGGTTCTGGCTCGTGGGCCGGTTCCTGGAGATGGATGTGCGCACCACGTTCAAGACCTGGACGGTGCTCGAGACCATCATTGGTGTGCTGGGCTTCGCGATCGCCGCGGCGATCTTCGGACTCGCAGGCGCGGTCTGAGCCCGCGCGGCGCGTGGCGCCCGTGCGGCACATGATGCCCGCGCGGCGTCGTCGGCCCTGAGGCCCGCATGAACGAACGGCCCGGTCCCTCCGAGAGGAGGGACCGGGCCGTTCGCGTGCGGATCAGTCGGCCTGGGTCGGTGGCACGCGGACCTGCAGGGACTTGTGGTGCATGGTGGTCTCGAACGCCTTGATCCGCCCCAGGGGATCGCCGTCCACCTGGTACTCGATGGGTTCGTGGAACTCCACCCGGACCTTCTTGCCGCTGCGGTAGTCGATCACGGGCAGCTCGTGGCGGTGGCGGAACGCGACCTTGGCAACCATGCCCAGCCAGCCCACGAGCGAGCGCGGGGTCATCACCACGAGGTCCAGCACGCCGTCGTCGATCTTGGCCTCCGGCACCAGGATCAACCCGGCGGTGAGTTCGCCGCAGTTGCACACCATCACGGAGCGTACGAGCTTGGACTCCCAGGGGCCGTCGTCGATGCTGTAGCGCGCCCAGCGGGGCCGGTTGAACAGGTGCCGGAAGCCGGCTTCGCCGTAGGCGGCCCACCCCACGAGGTCCTTGAGGTCGTCCTTGGTGTCGGCCATGATCTGGGCGTCGAAACCCGCGCCGCCCATGACCAGGAAGCGGTGGTCCTCGGTGCGGTCGTCGTCCGTCTCGAGGTGCACGGCCACGGTGTCGATGGCCTTCTGGGACCCGAACAGCGCCACGTCCACGGAGTGGTGCGGGTCCGCGAGGTCCGCCTTGAGGTTGCGCGCCAGCAGGTTGCCGGTGCCCAGCGGCACGAGCCCCAGCGGGATGCCCCCGCCGGCCAGCGACTCGCCCACGGCACGGATGGTGCCGTCACCGCCCGCGGCGAGCACGACGTCCGCGCCCTCCTCGACGGCGCCGCGGGCCATGGAGAACCCGGGATCGTCCACTTCTGTCTCGTAGAAGACGGGATCCGCCCAACCACCCTTGCGGCACGCGATGATCACCGCGTCCCGTGCTGCGTCTGCCTGGGCCTTGATGGGGTTGATCACCACGGCCACTCGCTGGGGTTCCACTGTGTGCTGCGGCACCGGAGTCCCCTTCCTGGATCGTTCGAAAGGCGGCTGTCGGACGCGGCCAGTCTACTGGCGCGCGGGCCGGGCGCCGCCTCCACGTCGGATCGCGCACCCGTGCGTTTCGTTGGATACCCTGGACGGGTGATCGACATCAACGACCTGCGCGCCGACCCTGAGACCTACCGTGCTTCCCAGACCGCCCGGGGGGCGGACGCGGGACTGGTGGACCGCATCCTGGAGGCGGACTCCCGGCGGCGCGGGGCGATCACCGACTTCGAGTCCCTGCGCGCGGAGCAGAACGCGTTCGGCAAGAAGGTGGCCAAGGCCCAGGGTGAGGAGAAGCAACAGTTGCTCGCCCAGGTCAAGCAGCTCGCCGCAGACGTCAAGGCCGCCCAGGCGGAAGCAGACGCCGCCCAGCTCACCCAGCAGGAGCTCGTGGCCCAGTTCCCCAACCTGATCGTGGAGGGCATCCCATCCGGCGGCGAGGACGACTTCGTCCTGTTGCGCACCGAGGGCACCCCGCGCGACTTCGAGGCCGAGGGCTTCGAACCCCGGGACCACCTGGAGCTGGGGGAGTTGCTGGACGGGATCGACATGGAACGCGGGGCCAAGGTCTCCGGCTCGCGCTTCTACTTTCTCAAACGGGACGTCGCCCGCCTCGAGACGGCCCTGTTGCTCGCGGCCCAAGACCTCGCCCTGGACAACGGGTTCATCCCCATGTCCACGCCCAACCTGGTGCGCCCGGCCATCATGAACGGCACGGGATTCGACGTGGAGCACGACGACGAGATCTACCGCGTGGGCAAGGACGACCTCTACCTCGTGGGCACGTCCGAGGTCGCGCTCGCGGGCTACCACGCGGACGAGATCCTGGACCTCAGCGACGGGCCGCTGCGCTACGCCGGCTGGTCCTCGTGCTACCGCCGCGAGGCCGGTTCCGCGGGCAAGGACACCCGCGGGATCATCCGCGTGCACCAGTTCAACAAACTCGAGATGTTCGTCTACTGCCACCCCGAGGACGCCGCCGCCGAGCATGAGCGGTTGCTCGCGTGGGAGGAGCAGATGTTGCGGGCGTGTGGGCTGAGCTACCGCGTGATCGACACCGCGGCCGGGGACCTCGGGACCTCCGCGGCCCGCAAGTTCGACTGCGAGGCGTGGATCCCCACCCAGGGCAAGTACCGTGAGCTGACCTCCACATCCAACTGCACCACGTACCAGGCGCGCCGGCTCAACATCCGGGAACGCCTGCCTGAGACCACGGACGCCCAGGGCAGGACCAAGAAGGGCGGGACCCGCGCGGTGGCCACGCTCAACGGGACGCTCGCCACGACCCGCTGGCTCGTGGCGATCCTCGAGACTCATCAGCAACAGGACGGCTCCGTGGTCGTCCCCGAGATCTTGCGCCCGTACCTGCGCGGCCAGGAGGTCCTGCGCCCAGTCGGGTGACGCACATCGCCCGGGAACTTCACGCTCCCGTCACCGGGCGGTCCATCGCAAGACATGCATCGATGGTGATGTGACACCATGACTGTCATGACTGATATCCAGGCCGGCATCGATGACCGGCACACCGAGGAGAAGGCACAGAGTGCTGCAGCGGCGTTCGCGCCCATGAAAATGCAGACCCCCCGTTCGAGTTCCTGGACCAGGGAAGAGGGCGTCCGGTACCTCGTGGCGCTGGACGTGGACGGGACCCTCGTGGACCACGACGGCCACATGTCCCGCGGCGTGAAGGACACCCTGCGCGCCGTCGTGGGCGCCGGCCACCACGTGGTGATCGCCACGGGCCGCTCCAAAGGCGCCACGCTGCCCGTGATCCGCCAGGGCCACATCCACTCCGGGTTCGCGGTGTGCTCCAACGGGGGCGTGACCCTGCGATTGGACCCGCAGCTCGAGCAGCGCTACGAGATCACCGACCGCGTGAGCTTCGACCCCTCCAACGCGCTGCGGGCGCTGTCCAGCAAGTTGCCCACCGCCAAGTTCGCCCTCGAGGGTGTGGATGGGCAGTTCTACTCGACCGAACGCTTCCAGGACTCGTCCTTCGGGATCGAGGCCGTGGGCGTGGACCTTCAGGAGCTCTCCGAGATGCCCGCGGTGCGGCTCGTGGTCTACAGCGCCACGGACGCCCCCGGGGACTTCGCTCAGGCCATCGAGCAGGCCGGTCTGCACGGCGTCGCCTACTCCGTGGGCTGGTCCTCGTGGCTCGACGTCGCCGCGAACGGCGTCTCCAAGGCCAGCGCTTTGGAGCAGATCCGCAAGCAGCTGGACGTGGACCCCGCGCACACCGTGGCCATGGGGGACGGGCGTAACGACATCGAGATGCTGCAATGGGCCGCGCGCGGTGTGGCCATGGGTCAGGCCCCGGACGAGGTCGAGCAGGTCGCCCGCGAGGTCACCGGCAGCGTGTACGACGACGGCGCCGCGGCCATCCTGCACACGCTGCTCTGAGCGGGACGTCCGGTTCGGGAAATGCGCGGCGTCGTGGCCGGGTTGCCCGGTGCGGAACTGCGATACTGGAACCGTGTTCGTCCTGACCCTGACCCAGCGTGTGGCGGACGCGTCCCGCCCCGACCCCGCCATGGACCACGAACTGTGTCGGCGCCTGCGTGACGTGCCCGCGCGCGCCCCGTTCCAACCCATGGCGCCGGGTGACGTGCGTGGTCTGACCGAGGACGCCCACGCCGCGGTCGCGGCGGCCATGATCGCCGTGCGCGAGGACCGCTATGCGGTGGGCATCGGCGTGGGGGACGTGTTCCTCACGCGCGTGGACCACGAGGACGGCCGCGTGGCCGTGACCGCCGAGGGGCCGGGCATGAACCACGGTCACCTCGCTGCGCAACCGGGCCGTGACACCGAGCGGGCGGCCGTGCGGGTCAGCGCGGTGGACGCGACGGCCGCGGAGCAGGCCCAGGCGGTGCTCAAGCTCGTGGGCCGGATCGTGAGCGAGCGCAGCGAGGCCGAGTGGCGCGTGGTGGACCTGCTGGTCCCCGGAGCCAGAGGTCAGCAGAAGACCGTGGCCCAGCAGCTCGGGATCACACCCCAAGCGGTGTCCAAGGCCGTGGTGCGCTCCCTGTGGAACGAGGAGTGGCAGGCCCGTCCGGCGGCCGCGACGCTGTTGCGCCTGTGCGAGTGAGCCCTGGGCCAATGGGTACCCGCGCTATGGGCGTCCGAGGCGGTGCCCGGTCGGGGAACGGCGGCCGGGTCAGCGGTCGAACACGTCAATGCCCGCTCGCGTGAGCGGGTGGCTGCGGCGTCACCACCACGTGTCCACGGCATAACCCGCGCTCGCGAGGTCCGCTTCCAGGATGGGCAGGCACGGGGACGGCAGCCGCAGTGACCCGGCGATGTCCCGGGCGTCGAAGTACCCGGTGAGCCACGTGAAGGCGGGGTGGTCGGTGGCAAGCGCTTCGCAGCGCGCCATGATGTCCGCGACGTCCGCCGCGGGGGCGAAGACCCAGAAGGACTCGAGGTCCGTGAGCTGGAACAGCCCCACGCCGGTGCCTCCGGGCTCCGGGCGGGCGGGATCACCGGGCCGGTCAGAGGGGTCGCGGGGGACCGCGGGCTCCCCGGAACCCCACGCCCGCGCGGGACTGCGTACCCACCCGCCCGACGCCGCGGGGCCGAGTGCCGGAGCCAGGGGATCGAGTTCCCATCGCGGGGCGCGCACGAGCCAGTCCGGTGCGCTGGGCGGGAACAACGGTCCCCCCGGGGGATCGGGCCAGCGGTCCTGCCACGTGGCCCAACTGCCCTTGTCCACCCGGTCCCAGAAGGCGTCCGCCCCGAGGTCCACGGAGACTTCCGTGACCGTGCTACGCACGTGCATCCAGTGTTCGGGTGCCGGGTCATCGGGATCCTGATGGGATTCCGAGGTGTAGGGGCGCGGGACGATGTCCGGGTGCAGGGACGGCTCGGGCGCCGGATCGGTTCCGGCCGCCGACAGCAGCGTGCGCACATGACCCATGAGGTGCTCGGGGCCCAGGACCTGCGTGGACTCGGTGCCGTGGAAGACGTAGACGTGCCCGTGTTCACGTGCGTGCGGATCGAACACGGGTACCACCTTTCCGAAGCGCAGGGGACCAGCGGGTTCTCGCGGGCGCGTCCCGCAGGATCATCCCACCACGGCCCGCCGACAGGCATAAGCGCCCGCGGTTCCGAGGGGCGCGGGATGCGGAGTCACCGGGCGTGACCGTCACCGAGCAGGTGTGCACGGGTGAGGTCCCCGTGCTCGGTGCGCACACCGACCACGGGGACCCCGGGTGGAGGGGGGGGGCGGGCTCAGTCGTCCTGCTCGGCCTCCGCGGCGCTGTCGTAGTGGGACTGCTCGAAGCGCTGCTGGGCCTCCACGATGAGCCGCTCCGCGGCCTCCTTGCCGTCCCAGCCCTCGCCCTTGACCCACTTGTTGGGCTCCAGGTCCTTGTAGCGCTCGAAGAAGTGCTGGATCTCCTTCTGCTTGAACTCGTTGACGTCCTCGAGACCCTGGATCTCGTCGTAGCGCTTGTCCGTGGACACGCACAGGATCTTGGCGTCCCCGCCGGCCTCGTCCGTCATGTTGAACACGGCGATGGGCCGGGCCTCCACGATCACACCGGGGACCACGTCCACGTCCAGGATGACCATGGCGTCCAGCGGGTCGCCGTCCTCGCCCAGGGTGTTCTCGAAGTAGCCGTAGTGCGTGGGGTACTGCATGGAGGTGAAGAGTACGCGGTCCAGGCGGAGTCGACCGGTCTCGTGGTCGATCTCGTACTTCACGCGGGAATACCGCGGGATCTCGATGGTGACGTCAAGCTCCATGGTGAAACTCCTCGGGTCGTAGTGCTGTGTGCCGGGCGGTTCGCGCACCCGGGTACCGCGCGGGACAGCGCCGAGCCGCCGCGCGTTCGATCGGATGCTCCCACGATACCGGCCGTGGCCGCGCCGTAGGGCAGCGCCCGCCCGTAGCGGTCCGGTGTTCGGCGTACGACGGCGCTCGGTGCGTTGTCCGTGTCGGGCGGGTACGGGAGAATGAGGGCCATGCCCGCACCCCCACCGAGTACCTCCGCGCGTAGCCGCTCCTGGCCCCTCGCGTGTGCACTGCTCGCGCTCGCGGTGCTCGTCGCGGCAACATTTGCCGTGCCCGCGGTCGTCGCGGAGCTACGGCCGGCATGGCAGCACGCGCAGGACGCGGACGACGCCGCGGCGTCGTCCGATCCCGCTGTGGCCGGTCTGGCGGCAGCGTCCGGGACGGTGGATGCCGAGGGCGTGGCGGAGGCCCTGGACACGGGTCTGACCGGGGCCCCGGGAACCGTGGCAGCCGCCGTGGCGGTGGCGGGGGAGGACACCGTGGTCGCGGGGCGGTCGCCGGAGCGGCCCATGGTGCCGGCGTCGAACCAGAAGGTGCTGACCGCCCTGGCGCTGGCCGCGACCGTGGACCCGTACGAACGACTGGAGACCACCGTGGTCCGGGGGGATCAGCCGCGGAAACTCGTCCTGGTGGCCGGTGGCGACACCCTGCTCGCTCCGGGCGAGGGGCGGGCGGATGCGGTCAACGGTCATGCGGGACTGGGGACGCTCGCGGAACGCACCGCGCAGGCCCTGCGACAGGACGATCCCGATGCCGCGGCCTCCGGGCAGTGGACCGTGGAACTGGACACGGACCTGTTCGCCGGACCGGAGCTGAACCCCGCGTGGGAGGGGGAGGACATCGTCGCCGGGGAGATCACCCGTGTGGCGCCCGTGGCCCTGTATTCCCACCGGGTGCCCACCGCGGACGGCGCGGACCCGAGCTCCCGCGGCGAACGGCCCCAGGACCCCGCGGCCGCGGTCGCGCGAGAATTCGCGCGTCAGCTCGAACAGCGCCTGGGCGCCGGGGCGAGCGTCACAGTGGGAGGTGCCGCGAGTGCCCCGGAGGACGCCGTGGGGCTCGCGCGCGTGGCATCCGCGCCCGTGTCCGAACAGAGTGCCTATATGCTCGCGCACTCGGACAATTCCCTCGCCGAGAGCCTCGCGCGGGTCGCCGCGGTGGCCTCCGGACGTGAGGGCAGCGTGACGGGTGTGCAGGAGCTGATCCCGGCCGCCCTGGCCGAGCACGGGATCGACACCGAGGGCCTGCGGGCCGCGGACGCGAGCGGGATGGCGCAGCAGGACAGGGTCAGCGCCACCACACTCGCCCGCGCGGTGGACACCCTGGTCACGGATCCCCGCTACGGTCCGTACGGCCGGGGGCTGCCACTGGCGGGAGCCCAGGGAACGCTCTCGGAGCGCTTCGACGACCCGGCGGAGGCCGCGGCGCGCGGTGTCACCCGGGCCAAGACCGGGACCCTGCTGGACGTCGTGGCGCTGTCCGGGTACGTGCAACGCTCCGACGGCAGCGTGCTCGTGTACTCCCTGGTGCTCAACGGGGTCAGCGGGGACACCACCCGGGCCAAGGACACCGTGGATCGCACGGTGGCCGCGCTCGCGAGATCTGCGTGAGCCGACCACTCGCGGAACGCGTCGTGCCCCGGGAGTTTCCAGCCTCCGCCCATTCGCGTGACCGCCCGGGTGTGATTGAGTGAGCGCATGAGCCAAGAACTGACACGTCGTTCGCTCGTGGACTGGGACGCAGCCGCCCAGATCGCTGCCAAACTGACCCCGCCGGGCCCGACGCCCGGGCCGCGTGAGATGTCCCGCGCCGTGGAGTCCCTGCGCTACTTCGCACATGAATCGGTGCACCACGTCCACGCGATCACGCGTCTGGACGCCGCGGAGAACCTGCGGGACTCCACCGTGCTCGTGGTGGATCGCGCGGGCTGGGCCAAGGCCAACACGCAGACGTTCTCCGTGCTCGTCCAGCCCGTCTTCGACCGGTTGCACGCCAAGGACCCCGGCACGTTCGACGCCGCCCTGCGGGGCGTGGCGCCCACGGCCATCGCCGCGGAGATGGGGGCCCTGGTGGGTTTCCTGTCCGCCAAGGTCCTGGGGCAGTACGACCCCTACGCCGGGCTCGTCTCCGAACAGGCGGCCCGTTCCCACCCCGGGGGTCGGCTCATGTTCGTGGCACCCAACGTGTTGTGGACCGAGCACGAACTCAACGTCGCCCCCGAGGACTTCCGATTGTGGGTGTGCCTGCACGAACAGACCCACCGTGTGCAGTTCGCGGCGGCCCCGTGGCTGCGCGATCACATGCTCGAGCAGATCTCCCGCCTGGGTTCGCTGGACGCGTCCGCGTGGGATCGCCTGCGCGCCGCCGCGGCGTCGATCACGGGCCGCTCCGCCGGCCGCCCGGACGCGGGTCTGGGTCCCATGACCCATCTGCTCACGGACGCCGAACGTGACACGGTCTCCCACGTGACGGCGGTGATGTCCCTGCTCGAGGGTCACGCCAACGCCGTCATGGACGCCGTGGACTCTTCCATCGTGCCCTCCGTGAAGACCATCCGCCGCCGCTTCGACGACCGCTCCGCGACCCACGGCGCCCTGGACCGGTTCATTCGTTCCCTGCTGGGCATGGACGCCAAGATGCGCCAGTACAGCAACGGCCAGAAGTTCGTGGAGTACATCGTGGAGCGTGCGGGCATGGAGCGCTTCAACACGGTGTGGACCTCACCCGAGACCCTGCCCACCGAGGTGGAGATCCACGACCCGCAGGCCTGGATGGATCGCGTCCTGGGCTGAGTCCGGGACGTGCTCTCGGGTTTTCCCCCGGTTGTCTGTGCCAAGATGACCGTGTGAGCTCTGAAAACATCAATCAACAGATCCGGCTGTACGGTCAGCCGCTATCAGAGCGTTTTGGCGCCGTGGTGGGGGTCTACGGTATTACGCAGCGCAGGCTGGCCCAGGTCCTGGGCCTGTCCGCGCCCATGCTCTCCCAACTCATCAGCGGCAGACGCATCAAGATCGGTAACCCTGCGGTCTACGAACGCTTGGTCATGCTCGAGGACAGCGCAGGGTCCTCGGACCAGGAGGCCGTCCTGAACAGGGTGGAGGCATCCCAACCGGTGCTGTCCACGTCACAGATCCGCACGCGGATCACCACGGACACGGATGCCGTGTCCGCGCTCGCCTCGGTGGTTCCGGTGGGGGAACTGGAACGCGCCCTGGTCATGCTCGGTGACACCACCCCTGTGCTGAGCAAGGTCCTGGGGATGGCCGAGGAAACGGCGCAGCGCGCCAGGTCCGCCCAGGACTGACGGGGTGCAGCACGGACGGGCCGGTCGCCTCCATCCCGTGGTCGCCCGCGCCCGGCGTGCGGTGGCCCGCGCCGTCGACCACCTACCCCGTGAGACGTCGGCCGGGGGAGCGGACGCACGTGATCCGATGCGTCCGGACCCCTCGACGACCCCGCGGGAAACAACTACCGAGCACGCGGGGGCGGGCACTGATCCCCGCCCGCCCCTCGTGCTCGTGGCATGCAGCGGTGGCGCCGATTCCCTCGCGCTCGCCGCAGCGACTGCGCACCTCGCGCGGCGCGGCCGCCTGCGGGTGGGCGCCGTCGTGGTGGACCACGGACTTCAGGAGGGCTCGGCCGAGGTGGCCCGTGACGCGGCGCGCACCGTGCGGGAGCTCGGCCTCAAGCCCGTCGCGGTCGAGCGGGTCACGGTGGTGCGCGAGCACCACGGCCCCGAGATGGCCGCGCGCCTCGCCCGCTACGGCGCCCTCAGCGACGTCGCGCGCCGAACCGGCGCTGCCGCCGTCCTGCTCGGACACACACGGGACGACCAGGCGGAGACCGTGTTGCTGGGCCTCGCCCGGGGCTCGGGAACGCGCTCGCTGTCCGGGATGCCCGAGCGGCATCATGTCGACGACGTGCTGTACCTGCGTCCGTTCCTCAACGTCACGCGCGCCGAGACCGAGACGGTGTGCGCGGCCGAGGGGCTGTTGCCATGGCGCGATCCCACCAACGCGGACACTGCACTGACCCGCGCACGCGTGCGCCACGAGGTCCTGCCCTATCTCGAGTCCCAGCTGGGGCCGGGGGTGGCCAGGGCATTGGCCCGCACGGCGTCGGTACTCGGCGCCGATGCCGACTACCTGGACGAACAGGCGTCCCTGGCGTTCGACGCCGCCCTGGTGCCCGCGGCGTCGTCCGGCTCGTCGGTCGTGCTGGACGGTGCCGTCCTCCAGGGGACCCCGGCGGCACTGCGCCGACGCATGCTCGCGAAGGCATGTGTCCTCGCGGGCGGGGAGACGCCCACGTTCGAACGGTTGAGCGCGCTCGAGCAGTTCGCGCTCGGGTACGGGGCGGCCGGGCCGGTGCAGATGGCGGGTAAGGTGGCAGCGTGGCGGCACCGCTCGGACGCGACCCATGCGCGAGGGTGCCTCGAGCTGCGCGGTGAGCGCGGACCTCGCCCGCTGGAGACAAGTCCACCCACGAACAACCCCGGGAGTGCACAGTGAAGGCCGAACACGTCCACGACGACCTGAGCAACGTCCTGTTCACCAAGGAACAGATCGCGCAGAAGGTCCATGAACTCGCCCAGCAGATCGACCGCGACTACGACGGGCGGGACGTGCTGCTCGTGGGGGTGCTCAAGGGTGCGGTGATGGTCATGGCGGACCTCATGCGCGAGCTCGAGGGGCAGTACCCCATGGACTGGATGGCGGTGTCCTCCTACGGTTCGGGCACCAAGTCCTCGGGCGTGGTGCGCATCCTCAAGGACCTGGACACGGACCTGCACGGCAAGGACGTGCTGATCGTGGAGGACGTCATCGACTCGGGCCTCACGCTGTCCTGGCTGCGCACCAACCTGGAGTCGCGCGGACCCGCCTCGGTGGAGATCTGCACGCTGCTGCGCAAGCCCGACGCCGCCAAGACGGACATCGACGTGCGCTATGTGGGCTGGGACATCCCCAACGAGTTCGTGGTGGGGTACGGGTTGGACTTCGCGGAGCAGTACCGCAACCTGGACTGCATCGCCACGCTCGCACCGCACGTTTACGAGTGAGTCGCGCACGGACCCTCACGCCCAGCCAATGTCGGGCAGAGGCGTGTACCGTGGCCCAATCGTGTGCGCTGTGAAAGAACGGACCGCACGCACGGCGTCGCAGCGCCATTCGAAGCGATAGATTGTGCCATACACGTCACGGCCACCGTTCCCCACCCCTCCGCCCCATGGAGACAGGTGCACGAGCGGGCCGTGACGCAACGTGTCACGTCCATGGGAGGATCAACGGCTTGGCCACGGCAAAAAAACCCACGAGTTTCTTCAAGGGTCCACTCTTCTGGATCCTACTGGCCATTGTGGTCCTGGTTCCCGTGGGCGCCAGCGTGTTCAGCCCCACCTCGTCCCGCGTGGACACCAACGTGGGTCTGGAACTGCTCAGGGACCACAAGGTCGACGAGGCCAAGATCTACGACGGCGAGCAGAAGGTGGAGCTCAGCCTCAGGGACGATCTGAACCGGGACGGCCAGAACCTCGGTAAGGACGTGGAGTTCTTCTACGTCCAGCCCCGCGCGGAAGACGTCGTGCGGACCATGAACGACGCCCAGTTGAGCGGCTTCACGGACCAACCCGTGGAGAACAACTGGTTCCTGTCGCTCGTACGCTTCCTGCTCCCGTTCCTGATCATCCTGGGTATCTTCTGGTTCATCTTCGCCCGCATGCAGACCGGCGGGCAGGCCATGAAGTTCGGCCGGTCCAAGGCCAAGATGTTCAACAAGGAGAACTCCGAGGTCACGTTCGCGAATGTGGCCGGCGCGGACGAGGCCGTCCAGGAGCTCGACGAGATCAAGCAGTTCCTGGTGGAGCACGACCGCTTCACCGCCGTGGGTGCCAAGGTTCCCAAGGGTGTGCTGCTCTACGGCCCTCCGGGTACCGGCAAGACCCTGCTGGCCAAGGCCGTGGCGGGTGAGGCCGGTGTTCCGTTCTACTCAATCTCCGGTTCCGACTTCGTGGAGATGTTCGTGGGCGTGGGTGCGTCCCGCGTGCGCGACCTGTTCCAGCAGGCCAAGGAGAACGCCCCGGCCATCGTGTTCGTGGACGAGATCGACGCCGTGGGCCGCCAGCGCGGTGCCGGTATGGGCGGCGGCAACGACGAACGCGAGCAGACCCTGAACCAGTTGCTCGTGGAGATGGACGGCTTCGACGCCAACACGAACGTGATCCTGATCGCCGCGACCAACCGCCCGGACGTCCTGGACCCCGCGCTGTTGCGCCCGGGCCGTTTCGACCGCCAGATCGGCGTGGATGCCCCCGACATGAAGGGCCGCGAGCAGATCCTGCGCGTGCACTCCCAGAACAAGCCGCTCGCGAACAACGTGGACCTGGCCTCCGTGGCCAAGCGCACGCCAGGGTTCACGGGTGCGGAACTCGCGAACGTGATGAACGAGGCCGCGCTGTTGACCGCCCGCTCCCACGCGCAGCTGATCGACGACCGCGCGGTGGACGAGGCGATCGACCGCGTGATCGCCGGCCCGCAGAAGCGTTCCCGCGTGATGAAGGAACTCGAGCGCAAGGTCACCGCGTACCACGAGGGCGGCCACGCGCTCGTCGCCGCGGCACTGCGTAACACGGACCCCGTCACCAAGATCACGATCTTGCCGCGCGGCCGCGCGCTGGGCTACACCATGGTGATGCCCTCGGACGACAAGTACTCCACGACCCGCAACGAGCTGTTGGACCAGATGGCCTACGCCATGGGCGGTCGCGCGGCGGAGGAGATCGTGTTCCACGACCCCTCCACGGGTGCGTCCAACGACATCCAGAAGGCCACGGACACCGCGCGCAAGATGGTCACCCAGTACGGGATGAGCTCGCGGATCGGCTCGGTCAAGATCGGCGGGGACAACTCGGACCCGTTCGTGGGCCGCGAGATGGGCTCGGGTTCCAAGGAGTACTCGGACCACACGCTGGCCGTCGTGGACGACGAGGTGCGGGCACTGCTCGACCAGGCCCACACCGAGGCACACCAGATCCTGCTCGAGAACCGTCCCGTCCTGGACCGCCTGGCCCTGGAGCTGCTCGAAAAGGAAACCCTCAACGAGGCCCAGATCCAGGAGATCTTCCGGGACGTCACCAAGCGGGACCTGCGCCCGGTGTGGCTTTCCGGGGAGGAGCGCGAGGTCTCCGACATCCCGCCGGTGGTCACGTCCGCCGAACGGGAGGAGGCCCGCCGCAAGAACCTCCAGGACCCCAGCACCATGGCACCGCAGGACCAGGCCGTGGCCGCCAAGCCGGAACACCCGCTCGAGGTGCCCGAGCACCAGGACCCACAGCCGGGGGCCGACGCCTCCGGCGCGGGCCCGGACGGGCCGTCCGGACAGGAACCGGGCGGTGTGCGGCGGGAGAACCCCTGATGCACGGCACCCACGAGGACGATCCGCACGAGCCGGTGTCGGGGTCCTACGCGGACTACGCCGATGCCCCCCAGCTCGATCCGACGATCGACCAACCTCGGATCGCGGCCGCGGTGCGCGAGATCCTGTTGGCCGTGGGGGAGGACCCGGACCGCGATGGTCTGCGGGACACCCCGGCCCGGGTGGCACGCGCGTACGCCGAGGTCTTCGCGGGTCTGCACCAGGACCCCGCGGACCTGTTGGCCACGTCTTTCGACATCGGCCACTCCGAGATGGTGCTCGTGCGGGACATCCCGTTCTACTCCACGTGCGAGCACCACCTGGTGCCGTTCCACGGGCTCGCTCACGTGGGGTACATCCCGGGTCCGGAAGGCAAGGTCACGGGCCTGTCCAAGCTCGCGCGGCTCGTGGACCTCTACGCCAAGCGTCCCCAGGTCCAGGAGCGGCTCACCACGCAGGTTGTTGAGGCCCTGAGCGAGCACCTGCACCCGGCCGGGGCGATCGTGGTGATCGAGTGCGAGCACCTGTGCATGTCCATGCGGGGGGTTCGCAAACCCGGTGCCATGACCGTGACGTCGGCCGTGCGCGGTCAACTGCGTAACCCGGCAACCCGCGCCGAGGCCATGAACCTGATCCAGGCGGGGCACGCGCAATGAGCGCGCCGCACGACGCCGCGAGCTCGCCCGACGGCGTTCGGACCCACCATGCCGGGCTCGCTCGGCACGCGCTTGGCTGGGGTTCGTTCGACGCCCTGCCCACCGGACGCACACTCGTGATGGGCATCCTCAACGTGACCCCAGATTCGTTCAGTGACGGCGGTCGCCACGACACCGAGGCCGCGGCGGTGGCGCACGGGCTGCTGCTTGCCGAACAGGGCGCGGACATCGTGGACGTGGGCGGGGAGTCCACCCGGCCCGACTCCGAACGGGTGGATCCGCGGGAGGAACAGCGGCGCGTGCTGGCCGTGATCCGCGAACTGAGCGACCGCGGCGTCGTCGTGAGCGTGGACACCCTGCACCCGGACACGGCCGAGGCCGCCCTGGACGCCGGGGCGCACATCATCAACGACGTCTCCGGGACGAACCTGGACCCCCGCATGATCGAGCTGGCCGGGGACCGGGGCGTGCCGTACGTGCTCATGCATTCGCGCGGGACCCCCCAGACCATGACGTCCCTCGCGGACTACGACGACACCGTGACCGAGGTGCTCGCCGAGCTCGAGCAGCTGCGGGAGCGCTGCCTCGCCGCGGGGATCCGCCCGGAGCACCTGATTGTGGACCCGGGGCTCGGCTTCGCCAAGGTGGGGGAGCAGAACTGGGAACTGCTGCGCGCCCTGCCCCGGCTGACCGGTCTCGGCAAGGTCCTGATCGCCGCGTCCCGTAAACGCTTCGTGGGCGCCCTGCTGGCCACGCAGGACGGGCCGCGTCCCGTGGATGAGCGGGACACGGCCACGGCAGCCATCAGCGCACTGTCCGCGTTCGGGGGAGCCTGGGCCGTGCGCGTTCACGACGTCCCGACCACGGTGGACGCGGTGGCCGCGGCTCACGCGTGGCGCGGCGTCACCCCGCCCGTACTGCACCCCCGGGATATGGGAAACTGAGCCCGCCATGAACACACCCACCCCTGACAAGAACCATCGCGATCGGATCACCCTCACCGGGCTGGGCGCGGTGGGCTACCACGGCGTGTTCGAGAAGGAACGCCGCAGCGGCCAGCCGTTCTTCGTGGACCTCGTGCTCTACATGGACCTGCGACCGGCCGGGACCAGCGACGACCTCACCCGCACCGTGCACTACGGGGAAGTCGCAGAAATGGTGCGGGAGATCATCATCGGGACCCGGTTCCAGTTGATCGAGGCACTCGCGGAGGAGATCGCGCGGGCGCTCGTGGAGAATTTCCCCGCGGTGGCCGAGCTCGAGGTCACGGTCCACAAACCCAAGGCGCCGATCGACGTGACGTTCTCGGACGTGGCCGTGAGCATCCACCGCCGCCGAGGACACTACGAGGCGAGCGCGGACGGATGACGGCCCGGTGTGTTGTGGCCCTGGGGGCGAACCTGGGGGAGCGGTTGACGGTGCTGCGGCAGGCCGTGCGGACGCTGGACGCGACACCCGGGATCAGTGTCACGGCGAGCTCACCGGTCGTGGAGACCCGCGCGGTGGGTGGACCGCAGGACTCCCCGGACTACCTCAACGCGGTCGTGGAACTGCGTACCCGGCTCACGCCGTTCGAGGTGCTCGCGGTGTGCCAGAGCATCGAGGCCGAGCACGGTCGCACGCGTGACGTGCGCTGGGGGCCGCGCACCCTGGACCTGGATGTCGTGTGGTTCGAGGACGTCCACAGCGACGATCCGCGTTTGCAGTTGCCGCACCCGCGGGCCCACGAACGCGCGTTCGTGCTCGAACCGTGGGCCCTCATGGATCCGCGGGCCCACCTCGACGGCCGACCCGTCCGCGAGCTGGCCCGTGAGGCCTCGGACTTCGCGGATCTGACCGTGACCGAGCACCGCGTGCGACCGGAGGTGGGGTCCCCGTGCGATACCTGAACGTGTTGTCCCTCGTGGCGGCCGCCGCGGTCGCGGCGGCCGTGGGGTGGAGCCTCAATCACGTGGTGAGCGGGCAACACCAGAGCCTGCTCATCCTGCCGTGGCTCAGTCTGCTCGCCGAACTCGCGGCCGCGCTCGTGGTGGGGTACCTGGGGCTGCGGTTGCGCGCCTACCGGGACCCCGAACGCGGTGCCGGGCGACGTCGCGACCCGGCTCGGCGCAAACCGTACGATCCCGTGTGGGCCGTGGGTACGGCAGCGGCGGCGCAGGCAATCGCGTACTACGGAGCGCTGACCGCCGGGTGGCACGCCGGGATCGGCGTGGACCAGCTCACCCTGCTCGGGGTGCGTTCCACGCAGGAACCGTTGTGGCTGTGCATCGCCCAAGGCGTGGCGGGGATCGTGCTGGCGGTCGTGGGCTGGATCGTGGAGAAATCGTGTCGGCTCCCACCCGATGACCCCGACGCGGAGGAGGAAACCCCCTACGGTGGACGGCGGGACCCGTACGCCCCAGGAGAGGGAGGATATGCCCGCCACCGATGAACTGTCACCTCCGGGACTGACCTGGCACCAGGTGGCGCCCCAGTACGTTTCCGTACGCCTGATCAGCTCCGCCATCTCCACCATCGTGTGGACCGCGATCTTCTCGATCCCCTTGATCCTGGGTCTGCTCGGGACCTGGGGCGACCGCCCGCAGTGGTGGATGTGGATGCTGTCCGGGATCGTGCTCGGGCTGGGTCTCGTGAACCTGTCCCTGATCCCGCGCCGGGTCCGGGCCATCGGCTACGCGGAGGCACCCACCGAACTGTGGCTGCGCAAGGGCCTGTTCTTCCGCAGCGTGACCGTGGTGCCGTACGGGCGGATGCAGTACGTGGACATCAAGACCGGGCCGGTGCTCAACGCGTTCGGGCTGGCCACGCTCACGCTCCACACCGCGTCCGCGGCCACGGACGCCGTGCTGCCCGGGTTACCCCGCGCGGAGGCGGGCCGGTTGCGTGAGCAGCTCACGGAGCGCGGGGAAGAGCACATGGTGGGGTTGTGATGAGCCCGGACCCGTCCCACCGCTACGCGCAGCCGGGGTCGCCGGCAGACCCGGGCTCCGGTCCGCTCCCCGGGCCCGCCCAGCGCACTGGCACGGGTCCACGCCCCGGGGCGGACGCCGACGGCGCGTGGCACCGGGTGCACCCGCTCACGCCTTTCGTGCGCAGCTGGCTACTCGTGGTGGCCCTCGCGTGGGGCTTCGGCAACGTGTTCCTGGATGACCTCGTCACGGCGGTGCTCAACGGGGACCCCATCGAGATGGACGTGGGCGGGGCGGTGCAGCTCGCGGGCGCGGGTCTTGCGATCGCGATCCTGTGCGGTGTGCTCGGCCTGCTCATCGGTCTGGGTCTACTTTCGTGGTGGTTCATCCGCTACCAGATCACGGACGAACACGTGCGCCTGCGCACGGGGTGGCTGTTTCGCACGCACCGCCAGGCCCGCCTGGACCGGGTCCAGGGCATCGACATCGAGCGCAAGTTCGTCCCCCGGATCCTGGGTCTCGCGTCCTTGAAGTTCGACGTCGCAGACGGCGGGTCCAGCGTCCTCGAGCTGTCCTACCTTCGCCGCGACCACGCCCGCCAGCTGCGGCAACAACTGCTCGTGGCCGCGCACCACGCGTCGGACGCGCCGATCCCGCACCCCGCCCCGGACGCCCACGAGGCGTCGGCTGCTCATGACGGCCAAGCAACGGGGGAGGCGGCTGCCGACCGGTACCGGGATCCGCAGGTCACCCGCCCCGGGCGCGTGGCGCCGTGGGACCGTTCGGCGGCGAGCGCCGTCGTCCCCACCGTGGACTCCGGCGCGACCGACCGCTACCCCGCGTACCCGGGGGACCCCGCGGCCGGTACGGGCGAGCGCGGCAGGCGCGACACCGTGGACGTGCGGGCCGCCCGGAAGTACGGCCTGTTGGGCGAACAGGACGAGTTGCGGCGCGTGTTCACGGTGCCCACGAGCCGGGTGCTGCTGAGCCTCGTATGTTCCCCGCCTGCCGTGATCCTGCTGCTCATGGCGGTGGCGGCGGTGATCGCCGCGTTCTGGAACGCCCAGGTGATGCGGGTCATGATCCCCAGTTTCGTCCCCCTGCTGCTCGGCGTGGTCTCTACGGTGTACTCGCGGCTCGAGAAGAGCTGGGGGTTCACGCTCAGCGTGGTCCCCTCCGGGGTGCGCACCCGATCCGGGTTGTTCAATGAGCGCTCCTCCACGATTCCCACGGGGAGGGTGCAGGCCCTGGAGGTCGGTAAACCCCTGATGTGGCGCGGTTTCGACGGCCACCACGTCCGGGTGATCACCGCGGGTAAAGGCGGCTCCGAGGGCAGCGAGGGGCTCGGTTCCACGGTGTTGCCCGTGGGCACACTCGAGAACGTGCACGAGATCCTCGACCTCGTGCTGCCGCTCGAACACGCGCCCACCGAGCTGGTGGACCAGGGACTCACGGGGATCGGCGACTCGGAGGACTTCACCACGAGCCCCCGGAGGGCCCGCTGGTTGGATCCGCTCACGTGGCGTCGCACGGGCTTCGCCTTGAACACGTCCGCGCTCGTGCTGCGGTGGGGCAGACTCGCACGGCACGCGAGCGTGATCCCGCACCACAAGACGCAGTCCGTGGCCGTGACCCAGGGTCCCGTGGACCGGCGGTTGCGGCTGAGTGGTTTCGCGGTGCACGTGACCCCCGGGTCGGTGACCACGTCCGTGCACCACCTGGACACCGCACAGGTCCGCGAGCTGCAGGCACGCCACACGGACCTTGCCCGCGCGGCGCGCGACCGCGTCAACGGTCGGGGCCGCGAACAGCACGCCACTGCGCTGGCAGGCACGCCCGACCCGCGGGGGAGCTGAGGCGCGTGCGCTACTCTGTGCGTGCCGTCGTCCCCGTCGAGGAGAATTTCCGTGAGACAACCCAGTGACCGCCCGGGCCGGTTGGGCGTGGGCGTGATCAGTGCCGGCAAGGTGGGCGCGGTGCTGGGCGCCGCGCTGCGGGCTGCGGGACACGCCGTCGTGGGTGTGCACGCGTCCTCCGAACAGAGCCGGGAGCGCGCGGGCGCCCTGTTGCCGGACGTACCCGTGTTGGACGTCCCCATGATCGTGGAACGCAGTGAACTCGTGCTGCTCGCGGTCCCGGACGACCAACTACCAGGCCTGGTGAGCGGGCTCGGTGCCACGGGCGCGTGGCAACCCGGTCAGCTCGTGGTGCACACCGCGGGGCGCTACGGCACGGATGTGCTCGAACCCGTGCGCCGCGCCGGGGGGATTGGCCTGGCCGTGCACCCCGCCATGACTTTCACGGGGCTCAGTCTGGACCTGCACCGGCTCGCGGACTGCAGCTTCGGCGTCACCGCCGCGGCACCCGTCCTGCCCATCGCGCAAGCCCTCGTGGTGGAGATGGGCGCCGAGCCCGTGGTGATCGCGGAAGCGGATCGCCCCCTGTACCACGCGGCGCTCGCCCACGGTTCCAATCACGTGATGACCCTGCTCGGGGAGTCCATGCAAGTGCTCGGGCAGATCGGGGTCACCCACCCGGAACGCGTCCTGGGCCCCCTCGCGCGAGCCACGGTGGACAACGCCCTGGCCTCCGGGGAGGATGCCCTGACCGGTCCCGTGGCCCGCGGGGACGTCGCCACGGTGGCCGCCCACGTCGCCGCCCTACGGGAGCTGTCCCAAGATGGGGTCTCCGCCGCCGACGCCGCCCGCTCGCCCGAGCGCGTCACGGCACCCGACGCCTCCGTGCGGGGAGCGCGCCAGGCGGACGCCGGGGAACAGTTGTTGGCGGGGTACCGCGCACTGGCGCGGCAGACCGCGGCCCGCGCGGCGTCGTCGGGCCGGATCGACGAGACGACCTATCGCGCGGTGCTTGCCGCGCTCGACGGAGAGGAATACCCGTGACGGGACCCGTGGTGTGCACCACCGTGGCGCAGTTGCGCGAGGAGATCGGGGCGCGCGTGACCCGCGGCGCCCGCACTGTGGGGTTGTTCCCCACCATGGGTGCCCTGCACGACGGGCACGCGCGGATCGCGCAGCGCACGCGTGCGGAGAACGACCTCGCGGTGGTGTCCGTGTTCGTCAACCCGCTGCAGTTCGGTCCCGGCGAGGACTTCGAGAGCTACCCGCGGGACCTGTACGGGGACGTTGCGCGGCTCGCCGAGGTGGGTGTGGACCTCGTCTTCGCGCCGTCGGTCGAGCAGATGTACCCGGACGGGACGCCCGTGGTGTCCGTGACCTCCGGGCGAGCAGGGTCGATCCTGGAGGGGGCCACGCGCCCCGGGCACTTCGACGGCGCCCTGACCGTGGTCAACAAGCTGTTCACGATCGCGGCACCGGGCCCCGCCGCGGAACTGCGGGCCTATTTCGGGGAGAAGGACGCGCAGCAACTGCTGCTCATGCAGCGGATGGTGCGTGATTTCGATCACCCGGTGGAGATCCGTGCGGTGCCCATCGTGCGCTCGGAGCAGGGGCTCGCCCTGTCCTCGCGCAACCAGTACCTCTCCGCCGAGCAGGCGGGCCACGCGCTCGTGCTGCATCGGACGTTGCGCGCGCTCGCGGCAGGGGAGCTCACGCTCGAGCGGGCGCGCAGCGCCATCGACGCCGAGCCGGAGGTGCGCCTGGACTACTTCGTGACCGTGGACCCGGGAGATCTTTCCCTCGTGGAACCCGGCCCCGGGACCCTCGCGCTCGTGGCGGCGTGGGTGGGCCCCACCCGCCTGATCGACAACATGCGAATCTGAGCGCGGGCGGTATCCTGGTCCATTGTGACCGAGCAGCCCGAATCCACCGTTCCCGCAGACACCGCCAGCACCGATCCGGAGCTGAGCGCCCACGAGCTCAACGATCAGATGGCCGTGCGCGCCGCCAAGCGCCAGGCAGCGCAGGTCGCCGGGATGGCGCCCTATCCCGTGGACGTGCACCGCACCACGACCCTTGCCGCGGTCCGTGAGCAGTTCGGTCAGCTCGAAGCCGGGGAGGAGACCGAGCACGTCGTGACCGTGGCCGGTCGTGTGGTCCACGTGCGCAACACCGGCAAGCTGTGCTTCGCGACCCTCCAGGAGGGGGACGGCACCCGGCTGCAGGCCATGCTCTCCAAGGCCAACGTGGGGGACGAACCCCTCGCGCAGTGGAAGGCCCTCGTGGACCTCGGCGACTTCGTGGCCATCACCGGTCGCGTGATCAGCTCGCGGCGCGGGGAGCTGTCCGTGATGGCGGACTCGTGGACCATGGCCTCCAAGGCCCTGCGCCCCCTGCCCACCATGCATAAGGAACTCAACGAGGAAACCCGGGTGCGCCAGCGCTACCTGGACCTGATCGTGCGCCAGGAGGCCCGCGACGTCGTCCTCACGCGCTCCACGATCACGCGCACCGTACGCCGTGTCATGGAGGAACAGGGGTACGTGGAGATCGAGACCCCCATGCTCCAGCTCGTGCACGGCGGGGCCGCGGCGCGCCCATTCGGTACGCACCTCAACGCGTTCGACCAGGACATGACGCTGCGTATCGCCACCGAGCTGTATCTCAAGCGTGCGGTCGTGGGCGGTATCGACAGGGTTTTCGAGATCGGCCGGGTCTTCCGTAACGAGGGTGTGGATTCCTCCCACAGCCCGGAATTCACCACGCTCGAGGCGTATGAGGCCTATGCCGATCAATTCGTGATGGCGCAGCGGATCCAGGAGATCATCCAGGAATGTGCCCGCGCGCTCGATGTGGACGGGGTGGACACCGAGGACGGCCGCATTGATTTGTTCGGGGAGTGGGCATGGGTTTCCGTGTATCCGGGACTGTCCGAGGCCGTGGGACGGGAGGTCACCCCGGACACGGATGTCACGGAGCTGCGAAAGATCGCCGCTCAGCGCGATATTCAGGTGAATCCTGCATGGGACGCACAGAAACTCGTCATGGAACTCTTCGAGGAAATCGTGGAGCCCACCCTGATCCAACCCACGTTCGTGTACGACTACCCGCCGGCCGCACAACCGCTTGCCCGGCCCCACCGCGAGAAGCCGGGGTTGATCGAGGCGTGGGACCTGATCATCGGAGGGATGGAGCGTGGCACCGCGTTCTCCGAGCTCGTGGACCCGGTGGTGCAGCGCGACCGGCTCACGGAGCAGTCCCGGCTCGCCGCGGCGGGGGACGACGAGGCCATGCAGTTGGACGAGGACTTCCTGCGGGCCCTCGAATACGGCGCGCCGCCCATGGGCGGGCTCGGCCTGGGGCTGGACCGGCTCATCATGCTGTTCACCAACCTGGGCATCCGGGACACCATCCTCTTCCCACTCATGAAGCCCGAGTGAACCGGCCCGGCGCAGTACCGCGTCCAGCCGCCGTCCAGTCCTGGAGAGGATGATCACCGTCATGGATTACCTGGCCGTCTTCGTACCCTCACTCGGTGTGGGTGTGGTCTTCTACCTCGTGATGCGCTGGTTGCTGCGCGGGGACAGGACCGAGCGCAGTGCGCAGGCACAGGCCCGCGACGACGCCGAGCAGTGGTACCGCTCGGTACGCGAACGCGAGGGGGACAAAGTCCCGTTCGGATATCAGGAGGATAAGCCCCGGCAACAACGGGGTCTGGGCTTACGCAACAGCATTCCTATTCGTGAATCCCCGGAAGATCCCAATAGCCCGTGATGACAATTATTCGAATATCTGCCATGATGGGACCGTGAATCCGCGGTCCCTGCATTTCATTCCGGGGACGTTCCCATGGGTGAATCCGAACAGTTTCCATGAGGAATGGAGATCGGAATCACACGGGGGGCAAATTCCTGTGTTTCACCCCACAGCATGAATTTGCTAGCGCGAATAATTGATCGACGAGCCCGTAGGGCGTTTGGAGGAGCTGGAGCATGGCTCAGACCGTGAAAATCATTCTTGAAGACGATATCGACGGTGGCGAGGCCAATGAGACCGTGCGTTTCGGTCTGGACGGCGGCCAGTACGAGATCGACCTGAGCTCGGCCAACGCCACCAAGCTGCGCGACGCCCTGCGTCCCTACGTCGCGGCCGGTCGCCGCGCGTCCGCCAAGAGCGGGCGCAGCCAGAACACCACCACGCGCCCGAACCGCTCGGGCAACCCCGAGACCCCCAAGATCCGCGCGTGGGCCAAAGAGCAGGGCCTGCGGGTCTCGGACCGCGGCCGTATCCACCAGGACATCCAGGACAAGTACTACGCCGCTCACAACGACTGAGTTCGTAGCACACCCCGGCATCACGGCCGGAACACGCCGCAACAGGCGTGTTCCGGCCGTTGTCGTCGGTACCGGGGAGCACGGGACGGGGAGTTGCGAAAGGCCCCCCGGGGGGAATTTTGCTGAGGGCTGGATACCGTGCGCCAGTGGCGAACAGTGCCGGAAACGCCGCGCGGGATGCCTAGCATCGTTGACAAAGATCAATGAAGGAGTATCCATGTTCGAACGCTTCACCGACCGCGCCCGCAGGGTCGTCGTGCTGGCCCAGGAAGAGGCCAGGATGCTCAACCACAACTACATCGGGACCGAGCACCTGCTGCTCGGCCTGATCCACGAGGGTGAGGGCGTCGCCGCCAAGGCCCTCGAGTCCATGGGCATCACCCTGAGCGCCGCCCGCGAGCAGGTCCAGGACATCATCGGCCCGGGCCAGCAAGCGCCCTCGGGTCACATCCCGTTCACGCCCCGCGCCAAGAAGGTGCTTGAGCACTCGCTGCGCGAGGCCCTGCAGTTGGGGCACAACTACATCGGGACCGAGCACATCCTGCTCGGGATCATCCGCGCCGGCGAGGGCGTGGCCTCCCAGGTGCTCGTCAAGCTCGGCGCCGATCCCGGCAAGGTCCGCGCCACGGTGCTGGAACTGATCTCCGGCTACCAGTCCGGCAACGCCGGCGGGGAGAAGGAAGCCGCCGGCGTCGGCACCGGTGGCCGCGCCGAGGGCGCTCCCGCGGGTTCGGCCGTGCTGGACCAGTTCGGTCGCAACCTCACCGCCGCCGCGCGCGAGTCCACGCTGGACCCCGTGATCGGGCGCTACCGCGAGATGGAGCGCGTGATGCAGGTGCTCTCCAGGCGCACCAAGAACAACCCGGTGCTGATCGGTGAACCCGGTGTCGGTAAGACCGCGGTCGTGGAGGGCCTGGCCCAGGCGATCGTGCGCGGGGACGTCCCCGAGACGCTTAAGGACAAGCAGCTCTACACGCTGGACCTGGGATCGCTCGTGGCCGGTTCCCGCTACCGCGGTGACTTCGAGGAACGCCTCAAGAAGGTGCTCAAGGAGATCCGTACGCGCGGGGACATCATCCTGTTCATCGACGAGATCCACACGCTCGTGGGTGCGGGTGCCGCGGAAGGCGCGATCGACGCCGCGTCGATCCTCAAGCCCATGCTGGCGCGCGGCGAGCTGCAGACCATCGGTGCCACCACGCTGGACGAGTACCGCAAGCACATCGAGAAGGACGCCGCCCTCGAACGGCGCTTTCAGCCCATCCAGGTGGACGAGCCCTCCGAGGCCCACGCCGTGGAGATCCTCAAGGGCCTGCGCGACAAGTACGAGGCGCACCACCGCGTGTCCATCTCGGACGACGCGCTGGAGGCCGCGGTGCACATGTCCGCGCGCTACGTCTCGGACCGGTTCCTGCCCGACAAGGCCATCGACCTGATCGACGAGGCCGGTGCACGTCTGCGCATCAAGCGCATGACCGCGCCGCCGGAGATCAAGGCCCTGGACCAGAAGATCGCGGACACCAAGCGTGCCAAGGAAGCCGCGATCGAGGGCCAGGACTACGAGAAGGCCGCGTCCCTGCGCGACACCGAGCAGAAGCTCATCGCCGAGCGTGACGAGAAGGACACCGCGTGGCGCGAGGGCGACGACCAGATCTCGGAGGTGACCCCGGAGGTCATCTCGGACGTCCTGTCCGCCTCCACGGGTGTGCCTGTGTACAAGCTCTCCGAGGAGGAGTCCGGGCGGCTGCTGCACATGGAGGACGAGTTGCACAAGCGCGTCATCGGGCAGAACGAGGCCATCAAGGCCCTGTCCCGCTCCATCCGCCGTACCCGAGCTGGTCTGAAGGACCCGCGCCGCCCGGGTGGCTCGTTCATCTTCGCCGGGCCCACTGGCGTGGGTAAGACCGAGCTGGCCAAGGCGCTCGCGGAGTTCCTGTTCGGTGATGAGGACGCCCTGATCACGCTGGACATGTCCGAGTACCAGGAGAAGCACACCGTATCTCGGCTCTTCGGTGCCCCTCCGGGCTACGTGGGGTACGAGGAGGGCGGTCAGTTGACCGAGAAGGTCCGCCGCAAGCCGTTCTCCGTGGTGCTGTTCGACGAGGTCGAGAAGGCCCACCAGGACCTCTTCAACTCGCTGCTGCAGATCCTCGAGGACGGTCGCCTGACCGACTCGCAGGGCCGTGTGGTGGACTTCAAGAACACCGTGATCATCATGACCACGAACCTCGGTACCCGGGACATCTCCCGCACGGTTCCCGTGGGCTTCCAGGCCAGCGGTGACGCGGCCACGTCCTACGACCGCATGCAGGCCAAGGTGCAGGAGGAGCTCAAGGAGCACTTCCGTCCCGAGTTCCTCAACCGCGTGGACGAGATCATCGTGTTCCCGCAGCTGAGCGAGAGTGAGATCGTGCAGATCGTGGACCTGTTCGTCGCGCGCCTGCAGCGGCGGTTGCGTGAGCAGGACATGTCCATCTCGCTGTCCGACGCCGCCAAGCAGTTGCTCGCCAAGAAGGGCTACGACCCCGCGATGGGTGCCCGGCCGCTGCGCCGGACCATGCAGCGCGAGATCGAGGACCAGCTCTCCGAGCGGATCCTGTTCGGCGAGATCGCCTCGGGCGAGAAGATCTCGGTGGACGTCGAGGGTGAGGGCGACGACGCCACTTTCACCTTCTCCTCCACGCCCATGTCCGAGCTCTCCGACGACGAGATCCGGGAGATCGAGAACACCCCGGCGTTCTCGGACGACGCCGACAGCCAGTCCGGCAAAGACGTGCCGCGCTCGCCCCATTCGGGGCCCGACAGCGGCGGGGGAGCGGCCCAGGCGCAGGCCTGAGCCACCCCGCGCGGTGCCCGGCACCGCGGCGCCTCCGCGAGCGGGCGGCGTCGTTGACCACAACGGTCGGCGACGCCGCCCGCTCGCGTTCGAACGGACGCGTACAGTCGTGGGCATGGTAGAGATCCGCATCCGCCCCGCCCGGACCTCGGACGTCCATGGCATCAAGGAGCTCGTGGCGCCCATGGCGGCCGAGCGCATCCTGATCACCAAGGACACGGTGACGTACTTCGAGAGTATCCAGGAGTTCGTGGTTGCGGAGGACGACGCCGGGAACCTCGTGGGCTGCGGGGCCTTGCACGTGATGTGGGAGGACCTCGCGGAGGTGCGCACCCTGGCCACGTCCCCCGCGGCGCGCGGTCACGGCGTGGGCGGGCGGATGATCGAGGAACTGCTGGCCCGTGCGGCTCGGCTCGGGGTCGGACGGGTTTTCTGCCTGACCTTCGAGGTGACGTTCTTCGCGCGGCACGGATTCGCCGTGATGGAGAACCAGGAGACCATCGAGCCCGAGGTCTTCGCAGAGCTGTTGCGTTCCCACGACGAGGGTGTCGCCGAGTTCCTGGACCTGGCCCGGGTCAAACCCAATACGCTGGGCAACACGCGGATGATCCGCGCGATCACCCCGGAAGGCTGACCGCGCCGTCGTCCGAGGTGGCCAGACCATCCGCGAGCAGTCCGTTCAACGCACGCTCCCGTTGTTCGGCGGGCGCGGGCAGCCGCCACAGGGCCCCGAGCCGTTCGATCACCACAGTGGGCGGGGCCGCGTGCTCCCCGGCGATCTGTTCCGAGCCCGCGAGGTCCGTGAGCAGCAACTGCGCGGGCACGGGCTCGTCCGCGGCGCGCAGCACCGCCATCATGGCCCCGCGGACCTGGCGGTCCGTGCCGTGCCACAACTGGCCCCTGGGCGTCTCCTGCGCGGGAGGGCTGCCAGCCGCGACCCACGCGCAGTCCCGCCGCACGGGGCACTCGTCGCAGCGCGGGGAACGCGCGGTGCAGATCAGTGCGCCCAGCTCCATCACGGCCTGGTTCCACGCGACCGATTCCGCGACGTCCTGCGGCAGGACGTCCTGCGCCAACCGGGTCTCCGCCGCGGTGAGGGAACGGGACGGCAGGGCCCGCCCGGAGAACACCCGGGCCTCGACCCGGCGGATGTTCGTGTCCACGACCGTGTGGCGTTGACCGAACGCGAACACGGCCACTGCCGCCGCGGTGTACGCGCCGATCCCGGGCAATGCCAACAGCTGTGCGTGGTCCTCGGGCACCCGCCCGTCGTGCTCCGCGGCAATGTTCTGGGCAGCCGCGTGCAGCCGCAGCGCGCGGCGCGGGTAGCCGAGCCTGTCCCACGCGCGCAGGACCTCCGCCGGCGACGCCGCCGCGAGATCGCCCGGTTCCGGCCACTGTTCGAGCCACCGGCGCCACACCGGCAGGACGCGCCCCACCGGGGTCTGCTGCAGCATGATCTCGCTCACGAGCACCTGCCACGGTGTGCGTTCGGGCGCGCGCCACGGCAGGTCGCGGGACGCCCGCCGGTACCACTCGATCACGGCTGCGTGAATGCCGTGAAGTCGCTCGTCGCGGGCTGGTGTGCGGCTCGAGTTCATAACTGTCCACGGTAGCCTGGAGACCATGGCTTCCGGTTCCGAACAGCACGATCCCCCCACGTCCCCCGCGGAATCCGCGGACACCGGGGGCAGGCTCCCGGAGCACGTCTACCGGCGACGCCGCATGGTCGCGCTCGCCGTGATCGTCGCCCTGGTCCTGGCCCTGCTGTGGGCAGTGGTCTCGGGCGTGCGCGCACTCACGGCACCGGACGCCGACGACGCGAATGCCACGCAGCAGCCCGACGCCGCGGCGCAGCCGAGCACGGATCCCCAGAACAAGTTCGCGGACTTCACTGCCCGGCCCACACCGTCCGGGTCTGGCGCACCCGGCGCGTCTGGCAGCCCGAGTGCGAGCAGTACGGCGGCGCCGGAATGCGGCGCGGATCTGACGGTGAGTGCCGCGACCGACAAACAGAGTTACGCGGCGGGCCAGAACCCGGTGCTCGAACTGACCCTCGAGAACAAGGGCCAGCATCCGTGCCGCGTGGACGCCGGTAGCAATCACATGGCCTTCGTGGTGACCTCCGGTGCGGACACTGTCTTTGATTCACGGCACTGCGCGGCAGCCGGTGAGGACCGTCAGATCACCCTGGACACGGGGCAGAAGGAGACCGTACGGCTCACGTGGAACCGGGTGCGCACCGCGGAGGGCTGCCCGGCCGGCCAGTCCGAGGCGCTCGCCGGGTACTACAACCTCACGACGTCGCTCGGGGACGTCGTGAGCCAGCAGGCCGTTTTCAGCCTGCCGTGAGTGGGCGACGGGCGGCTCGCGGCTCGCGCAGATCCACCGGCGACGGCGGTCCCGGGGTTCGCGCGGCCGGTTGGCGGCCCTCGAGGTGACCATCGGTGGGCGATGCCCGGGCGGTGCACGGGCCGCGTCCGCGACCGGGCCACCCGGACTGCTACATGAACCGTTCCAACAGGCTCGTCTCGGCCATACGGGACAAGGACTCGCGTACGGTGCGGGCACGCTGCTCGCCGATGCCCTCCACGGACATCAGGTCCTCGAGGTTCGCGGCCATGAGCGACTGCAGGCCGTCGAACTGGGCCACGAGCCGTTTCGCCACCGCACGCGGCATGGACTTGATGCCCTCGAGCAGCCGGTAACCGTGGGGGTGCAGGTCCACCTCCAAGTTGCCCTGCGGCCCGGTGAGCCCCGCGGCCACCGCGACCCGCTGCAGATCGATCAGTTCGGTGGACGACAACCGGGCGAGCCGGTCCAGGGACTCCGCGATCACCTCGGGCGTCGTGGCCTCGGGCAGGTAGTCCCGCAGGACTACGCCGGGCCCCGGTCCCGTCCCGGCCGTGAGCTCCTCGAGCTGCAGGGAGATCAGACGCCCGTCCGAGCCGAGTTCCAGGACGTACCACCCGATCTCGTCCGAGATCCTGCGCACCATCTCCATCCGCTGCAGTGTCAGGGCCACGTCGCGGGCGGTCACGGCGGCTTCGATCTCGAGCGCCGAGAGGCTGCCCAGGACCTGCTCGAGGCGGTTGCTGTAGTGCTCCAGGGTCTGCAGGGCCTGGTTCGCGCGGGCCATGATGGCCTGGGAACCGTCGATCGCGTAGCGGTAATCGGCCACGTAGATCGTGATGACGCTCATGGACTGGCTGACCGAGATCACGGGAACACCGGTCTGCTTGGCGGTGCGCTCGGCGGAGCGGTGACGCGTGCCGGACTCCTGGGTGCGGATGGACGCGTCCGGCATGAGCTGGACCCCGGCCTTGAGGATGCGGGTGGCTTCCTTGTCGCACACGATCGCCCCGTCCATCTTGGCGAGTTCGCGCAACTTGGTGGGGGTGAATTCGGTGTCGATGTCGAACCCGCCCGAACACAGCGACTCCACGGAGCGGTCGAATCCGAGCACGATGAGCGCGCCCGTGCGGCCCCGGAGGATGCGCTCCAGCCCCGTCCTCAGTTCGGTACCGGGGGAGACCCTGGCCAGGGTCCGTCTCAGGGCAGTCTCGTGCGATTTCACCACGGCCTCATTCTATGTGCGCTCGCCCCGCCCGAAGGCCAACATGCCTCGCGTGGCATGTGTGTTCGGACTCGGCCCTGCCGCGGTGGACTCGGCCGTACGGCGTCGGACTCAGCCCTGCCGCGGCGGGAAGAGCAGCTCCATGGCCTGTGAGACGGTGGTGACCTCACGCACGGAGAAGCCCGGAGGGATCTTGCCGGGTCCGTTGGGGGATGCCGGGACCACGGCGTGGGTGAAGCCCAGCCGGGCGACCTCCTGGATCCTGCGGTTGATCTCCGGTACGGGGCGGACCTCACCGGCCAGTCCGATCTCCCCGAAGCACACGAGCCGCTGGGGCAGCGGTCGATCCTGGGCGGCGGACGCGAGCGCCATGCACACCGCGAGGTCCGTGGCGGGTTCGGTGAGCCGCACACCGCCCACGGTGGACACGTAGCAGTCCATGGTCGCCAGGGCCACGCCCGCCCGGCGCTGCAACACCGCGAGCAGCATGGCCACCCGGGAACCGTCCAGGCCGGAGGTGGCCCGTCGGGGTTGCGCGGTGCTGGACTTGTCCAGCAGGGCCTGGACCTCCGCGAGCAGCGGCCTGCGCCCCTCCACGGTGACGCTCAGACATGTTCCCGCGACCGGGACGGGGGTGCGGGAGACGAACAGGCCGGACGGGTCCGAGACCGAGCGGATACCGTTCTCCTCGAGATCGAAGCACCCAACCTCGTCCGTGGGGCCGAACCGGTTCTTCACGGCCCGCAAGAGGCGGATGCGCGAGTGTTTGTCCCCCTCGAACTGACACACGACGTCCACGAGGTGTTCGAGCAACCGGGGACCGGCGATCGAACCCTCCTTGGTCACGTGGCCCACGAGCAGGGTGGTCATGTTCCGGGTCTTGGCGGCGTGGATGAGGCTCGCCGCGACCTCCCGCACCTGGCTCACCCCGCCCGCCGAACCCTCGATCTCCGGGCTCGCGAGGGTCTGCACCGAGTCCACGATCAACAGTTCCGGTTTTAAGTCCTTGACCTGCGCGAGCGCCGCGGAGAGGTCGGTCTCCGCGGTGAGGTACAGCTTTTCCGAGAGGGCATCGATGCGCTCGGCTCGCAGTTTGACCTGCGCCGCGGACTCCTCCCCGGTCACGTACAACACGGTGCGGGGATCGGGCCCGCCCGCCACCTTGGCGGCTGCGTCCAGGAGCAGCGTGGACTTACCCACGCCGGGTTCCCCCGCGATCAGGATGACCGCACCGGGCACGAGTCCGCCGCCCAGGACGCGGTCGAACTCGGTGACGCGCGTGGGGGTGAAGCGGGCCACCGAGGAATCCACCTGGCCGATGGGTTGAGCGGGCACCGCCACGCTGGCCGCGGCCCGGGTGCGCCCGTGTTCCAGGTTCGGGGAGATCTCCTGCACGGTGCCCCAGGACTGGCACTCACCGCACCGGCCCACCCATTTGGCCGTGGTCCAGCCGCATTCCGTGCACCGGTAGGAGACGGACGGCTTTCTGGTCTTCGCGCTCATGCTGTCACCGTAGGGGGCGGATCTGACGCGCATAAGCGGCACGGATCCGTGGCTCGGTCACCGACCGCCCAGCGTGGGCAGGTACCGGATCGCCTCCTCGTGGGTGAGACCGGTGGACTCCAACAGGTCCACGACCAACGGACGGATCAGCAGCACGAGTGCCTCGCCCTCCATGGTCCGCACCCCCATGAGCCCGGGTTCCAGGCGACCGGCCACGGAGATCAGTTCATTGCGCGTCTGGCGCAGGTAGCTTTCACGGGTCTGGGGGTGACTCGCGGAGAACGTGTGATCCAGGCTCAGGATGGCGTCGGAGAGATCGGCGAGGGCCTCGGAGAGGGAGGCCACGGCGTCGTCGGACAGGGAGACGCGGTTGAGGACGGACGCGAGGCGGCGTGCGAAGACGCGCGAGTTGCGCACGGCGAGGTCCACGTACCGGATGCTCTCGCTCAGTTCGTCGATCTCGCGGCGGTGCCGGCGGTGCAGAGGGGATGCGTGGGCGATCTCCCGGGAGGCCGTGAGCCCCGAGCGTACCGAGTCCACGAGCGGCTGCGTCTGACGAGCCCGCACGAGGGCGTGCCACGCGAGGCGCGAATCGGTGTCCGAGACCGCACGGGAGCAGTCCGTGAGCACCTGGGTGAACTCCACGATGAGCTTGCTGAGGTCCTGGCGCGGTTCGCGGCGCGGGTCTTGGGGAATCACGTACGCGAGGAGCAGCGCGCACAGGCACCCCACCACGGCGTCGAAGGACCGCGCGAACACGCCGTCCTGCGACGGCGGGAGGAGCACCACCAGCACGGACTGCAGCCCCATCTGCGTGGTGAAGATCGCGCCGTTGTCAAGGAACCGGGCGAGCAAGAGGGACAGGAGCAACACGAGGGCCGCTTGCCACTCACCATGGCCCAGGACCTGGATGAGCAGATCGCCCATCACGATCCCCAGGGTGCACCCGATCGAGACCTCCAGCACCCGGCGGTAGCGCAGCCCGCCCTTGGCGTACCCCAGGGACACGAGCGCGGCGGTCGCGGCGAAGATGGGGCCTTGATGGCCCAGCAGCCGTTCCGCGATCACGTACGCGCCAACGGCCGCCACGGTCATCTGCACGGCCTGGAAGAAACCGGACGTCATGCGTGCCCAGCCGGAGCGCCCGCGCTTGCCCACGACCTCGGGAACACGACGGAATCGGGAGCGGTACTGAGCTGCTTCCGAGGACGTCATGGCTCCCATCCTAGGCGGGCGCCTCGGACGGACGCGTACCGCGCGGGACGCGTGACCGGGCGGCGCCGTGGCCAGGGGTGGCGCCGGTCACAGGGGTTGTTAACCGCCAGTTCACCTTCCCGGCCGCATCTGTCAATATCGCCTGCCTACGGTAATTCCCGGGCGCGCTGCGGACGCAGCGGCGTTGGACTCCAAGATCCGGTTGTCCGCACCCACCGGGCTCCCCGGTTCACGCTTTCGAAGGGAAATACAGTGAAGGTTTCGCATGTCGGCCGTTCGGCCGCAGTCCTGGCCATTGGTGCCCTCGCTCTGACCGCTTGCGGTTCCGACAACGCCACCGGCAACACCAACAGCGGCGGGGGCTCGGGCGAGAGCAGCGGCGTGTCCGGAACGCTGACCGGCATCGGGGCGTCCTCCCAGCAGGCCGCCATGACCGCGTGGCAGAACGGCTTCCAGTCCGCTAACAGCGGCTCCACCGTGCAGTACTCCCCGGACGGCTCCGGCGCCGGGCGCAAGGCCTTCCTGGCGGGCGGCGCGAACTTCGCCGGCTCGGACGCCTACCTCTCCGACGACGAGGTCGAGCAGGCCAAGCAGCAGTGCGGCCCCGACGGCGCCATGGACCTCCCGGTCTACATCTCCCCGATCTCCGTGGCGTTCAACCTGCCCGGTATCGAGTCCCTGAACCTGGATGCCCCCACCATCGCCAAGATCTTCAAGGGTGAGATCAAGCGCTGGAACGCGGAGCAGATCAAGCAGCAGAACCCGGACGCCGATCTTCCGGACACCCCGATCACGGTGGTGCACCGCAGCGATGACTCCGGGACCACCGAGAACTTCACCGACTACCTGCACAAGGCCGCTCCGCAGGAGTGGACCAAGGACCCGGCACAGGCATGGCCCTCCGAGTACGCGGCGGAGAACAACAAGGGCACCTCCGGCGTGGTCTCCACGACCTCCGGCACCGAGGGCGCCGTGACCTACGCGGACTCCTCCGCCGTGGGCGATCTCGGCACCGCCGCGATCAAGGTGGGCGACCAGTACGTGACCCACTCGCCCGAGGCCGCCGCCAAGGCCGTCGAGGTCTCCGACCAGGCCGAGGGCCGCGGCGAGCACGACCTCGCGATCAACATCGGGCGCGACACCAAGGAATCCGGTGCGTACCCGCTCGTGCTGATCTCCTACCACATCGTGTGCTCCCAGTACGACTCCCAGGAGACCGCGGACCTGGTCAAGGCCTTCGAGAACTACGTGATCTCCGAGGACGGGCAGAAGGCCGCTGCGGACTCTGCCGGTTCCGCCCCGCTGAGCCAGACCCTGCGCGACCAGGCCAAGGCGGCCGTGGACTCCATCACCGCGAAGGGCTGATCCGCCCCGACGACGTGTGAGTGCGGCGCCGGCGTGTCATCGCGCGTCGGCGCCGCGGCCACGCACGCGGCCATCTCGGACCGCCACGTCCTACGCTGTCCGAATTCACCGCTCAGCTCGTTCCACACCTTGATCGAAGGGACTGGTTTATGTCCACCACCATCAGCGCCCGGAAACCGGGGACCCGGCAGTCCTCGGCCGGACGTGCCGGTGACTCCGTCTTCTCCGGACTCAGCCTGGCCGCCGGCATCCTGATCTTCGCGGTGCTCGCGGCCGTCGCGCTATTCCTGTTGCTGCAGGCGCTGCCCACGTTCGCCGCCCCCGCCGAGGAGATCACCGGTGGGCAGGGCTTCTTCCACTACATTTGGCCGCTCATCGTGGGCACGCTCATCGCCGCGGTGATCGCCCTGCTGATCGCCACACCCGTGGGCATCCTGGTGGCGCTCTACATCTCCCACTACGCACCGGCCAAGATCTCCAAGCCGGTGGGCTACGTGATCGACCTGCTCGCGGCCATTCCCTCCGTGATCTACGGCGCGTGGGGTGCCACGGTGCTCGCGCCGGCGCTCGTACCGTTGTACAACTGGCTCACCGAGCACCTGGGCTTCATCTCCATCTTCGACGGGCCCGCGTCCCAGACGGGTAAGACCATGCTCACCGCAGGCATCGTGCTGGCCATCATGATCCTGCCGATCATCACGTCCATGTCCCGCGAGATCTTCACGCAGACGCCCAAGCTCCACGAGGAGGCCGCGCTGGCACTGGGGGCCACGCGGTGGGAGATGATCCGGATGGCTGTGCTGCCGTTCGCGCGCCCCGGGATCATCTCCTCGATCATGCTGGCCCTGGGCCGCGCCCTCGGCGAGACCATGGCGGTGGCCCTGGTGCTGTCCTCCGGGCCCATGATCGCGTCCCTGATCAAGTCCGGTAACCAGACGATCGCCGCGGAGATCGCGCTGAACTTCCCCGAGGCCTACGGCCTGCGGTTGTCCGAACTGATCGCGGCCGGTCTCGTGCTGTTCCTGATCACCCTCGTGGTCAACATGATCGCCCGCGCCATCATCGCTCGCTACAAGGAATTCTCGGGGGCCAACTGATGACCACGTCCACCCAACCCGGAACCTCACCCGTCCGCCAGTCAAGGCTCACCCGCGGTCAGCGTCCCAAGTGGCTCGTCCCCGTCATCGGCGTGGCCGCGATCGTGGCGGGGGCCGCGCTTGCCGCTCTGGTGGGGTTCAGTATCGCGCTGTGGGCCCTGTTCGCCACCGTGATCTTCCTGGTGGTCGGCCCGCTGGCCGTGGGCATGATCGAGGGTTCCCGCGCCGGGGCCGATTCGCTCATGACCTTCCTGGTCTATGCCGCCTTCATCCTCGCGGTGATCCCGCTGATCTCCGTGATCTGGACGGTGCTCGCCAATGGCATCCCCGGTCTGACCTCCAACATGTTGTTCACCTCCATGAACGGGGTCACGGGCTTCCACGACAACCAGGCCGATGCGCCCAGTCAGGTGATGGGCGGCGCCTACCACGCGATCATCGGTACGGTGTCCATCACGTTCTGGGCCACGCTCATGTCCGTGCCCGTGGGGTTGCTCACCGCGATCTACCTCGTGGAGTACTCCCGGGGCGGCTGGCTCGGCAAGGCCATCACGTTCTTCGTGGACGTCATGACCGGTATCCCGTCCATCGTGGCTGGTCTGTTCGCGGCCGCTCTGTTCGGCATGATCTTCGGCCCCTCGACCCGTACCGGGTTCGTGGCGGCGGTCGCGCTGACCGTGCTGATGATCCCCACGGTGGTCAAGAACACCGAGGAGATGCTGCGGATCGTGCCCAACGAACTGCGCGAGGCGTCCTACGCGCTGGGTGTGCGCAAGTGGCGGACCATCCTCAAGGTGGTCATCCCCACGGCCATCTCGGGTATCGCCTCGGGTGTGACCCTCGCGATCGCCCGTGTGATCGGTGAGACGGCGCCGCTGCTCGTGACCGCGGGCTTCGCCACGGCCATCAACTGGAACTCGTTCTCCGGCTGGATGACCACGCTGCCCACGTTCATCTACTACCAGATCATGACACCCACCTCGCCCACGAACCCCGATCCGTCCCTGCAGCGGGCCTGGGCCGCGGCGCTGATCCTGATCGTGATCGTGATGCTGCTCAACCTCGTGGCACGCTTGATCGCCAGGGCCTTCGCTCCCAAGACCGCCGGCCGCTGAGTGCTGGCCGACCATTCGATCTAAGGAAACACACCCATGTCGAAACGAATCGACGTCGAAAACCTCAACGTCTACTACGGCGATTTCCTGGCGGTCCAGGACGTCAGCATGAACATCGAACCCCGCTCGGTCACAGCGTTCATCGGTCCCTCCGGTTGCGGCAAGTCCACGTTCCTGCGCACCCTCAACCGCATGCACGAGGTGATCCCGGGTGCTTACGCCCAGGGCAAGGTGCTGCTGGACGGGGACGATCTCTACGGCAAGGGCGTGGACCCCGTGACTGTGCGCTCCATGGTGGGCATGGTGTTCCAGCGCCCCAACCCGTTCCCCACGATGTCCATCCGCGACAACGTGCTCGCGGGCGTGAAGCTCAACAACAAGCGCATCTCGAGCAAGGACGCGGACGAGCTCGTGGAGAGCTCGCTGCGCGGCGCGAACCTCTGGAACGAGGTCAAGGACCGTTTGGACAAGCCCGGTTCCGGTCTTTCCGGTGGTCAGCAGCAGCGGCTGTGCATCGCCCGCGCAATCGCGGTCAAGCCGGACGTGATCCTCATGGACGAGCCGTGCTCCGCGCTGGACCCCATCTCCACGCTCGCGATCGAGGACCTGATCAACGAGATCAAGACCGATTACACCGTGGTGATCGTGACCCACAACATGCAGCAGGCGTCCCGTGTGTCGGACAAGACCGCGTTCTTCAACATCGAGGGCACGGGCAAGCCCGGCTGTCTGATCGAGTACGCGCCCACCACGGACATCTTCAACAACCCGCAGAAGAAGGACACCGAGGACTACGTGTCCGGCCGCTTCGGCTGATCCGCGTCCTCGCGCACGCGAACGGTGCCCTCCGTCTCGGAGGGCACCGTTCGCTGTGCACGCCCGGGGGTACGACGGCGCTCCGGCCGGACCCGGGGGTACGACGACGCACGCACCGGGAGCGCGCAGCGACCCGCACCGTGCGACGTCGTCAGCCTCCGCGTGCCCCGATCGTGACGCGTGCCCCGAGCGAACCGCGGGTACGGATCAGGCCGCGGGGACCTGGATCAGCGGGGAGGCCGCCAGGAACAGGATGGCGGAGACCACGCCGCACACGGGGACCGTGGCGACCCACGAGGCGATGACCCGCAGCACGGTGGCGTGATACACGGTACGGAACTTCTGGGCGGAACCCGCGCCCAGGATCGCCGCGGTGGTGGTTTGGGACGTAGAGAGCGGAATGGGGGAGAGGAACCCCCCCACGAACAGCAGGGCGCCGGACACCGTTTGCGCCGCCGCTCCGCGCAGGGGATCCAGCGTCACGATGCGTGCGGAGAGGGTGTAGGAGATCCGCCAGCCGCCCAGCAGGGTACCGAACGCGAGACACGCCCCCACGAGCACCGTGAGCCACACGGGGATGCTGTCCCGGGAGAGGTTGGGGTTCACGATCAGTAGGAGGACCAACAGGATCCACAGCGTGCGCCGGGCGTGCTGGATCCCGTGTCCGAAGTGGATGGCCGCGGCACCCGTGGCCTGCACGACCCCGGCGCGGAAGTTCACGCGTCCCGGGGTCTCGTGGCGTACCAGGTACACGATGGGCACGACCAGCAGGAACGCGAGCCCGAACGCGATCACGGGGGAGATCAGCAGGGGGAGCAGCACGTTCCAGGAGAAGTAGGAGCCCATGGCCAGGTGTTCGTCGTAGAGCCCCGCGGCGCGTGCTCCGAGCAGAGCACCCACCACGGCGCCGCCGATCGCGGCGGTGGAGGACGTGGGCATGCGCCACCACCACGTGAGGAGGTCCCACCCGATGGCCGTGAGTAGGGCGCACAACAGGGCCACCACGCCCGCGTCGTTGAGGGGGATGGGGATCTCGAACGAGATCAGCCGGTCCAGGACCAGCCCCACCAGGAGGGCGCCCATGAGGTTGAACACCGCTCCGGTCCACAGGGCCACACGGGGTGTCAGGGCGTTGAACCGTACGGGCAGGGCCACGGCGTTGGAGGCGTCGTGGAAACCGTTGACGACCGTTAAGACCAGGGTCAGGAGGATGCCTACGCCGGCCAGTAACTCTGTCACGGCGCGTTAGGACTCTGCCACGAGGATCCGGCCCACCTCTGCGGAGACCTGGCCCAGGGCGCGTGCGGCATCGAAGAGCTGGCGGGCGGCGTCCATGCGGCGGATGGCCTGGGCCGTCTTGAACTGCTCCAGCAAGCTCGCGCGGTACACCCGGTGGGTCCGTTCGGCCTGGCGCGTGAAACGGATCATCTCGAACCAGTAGTCGTCCAGCTCGTTCAAGCTGGTCAGCCGGCCCATGGCCTTGGTGGTCATGAGCGACATGTGCTGGATCACCGCGAGCTGCTCGGTCGCGTGCGAGGTGGGCCGCTCCAGCTTGTACAGCTGGTGGGTCTCGGCACTCGCCACGAGGCACTGGACGGCTCGCAACAGCCACTGCCCCAGGATGTAGACGTCCTGGCGCGGGATGGGCACCACGTACGAGGAGCGCGTGGTGGTCATCAGGGAGAAGTAAAGGTTGGTGCAGCGGTCCTCGGTGTCCAGGAGGTCCGTGATGGGGCGCTGCCAGGTCTTGTCGATCTGCCCGATGTGTTCGGCGAGCTGATCCACCGCGGTGCCCACGCACTGGGACATCTGGACCAGGAGCTCGGTCACCCGCTCGTCCTCCGGGAAGATCCGAAAGGCCATCCGTTCGTCCTCCCGTCGAACCGTTCACTTTTCGGCCGTCACTGTACCGAACGAAAGTTAACCAGGGGGACATGTGGATCTTGTTGAGGGGGCGGTGCCGGACCGGGAGCGCCTCTCGGCGGAAGGCCGCTCGTAGCGGCTAAATGATGGAGCCCGGGGCTGCCACGGCCCGACACCTGCCTCCATCATAATCCCCGACCCCGGGGGCGCCGCAAAGCGGTCCGTCCGGACGAGGACGCCCCGCGGGGGCAGTCCCTTACTCGAGCGCACCCCTGCGCCACGCGGCGGCCGCGGACTCGAGTTCCTCCGCGGTGCGGATCAGGCGGGGGATGCGGCGCCACGGATCGCGCACGCCGAGGCTCGAGATGTCCAGCGTGCGTTCCTGGCCCGTGGCGATCACGCGGCAGAACGCGGCGGAGCGTTCGAGAGCGACGTCGAACTCGCCGTCGAACGCGCCGGAGAGGATGGCGTCCGCGACCTCGCAGATCTCCTCCGCGCCGGGCGGGTCCGCGACGCCCGCGACCACGTTGGACACCTGCGCGGTCTGCTTGCCCGCGGCGAACCAGCGGCCCATGCGGTAGGGGTCCTTGCGGGCGGCGGCGCGCAGCGCGTAGAGCCGCCACAGCGCACCCGGGAGGGACACCGCGGGGGCCTGCGCCCACATCTCCGCGATCCCCTCGAGACCCTGCTCGTCCGTGAGCCGAACGAGGCGATCGTGGACCACCGGATCCGCGGATTCCCGGCCCCGCGACACGAGCGCCTGCGCGGCCAGGTGGGCCGCCTCCGACACTCGGGCGGGGTCCGTGCCGCCCTCGTGGGCGTCGAACTTCTCGGGGGAGAACTTCACGGGCGAATGATGCGTGCGGCGTTCGGACATGCGCCCGAGTGTACGCCGCGCACCTTTCACGGGGCTCGGCGGATCAGTCGACCGTGTGCGTCTCCCCGGCCTGCTGACGCCAGCGTTCCTCGATGCGCAGCAGGGCCTGCTGGGACACCGCGCGCCACCACCGCAGGGCCAGCCGGGGGTCCTCCTCCTCGATCTCCTGGATCGCCTCCGGGGAGAGCCTGCGCGCGGAGACGTCCGTGAGCGCGGTGAAGCTCACCAGATGGCGCATATTGGTACCCAGGGCGATCTCACCGAAGCTCATCCCCGGGCCGATCACCTCCAGTTCCACGCGGTCACCCTGCGGTGAGCGCCGGGAGACCTCCACGTTGCCGGACGTGACCATGTACACGCCGTTGAACTTCTGGCCCGTGCGCAACACCGTGGTCCCGGCCTTCCAGTCCACGGACTCGGTGCGTGAGCGGATGCACTCCACGTCCTCCTCGCCGAGCGTGCTCAGCAGTTCGGAACGGGTGGAGTGCACCTTGTCCGGGGTGCACTCGGGGCCGCCGAAGCGCTCCAGGATCTGGTCCTCGGCCCACGTGAGGGCCTCGGCGCGCGTGGCGAAGACCGTGAGCGGGTGTTCGAGGTTCCGCGTGTTCTCACCGCTCTTCTCCGCGACGAGAACCATGTGGTGGCCCGTCTTCTCGATCTGTTCGGCGGTGCGGCTGAGCATGGGCAGGACGAAGCGGGCCATATCGTCCACCTGCCGGATGTCCACGAGCACGTAACTGGACCTGCGGGCGGCGTCGCGCACCGTGCGCACCGCGGTCTCGGCCCCGGCGAAGCGCAGATCGCCCTGCAGTTCGATGATCCGAGCGTCCTCGCCGTGCGCGTCGAGCACCTCGGTGGCGGCCTCGTTGCGCCGCACCAACGACGGCGCTTCCGCCAGGGTGTACTCGGAGCGCACCGTGGAGTGCCCGTTGCGTTCCGTGCGGGCGAAGTGCAGGTCCAGGTCCTTGGTGAGCCGTTCGCATGCGGCCACGCCGCGCACGGAGTTGCCGTGGCGGTCCAGGGGCGGGGAGAACACCGCGACCGCGAGCTGCCCCGGGAGCACGGTCACCACGCCACCGCTGACCCCGGACTTGGCGGGCAGGCCCACGCGGATGGCCCAGCGCCCGGCGTCGTCGTACATCCCGCACGTGCTCATCACGGACAGCACGTCCGAGACGACCTCGGGGTCCAGGACGCGCTCGCCGGTCACGGGGTTGCGCCCGCCGGCCGCGAGCGTGGCACCCATGCGGGCCAGGTCCACGCAGTTGAGCATGATCGAGCACTGGCCGAAGTAGTCCTCGAGCGCGCCGGTGGGATCCCCCTCGATGATCCCCCGGGACGCGAGCAGCCAGCCCAGCGCGCGGTTGCGGTCCCCGGCCTTGTGCTCCTGCGACTGGATGTTCTTGTTGATCCGCAGCTGCCGGCCCGCGCATCGGGAATGCAACCGCAGGATCCGTTCCATGCGCGTGCCGTGGGACGTGTTGCGCACGAGGGACGTCGCCGCGATCGCGCCCGCGTTGATCATGGGGTTCGCGGGGCGTCCCGTCTCCGGCTGCAGTGAGATCTCGTTGAAGGCGTCACCGCTCGGTTCCACGTCGATCTTCTCGAACACACCCTCCGGGCCGCGGTCCGTGAGCGCCTGGGCATACGTGAAGGCCTTGGAGATGGACTGGATGCAGAATTCGAGCTTGGTGTCCCCGGCCTGGTAGAGCGCGCCGTCCACGGTGGCCACGGCGATCCCCACGATGTTCTCGTCCGCGGCCGCGAGCTCCGGGACGGAATTGTTCACCGTGCCGTCCGTCAGCGGGCGCAGGTCCTCCACCACGCGGCGCAGGTACTCGGTGACGGGGGAGGGGCCCAGCTTGGACATCGCGACGGTGCTCATGGGTCATTCCTCGAAGGCTCGGCGGGAACCCCGCGGCGGGCTGCGCACGCCCCGGGTGTCGTCTCCTCCCAGGGTCCCATATTGCGGACGGGCCCGGTCGACGACGACGCCGCGCGCTCGCCCACGGCGCGGTGGCTCGTCGCGCCGCGCGGTGCGGCCCGCTGGGCCCGCCCGTGGTTGCCGTCGGTGCCGCGCGGGAGGCCGCTTCCCGAACTGGAAATGCGCCCGCGCTGCGGTAGAGTAGCCGTGCTCGGTGGCGGTAACTCGCGGCTGGGCACGCGCCTTTAGCTCAGTTGGTAGAGCAGTGGACTTTTAATCCATGGGTCGTGGGTTCGAGCCCCACAGGGCGCACCACCTCCCGGAACCGGAGACCATGTGCCCCGTGGCGATCACGATCGCGCGGGGCATTTCCGTGTCCGCTCGCATTCGGGGCCCGGGGCGAGCAGCCTTCGGCGCCCCGGACCTGCCCGCGTGCAGCGCCTCTGGCAGAGTCGCGCTCAGTGCGCCGGGCCGACCCGTACGAGGCGCGCGAGCGCCCAGCCCATGAGCGGGCGGTAGGCCAGCAGGACGGGGGCGGGGCCCTGGAGCCTGACGTCCGCGCGGGAACCGCCGCTCGGGGTGGGAGCGACATCGTGCGTGAGCTCCAGCGTCACGGGACCCACGCGCACGCGCCAGGACCACGAATGCAGGTTGGCGCGGACGCTCATCACACGGAACGCCGCGGGCACCACGCCCAGGGCCGTGACCACGCCCGAGGTGCCGGGGGCCAGGGTGGTGGAATCGGCGCGGACGTTCGTGAGGTGGGGAGCCCACACGGTCCACAGATCGAGGCGCTCGTAGTGCTGCCACACGTCCGCCGGGCGAGCGGGGCCGGTGCGGGTCACGGTCATGTCCATGGCACCAGTGTGCCCGGGATCCGCGCGGACGGGGGCGTCACGCAACGGTAAGCCCACTGTCGATTGTGGGGCGAGCCGGCGGACTGGGATCATGGGGCGGATGGACCCGGCCTATCGCGTAGACGTCTTCACCGATCCCGGGCTGTGCTCCGCGATCTTCAGTCGATTGCAGCACCGCCACGGCGGGGACGGCTTCGGGGACTACGAGCTCGTGCGCCGGGACAGGACCATCCCCCTGCGCCCCGACAACAGCCTGGACGTGGACGCCGTGCGCGCGTGGTCCCGCGAGGGTGAGGCCGATTTCCAGGTCGTGATCACGGAGATCCCCCGGCGGGCGGGCAAGCTGCCCAAGATGGCGGAGCTGCACTTCGAGGACGGGCTCGTGATCATCTCGCTGCCCGCGCTGGGCTGGCGGGGGCTCACGATCAAACTGGAACGCGCCATCTTCGACTCCCTGGACACCCTGGCCCATCAGGACCTCCCGGACGTCCAGGACCGGCGTGTGCGCTTCGGAGTGGTCCACGAGCAGGACGTGGACACCGGGCGTTCCGTGTTCATTGCGTCGCCGTGGTGGTGGCCAGGTCGCATCCGCCTGGTCCTGGGCATGGTGCGCACCAACCAGCCGTTCCAGGACGTCACCAAGCTCAAGCGCATGTGGGCGGCCGCCTCGGCCACCGGCGCGTTCGGCGTGTTCTACTCCTCCATCTGGCAGATGTCCCTGGCGTTGCCCTCGTGGCGGCTCGCCCTGATCTCGCTCCTGGCGGTTGGGGCCATGGTGGGGTGGCTGATGTTCAGCAACCGCCTGTGGGATCCGCCCCGGCGGCTCGGCAGTCGCGTGGAGGCCGCGATGTACAACGCCTCCACGATCGCCACGCTGCTCGTGACGGTTCTCACGTTCTACACCGTGCTCATGGCGGGGATCCTCGTGGCCGCTCTGGTGGTGATCGAAGTCGGATACATGCAATCCGTGATCGGAGTCTCTCCCTCGCTGAGCAACTACGTGGACATCGCGTGGCTCTCTGCCTCGCTCGGCACGATCGCCGGTGCTCTCGGGTCGAACTTCGACAGCCACGCGGACATCGAGCGGTTGACGCAGGGTCAGCGGAACGCCGAGCGGGTCGAGAAGGACGACGACCACTGACACGGGTCCCCATGACGGGCATTTGGGGCGTCCGAGCTGTCCCCATTTTGCGCTACGAATCAGCGCCGTCGTCCGGTCGATTGCGCGCAATGGAAGCGGGGAATCGGCCTCCCACCTGGGAGAACATGCGCTTGAGTTGGTTTGTCCACAAAACTGCGATGGGTCTTGCGTGACGCGGTGACCGCTGGAAATCCTGGTGCGGACGTGTCAGCATATTCATGTCGCAACACGGGACATTCAGTGATGTGCGGTCATGACCGGGGGGAATACGGGCCGCACGTCGATGACGGATTCGTACGCGTTCCACGCTGGGGGGCGTGGTGTGTCCGGGTCACCCGTGAGGCGACGGTACGAGGTTCATGCCGGGGGGCATGTGCTTCGAGCGGACCTGATCCGCGCCGGTTCTCCGGCATATGCGTCCGCTGCGCAGCATGGACTCCTTCGGGGGAATGAGTCCTGGCGCAGCGGACGCAACGCGTTAAGGGGTCGTACGCCCGACCCGGCGCGTCATGGGGCCTGATGCAGAGGGCCGCGCCTCGCGCCGTGGTGGGCGCTCCGGTCGCTTCTGCGTGTCCGAACCTGCTGGGACACTCGAGTCATGACCGCGCCCGCGAACACCGCACCCCTCCGGGACCGAGCCCTGCACCACCTCCGTGAGCTCACGGGGAACCCGCACGCCGATTTCCACCCCGGTCAGTTCGAGGCCATCTCCGCACTCGTCCAGGAGCACCGGCGGGCACTCGTGGTGCAGCGCACCGGGTGGGGGAAATCGGCGGTGTACTTCCTGTCCGCGCTGTTGATGCGGGCCCAGGGCTACGGCCCCACGCTGATCATCTCCCCGCTGCTCGCACTCATGCGGGACCAGGTCGCGGCGGCCCAGCGCGCGGGTGTCCGCGCCGCGGCCATCTCGTCCGCCAACCCCCCCGAGTGGGCGGAGATCTCCGCGGCACTGGATCGCGGTGAGATCGACGTCCTGTTGGTGTCCCCGGAACGCCTCAACAATCCCCGTTTCCGGGACGAGCAACTCCCACAGCTCGTCTCCCGGCTCGGACTGCTCGTCGTGGACGAGGCCCACTGCATCTCGGACTGGGGTCACGACTTCCGCCCGGACTACCGGCGAATCAAGGACCTGCTCGCGGACCTCTCGGACTCGGTGGCCGTACTGGCCACCACGGCCACCGCCAACGAACGCGTGATCGAGGACGTCCGGGAGCAGCTCGGGGTGGGCTCCGGGTACCGCGGCGAGGTGTTCACCCTGCGCGGTCCGCTGTCCCGCGCGTCCCTGCGGCTCGGCGTGCTGCGACTGCCCTCCACCGCCACACGGCTCGCCTGGTTGCTCGAACACCTGGACCAGCTTCCGGGCAGCGGGATCATCTACGCGTTGACCATCGGGGCGGCGGAGGACACTGCCCGAGCGCTGACGGAGGCGGGCCATCCCGTGGCGGCCTACACCGGTCGCACGGACGCGGCGGAACGCGAGGAACTCGAGGTCGCCCTGAAGGAGAACCGGGTCAAGGCCCTTGTGGCCACGTCCGCGCTGGGCATGGGCTTCGACAAACCGGACCTGGGTTTCGTGGTGCACCTGGGAGCGCCGTCGTCCCCGGTGGCGTACTACCAGCAGGTGGGGCGCGCGGGGCGCGCGACCGACACCGCGGACGTCCTGCTGCTACCGGGCGGCGAGGACCGGGAGATCTGGGAGTACTTCGCCACCGCGTCCATGCCCACCGAGGAGAAGGCCACCGCGGTGCTCACCGCGCTCGCGGAGAACGGCGGCCCGTTGTCGGTGGCGGCTCTCGAGCCGCGGGTCAACATCAAACGCTCCCCGCTCGAGCTGTTGCTCAAGGTACTCGCGGTGGACGGCGCGGTGGAACGGGTCTCCGGCGGCTGGCAGAGCACGGGCCGGCCCTGGACCTACGACGCCCCGCGTTACGAGCGGGTGCGCAAGGCCAGGATCGCGGAACAGCAGGCCATGATGGATTACCAGTTCACGAGCGAGTGCCGCATGCGCTTCCTCACCCGCCAGCTCGACGACGCCACCGCGGAACCGTGCGGTCGGTGCGACGTGTGCGCCGGGCCGTGGTACCCCACCACCGTGCATTCCGACGCCTCCGCCGCCGCGGACGCCGCCCTGCACCGGGCCGGTGTCCCCGTGGAACCCCGCGCGCAGTGGCCCACCGGCATGGATCGATTGGGGTTGCAGGCCAAGGGGAAAATCCCGGAAACGGAACGCGCCGAACGCGGCCGCGCCCTGGCCCGGCTCACCGATCTCGGATGGGGGCAGCGGTTGCGGGAAATCTTCCGCTCGGACGAGCACGGCGATCCCGTGGATTCGGTGGTCACGGCGGACCTGGGACGCGCGAGCATCACCGTCCTGGCGCAGTGGGACTGGCAGGAACGGCCCACCGCGGTCGTGGCCATGCCGTCACTGTCCCGCCCACAGCTCGTGGACTCGCTGGCCCGCGGGCTCGCCTCCGCGGGGCACCTGCCGTTTTGGGGCTCGCTCGAACTGAACCCGGACGTCCCCCGCGGCTCCCACGGCGGCAACAGCGCCTACCGGCTCGCCGAGGTGTGGGACCGGTTCCTGGTCCCGGAGCCCCTCGCGGAACAGTTGGCGCGGGCGCCGCGGGCGAGCGTGCTGCTCGTGGACGACCTCGTGGACAGCCGGTGGAGCCTCACGGTCGCGGCCCGGCAGTTGCGCCACGCCGGGGCGGACGCGGTGCTGCCGTTCGTACTCGCCGCCCAGGCGTGAATCGGGCCGCCGTGGGATGGATCGGGCACTCTTAAGGGGACACCCAGGCGACGGGAAACGTGTGTAAATTATCCTTGCGACATGGTCGAACACCCGCAACCGCCGCTCGTGGACATCGTGATCCCGGTCCATTCCACCTCGCGGCCTTTGCAGCGGGCCGTGTCCTCGGCATTGCGTGCGGCCCCCGGTGCGGCCCCCGGTCAGTGCCGGGTGACGGCGGTCGCGCATCACCTCACCGCCGAGCAAGTGCATTCCATGGTGAGCGTCGAGCAACGCGCCGTGGTGGACGTCATCGAGTCCGAGGACCGGGGGAGTACCGCGGCCGTGCCGCGCAACGAGGCGCTGCGACGGACCAGCGCCCGCTACATCAGTTTCCTGGACAGCGACGACACCCTGGATCCCGGCGCGGTGACCCGGTGGCTCAGGATCGCCGAGCGGCGCGGTAGCGACCTGGTCATGCCCTTCCAGCACCACGAGAACCCGAGGGTGGACATCACCCCCATCGTCAGGCCGTTGCGCCGTTCGGATCTGGATCCCGTGAAGGACCGCCTGGGGTACCGCAGCACGGCATTCGGACTGATCCGTATGTCCGCGGTCAGGCGCACGGGGGCTCGCTTTGACGAGTCTGCGAGAACGGGTGAGGACCAGTCGTTCGTCATGGCCCTTTATGCGGGGGCACACCGGATCGATCTCGCGCCCGGTCTCCCCGGGGTGCTGATGCATGCGGATGGTACGGACCGAGTCTCGCGCCAGCTCCTCCCGATCCGAGAAACCGTGGCAGCCGCCCTGGATCTCGGTCGCGAACCCTGGTTCGCAGGGGTTCCGGACGAGCTGAAGCGGTCCTACATCCTCAAGTACATCCGCGTGAACTTCTTCCCCGCTCTGGAACACGCCGTGCGCTCGGGGGCGTGGGACGCCACCTACGCGCGGTCGGCGAACGCCGTGTTCGGCGAACTGACGCAGTACGCGCCGCACGTCGCGGACCAGCTCTCGCGGGCGGACCTGCGGGTCGCGCGGTTATTGTCCCCGGGCACGGGGGAACAGGAGTTGCTCACGGCCCTGGCCGAGCGACGTCGTTTCGCCACGCCGGACGCGCTGCTCACCGAGCGCTGGACCCGGGTGCTGGGCCGGCAGGCACCCCTGCGGGTGGTCGCCGCGAGCGCCGTCCAGATCCTGCGTTACCGCTGGGCGCTCGCGGCAGGGTCGCGGAACTGAACCGACCGCCGTCGCGAACGGGTCAGCCGCGACGGAGCCTGCGCCTGACCATGTCCACACGCGGTGCGAGATCACGCCATGAGATCACACACCACAGCGCCAAGAATCCCACGGTCGCCAGGACGGTCACGAGCACGCCCTGATGTGTGAACACGAGCCACAGCCCGGCCAGGATCAGCACGTACCCCAACACCACCCGGAGCATGAGACCGGACCACTTCATGCGGTCGTGGACCCACACAATGATCAGCGGCCCCACCGCACTGATGAGGCAGCCGACCAGGTACCCCATGGCCGCGGCCATGACACCGAGCCGCGGACCCCACCACAGGACGGTGGCGACGCCCAGGGCCAGCCCGAGCGCGTTGCACGCCGCGAGTGCGCGGACCCCCCAGCTCTCCCCGCCGTTGAGCCGCGAGTTGGAGGCGTTGAAGCTCGTGGCGGAGACCGCGAAGAACAGGACGATGAGCAGGGGGACGGCCCCGGTGAACTCCTCGGCGCGGGCGTTGTAGAGCCCGTGGATCACGTACGGCGCCCAGAGGATGCCCACGCCGAACACGGGCAGGAACATGAGCACCATGACCCGCAGGATGGAATCGAGCTGCTGTTTCATGCCGGCCATGTCCCCGGCGGTGAACATGCGGGCCACGGCCGGCGCGAGGGCCACGAGCATGGAGGAGGAGAGCATGCTGGCCGGCGTCGCGATGCTCACCGCGGCGGAGTACTGACCCACCGCGGCGGGGGTGTCGTAGTGCTTGCCGAGCATCATGGACAGCTGCAGCAGACCCGAAGCGGTGAGGATGTTGATGGACGCCCACGCCGTGAACGAGTTGATCTGCCGTTTGAGGGATGTGGGCAGCGGGCCGCCGGAACGGTGCGGCCAGCCCGGGATCGCGTAGATCAGGTAGCCCAGGCTCAGCGGCACCAGCAGCAGCGGTGTGAAACCACCCAGCAGCACCACGACCAGGAGGGTCAGGGTGATCCCCGAGCTGATGCAGTCCCACACGGCCGTGGTCACGAACTGGTTGTTGCCGGTGCGCACACCGCGTACGAAGTTGTAGGCGGACAGCGCGATCACCAGCAGGCCCGCGGACAGCGCGTAGCTTGGGGGCAGGTGCAGGAAGTACGTGGCCACCACGACCGCTACCACGGCCAGCACCGCCGAGGCCAGGGCCGCGGTGCGTGACGTGTAGACCGCCACGGACAACTGCTCCTCGCGGTGTTGCTGACCGCGCGCCATGGCGATGAACTTGGCCGCCGCGTTGCCCGAGGCCTGCGGCCACAGCAGGACCAGGAACAGGGCCAGGGAGATGGCCAGGTTGACGCGCCCCAGGATCTCACTGCCCAGGATGTTGCCCACCAGCAGGCTGTATCCGAAACGGGAGAGTCCCTGCACGAACACGGCGATCACGGTTAACGCGAACGACGAACCGATGGGGTTGTCCCGGTTCTCGTGATTCGGTGGGGGGAAGAGGATTCCCCGCCACCGCCGAGAGGGGGAGCCTGAGGTGGGGGAGGATGTCACATCCTGGAGTTTATCGACTCGCGTGTCGACCGGACGCATCCCGCGTCACGGCACGGTAGAGGCGGGAGAACTGCGCACCGATCTCCGCGCGGGAGAACCGGGAGCGCACGGTGGCGGCGATGGCGGCCGGATCGGCCTCACGGAAGCGGTCCCGCGCGGTCTCGATCGCGTCCGCGAGCACGGGGACGTCCCAGCTGCGGGTGAGCACCGAGTTCTCGGGGGTGCAGTAGTCGTCGAACCCGCCGCTCAGGGGGACCGCGGCGGGCCGACCGGCCGCGATGGCCTCGGCGACGGCGGTGAAGAAGTTCTCCTGGGCGCTCGGCAGGAAGAAGATGTGCGCGTCGGAGAGCCGCTGGGCGATCTCCGCCGGGGGGACCGCCCCGGTCAGCACGACCCGGTCCTCGATGCCCAGCTCACGGGCGGTCTCCGGGAGGGACTCCATGAGGGGGCCCTTGCCCACCAGGGTGTAGTGCACGTCCACTCCGCGGCGCACCAGTTCCGCGACGGTCTCCAACGCCAGGACGGGGCGTTTGCGATCGATGAGTGCCCCCACGCCCACCAGTCGCAGGGGCGGGCTCGCCGGGAACTCGGCGGCCGGGTGAGGGTTCTCCACGACGCACGGCACCACGTGGGTCGCCCCGGGGCGGGAGAAGCGCGCCATCTCGGTGCACAGCTCGGCGGTCACGCCCGTGACCGCGTGAGGCAGTCGCAAGGCATGCCGCAGCCATGCCAACCGCTGCCACAGCGGATTCACACTCGCGGGATTGACCACTCCGTTCCAGTGCTCGGTGTGTACCCAGGGCAGCCGTCGCACGGCCCAGGCCGGTGCGCTCAGCAGGACCGCGGAGAACGCCATCGTGTGCAGCACGTCCGCGCCGCGCAGCCCGGCGGAGAGAACGCGGGTCACGTGCGCGTAGGAGCGCGGATCCGTCACGTCGAGCCACACGCGGGTGACAGGGATGCGCTGGTAGACCTCTTGCTCCGTGGTGCGCGTGCGTCGACCGATGTTCACGTGCACCACCGCGACGTCCTGGCCCGCTTCCTGCAGCGCCCAGCAGTGCTCCACGATGAAGGGGGTGCGGCTGGGGGTTTCCGCGTCGGGGAACCACGCGGTGACGACGAGTGATCGCACGGGACGAAGACCTTTCGGGCGGAAGCGAACGGAGCACAACGCCCCGCACTATGACTACCACGCCGGGGTGTGCTGCCGCTGCATCCCGGTGGGAACGACGCGCCCGCCGCTTTGACCGCTTGCGCGCCGTGCCGATAAGCTGACGTCCGTTGTTTTGGGATGAGCTCGTTCTCATGGAACAGAGCATCACGAACGACACGGAGACGTGCCAGAGCGGCCGAATGGACTTCACTGCTAATGAAGGGTCCGGGTTAAACCGGACCGGGGGTTCAAATCCCCCCGTCTCCGCGGAATGTCGAGGGCCCCGCATGTCATGTGGGGCCCTCGTTCGTATCGGGGGTACCCCCGCGATATTTACATTGGTAAAGTTCGTGGCATTCGCAGTCCGGTGCTCCCGTCCACGGGCGTCAGCCACCTCGATCCGGTGCTGATCCCGCCTCCGCGAGCTGATTCCCGAGGGGGAAATCATGCCACGACGCTCCGCACGAACACTTCTCACGTTGTCCGTCTCCGCGCTGTTGCTGGCCACGGCCGCACCCGCGGCGGCCGCACCCCCGGAGGGACCCACCCCGGAACAACAGGCCCAGACGAAACCCCCGACCGTGGGCGGCGTCGAATCCCTCGGAAGAGGAACGGGCGCCCAGGGCAAGGTCCTGGCGGAAACCGACCGGATCGTCGTGAAGTTCAAGGACCACGTCCCCGAGGCGCAGAAGGAAGAGGTCCTGACCGAGGTGGGGACGTCCACCGAGATCGAGGATCCGGAGATCGTCAAGACCACGGGCAACGCCGAGCAGGTGGTGGAATCCGACACGATGCTCGACAAGGCGGAGCAGCAAGCGGTGGTCGAGACCCTCGAGAAGGACCCCGCCGTGGAATCGGCGGAACCGGACCTGATCGTGGTCAACGGGCTCGCGGCGCACGCGGCGTCCGCCCCGAACGACCGCTACTGGAACTACCAGTGGGGTCCCCGCAACATCGGTGTGCCCTCCGCATGGTCGCACGGCACGGGTAACGGCGTGGTGATCGGGATCGCGGACACGGGCCAGATCAACCACCCGGACCTCACTCAGCGCACGGTGCGCGGGTACGACTTCCTCTCGGACCTGTACCACTCGCGGGACGGCAACGGCCGGGACGGCAACCCGCAGGACGAGGGCGACTGGAGCCCCGGGCGGCCCAACTGGTGGCACGGTTCGCACGTGGCCGGGATCGCCGCGGCCCACACCAACAACCGCACGGGTATCGCCGCGGTGGCCCCGGACGCCCGGATCCAGCACGCCCGCGTCCTGGGAGCGGACGGCCGCGGGTACATCTCGGACATCGCGGACGGTGTGATGTGGTCCGCGGGCATCGCCATCCCCGGGGTCCCGCGCAACACGATCCCCGCCAAGGTCGTGAACCTCTCCGAGGCGTGGGACGCTCCCACGTGCGCACCCGTCATGCAGAACGCGGTCAACCGCATGCACAAGATCGGGGTCCCGCTCGTGGTCGCGGCCGGGAACGCGGGCAAGAGCGCCAATCTCGCCGCCCCCGCCAACTGTGGCGGCGCGATCGTGGTCGCCGCGACGTCGTCCCAGAACCGGATCACCGGCTACTCCAACTGGGGGCCCATGGTGGACGTCGCAGCCCCGGGCGGGGACACCAACGCGCCGATCTGGTCCACGGTCAACACGGGGGCGTTCAGCTTGGGCGCGCCCTCGTACGGGGACCTGAGCGGGACGTCCATGGCGGCGCCGCACGTGTCCGGGGTGATCGCCCTGATGAAGGAGCGCAACCCGAACATCGGCGTGGAGGCCATCCGCAAGACCCTGCGGGACACCGGCGTGAACGTGAACGGTTACCGCAAGGTGGACGCGGTGCGCGCCGCCCGCGCGGTGGCGCCCACCGCGCGCGGGGCGATCGCCACGTACTACAAGTCCCACGGTGGGGCGGGCGTCTACGGCAATCCGACCACCGGGGAGCGGGACACGGGCGTGGGCGGCGTCGTGCAGCACTTCGTGAAGAACGGGCGCACCACCAAGCTCTACTGGTCCTCCCGCACCGGGGTGCGCGAGGTCCGCACGTGGACGGGCATCGGCTCGCGCCACGAGGGCCTGGGCGGTGCCCGCGCGGTGGGCATCCCGTTCACCAACGAGCAGCGCACCGCCACGGGAGGCTACTACCAGAGCTTCGTGGACCCGCGTTCGGGCAAGACCACCAAGATCCTGTGGAGCGCTCGCACGGGTGCGCAACCGATCGTCGAGAGCTCGGGCATCGGCCGGGTCTGGGTCCGCAAGGGGTACGAGACCAAGGCGGGGTACCCGATCTCCCCGGAGGTCCGCACGTCCACCGGCGCCTACCAGCGGTTCCAGAACATCAGGACGGGCGAGCGCACGCAGTACACCTGGACCCCGCGCGGGGGTGTCAAGGTCACCCGCATCAAGTGACCGTCCCGCGGTGATCCACCCGCTGCATTTCTGGCCCGAAAGGGCACGCGACCGATTGGCAGCGTGCCTTTTCGGGCCTCGGATGTTCTCGGGCGGTTCGTGGGCGGGGTACGACAGCGCTGCGGCATCCGCGCGGGGACATTACCGAGCGGCGTCGTCCCCCACGCGGGTCAGTTCCGTGGGGGTGGAGCGGCGCATGAAGCACGTGAGCACGAGGGCGATCGCCGCGATCACCGTGGCGGTGACGAATGCCGCGTGGACGCCGGGGATGGAATCGGTCACGGTGGTGCCGTCGGCCTGCCGATGAATCACGGTGCCGGCCTGCAGGACGCCCACGAGCAACGCCGTGCCCGCGCCGCCGGCCACCTGTTGCAACGTGGACAGCGTCGCGGAACCGTGCGAGTACAACTGCGGCGGCAGCGGGTTCAGCCCGGAGGTGAACGCGGGCGTGAAGATCAGCGCGAGCCCCACGGACATGGAGATCTGCAGGGTCACGATCCACCACACGGGGGTGTCGGACTGCAACCGGGAGAAGCCGAACATCACGAGGGTCAGCAGTGCGGCGCCGGGAACAGCCAGGGGGCGGGGGCCGAACGCGTCGAACAACCGACCCACGAGCGGTCCCAGCAGACCCATGATGAGCCCACCGGGCAGCAGGATCAGGCCGGTCTGCAGGGTGTCCAGCCCGCGGCCCGTCTGCAGGTAGAGGGGCAACACGATCACACCGCCGAACAACGCCATCATGCCGAGCGCGAGCACCGCCACGGAGACCGTGAAGTCCCGGTGCCGGAACGTGCGCAGGTCCAGGAATGGTTGGTCCTTGCGCTGCAACCGGATCTGCCGCCACACGAACAGGGCCACGAGGACCACGCCCAGCGCGAGCACGGTGGCACCGCCGGCGGTCGTGGAAAGCCAGCCGGACTCGGTGCCGGCGTGGGAACCGGCGGCCCCCACCACGGACAGGCCCTGGACCAGGGAACCGAAGCCCAGCACGGACAGCACCACGGACAGCAGGTCCAGTGTGAGGCTCCCGCGTTCACTCACGTCCCGTAACCGCAGCAGGCCGATCACCAGGGCCAGCAGGACGATGGGCAGTACGAACCAGAACACCGTGCGCCACGGGAAGTGCGCCAGGATCAACCCGGATAGCGTGGGACCCAGGGCGGGGGCCACCGAGATCACGATGGACACGTTGCCCATCACCACCCCGCGGCGCTGCTGGGGGACGAGCATGAGGATGGTGGTCATCAGCAGCGGGAGCATGATCGCCGAGCCGAAGGCCTGAATCACGCGCGCGGCGATCAGCGCCCCGAAACTCGGGGACAGCGCGGCCAGCAGGGTCCCGGCCGCGAAACTGCCCATGGCCAGGGCGAAGACCGCGCGGGTACTGAAGCGTTGTAGCAGGAACCCGGTGGTGGGGATCACCACGGCCATCGTGAGCATGAAGGACGTGGTCACCCACTGCACTGTGGCGGCGTCCACGTGCAGGTCTCCCATGATGTGGGGCAGCGCCACGTTCAGGACGGTCTCGTTGAGGATCACCACGAACGCGGCCACGAGCAGCACCGCAATGGTCCCGGTGGTGCCCTGGGGGGCGAGCGTGCGTGGTTCGGCCGGAGCGGCAGAGGACATGGAGAGGTTCCCAGCGTTGGAGCGGACGGGGTCGGGCGGGCCTTCCGGGGCCGGGCCCCTGTAAGGGTAACGGTCACAGACGAGCGCGTGCACATGCGCATCGGGAGCGCTCCGCCAGGCCCGCGGCATGCCCGCGGGTGGTGTACTGGTCGGTCCGTCGAGCACTCGAGCGCGACACCGGCCGGACGTCCACGTCGGATTCATGCCCGGCCCGAACGGGGGTCACCCTTCGTTATCCTGAAGGACGTGGTGATTCAGCAACGCGTGGTGGTGGTGGGAGCGGGCCCCAGAGGCCTGTCCGTGGTGGAACGGCTCGCGGCGCACTCCGCGGCCCACGGGATCCGCGTCCACGTGGACCTGGTGGATCCTTTCCCTCCCGGACCGGGGCACGTGTGGCGCACCGACCAGTCGGAGCTGTTCCTCATGAACACCCCTTCTCTTTTCCCCACCGTGATCGCCGCCGACGGCGCATTGGCAGTCCCCGCGCTGGAGCCCCTGCGGGGGGTGAGCTTCGAACGGTGGCGCCGCGGCGTCGTCGCCGGGGAGATCACCCCGGTGAGCCCGCTCACGGACGAGCAACGCGACCAACTCGCGCGGCTGACCCCGCAGGGGTACCCGCCGCGCGCCACCTACGGGCGCTACCTCGCGTGGGTCTTCGCGACCCTGCGGGAGAACCTGCCGCGCACCGTGGAGCTCACGGTGCACCGCGCCGAGGCCGTGGACGCGTGGGTCAGGACGGACGGGCGTCATCGCTACTCCGTGGAACTCGCGGGCGGTGTGGTGCTGCCCGCGGACGCTGTCGTGCTCGCGCTGGGCCACCTGGACGCGCACCTGCGTCCGTCCCAGAAGGAACTCGTGGACGGCGCCGCCGAACACGGACTGACGTACTGGCCGCCCACCGTGCCCGCGGACGCCGCGTGGCCCGATCTACCGCACGGCGAGACGGTGCTCGTGCGGGGCATGGGCCTGAACTTCTGCGACGCGCTCGCCCAGCTCACCGAGGGGCGGGGAGGCCGCTTCACGACCGATCTGGACAACCCTGAACGGTTGGTGTACCACCCCTCCGGACGGGAACCGAAGATCGTGGCGGGCTCGCGTCGCGGAACGCCGTATCGGGCGAAGCCGCGGCTCCGGGGGTACTACGCGGCGTCGTTGCAGACCCGCTTCTTCACCGTGGACGCGGTGCGCCACGTTGCGGCCTCGAGCCCCGGCGAGCTGTCCTTCGACCGGCAACTCGGACCCCTGATCCGCAAGGACGCCGTGTGGAACTACTACGTGGTGCTCGCGCGCACGGCACCGGACGCGTTCCTGGGGGACCCCCGGGCGTTCCTGGACCGGCTGGATGAAATCCTCACGGATCGCACGGACGTGAACTGGGCGCGCAAGAGCGACGCGCTGATCTCGGACTCGGTGGTCCCCGGGCGGCAACTGCAGCAGGCCCGGCTCGCTCGGCCCTTCGAAGACGTGAGCTTCGCGAGCCACGACGAGTACGCGGCCGCCGTGGTGCACTACCTGGACCGGGACGTCCACGGGTCCCTGCAGGGTGAGGACGATCCCGTCAAGATGGCGATCGCGTCCCTCAATGCCGCGCGCAGCGTGCTCAAGTGCGTCCTTGCGGAGATCGGCATCTCGGACTCGTCCTGGGTCCACGAGCTGCAGCGCGAGTTCGAACCCTTCGTGGAGGGGCTGGCCTCCGGACCGCCCGTGCTGCGGATCCAGCAGCTCGCCGCGCTGACCCGCGCAGGGATCGTGCGGTTCCTGGGCCCCGAACCGCGCTTCGTCGTGGACCGCTCCGAGGGTTACTTCGTGGCCGCGTCCCCGTGGGTCGAGGCGGCACCCGTGCGCTCACGGTGGATGATCGAGGCCATGTCCCCGAGTAACGACGTCCACCGCAACATCTCCCCGCTGCTCACGCACATGCACGAGCGCGGCCTGGTGCGCGCGAAACTCATGGAGACGCGCGACGGCGCGAGCCCCGAGACGAGCACGGGTCTGGACGTCTCGCGCGAGCGTCCGCGGGGTGCCCACGACGACGACGCCGCGGCCGGCTCGTTCGTCTACCGCGCCGTGGGGGACAAAGACGCGGTGGAACCCGGCATCCACGTGATCGGTCTGCAACTGTCCTCGGTGCAGTGGGGTGTGTCGATCGCGGCCGAGGCCGGTGCACCGGCCCACCTGGGTGCCCGGACCATCGCGGACGCGGACGCCATCGCCCGGGAGATCCTGGGGGAGCCGCGCGCGCGGCAGTGATCCGGCCCGGGCGGCGTCATACGGGGAGTGATCGCGCGCGGAGCAACTGCGCGCCATGGGGCCGGGACGGGTGGGCTCGGGCCGACACCGCCGGGATCAGGTCGACCCGGCCGGGATCGCGCCGAACCATGCGGGTCCCACCACAACCGCGCCGCCGGCTCAGCCCAGGACGGTGCGGGCGGTGCGTTCGTCGGTGACGAGGTGGGACACGTATCCGGCCCGCAGTGCCGCGCGCAGGACCGGGGTCTTCGCCGCGCCGCCGGCCACGCAGATCCGGATCTCCTTGTGCCGCAGGGAGTCCAGGGGGATGGCCACGGTGCGGGCGTCGAGCTCGGGCACGGCGGGGTTGCCGGCGTCGTCAATGAAGTGCGAACACAGGTCACCCACCGCGCGCTGCGCGACCCCTTCCCGCTCCTCGGTGGTCAGGTAGTCGCGTGCGAGCAGGGGTGCGTCCGGTCCGGCGGAGCCCACGGTGAACACCGCCACCCGGGCGCTGCGGCCCAGGTCCAGGACGTACTCGATGTGCCGGTCCTGCGCCACGAGGCGTTTGACCTCGGGGCTGTCGAAGAGCGCCGGGAGGGGCAGCGTGTGGGGGTAGGCGTTGAACGCGGTGCAGAACATCCGCACGGTCTCGAAGTGCCCCGCCGCCGGTGAGGCCAGGCTGCTGCCGCCTTTGAGCTGGACCATGTGCACGCCGCTACGCGGTTGGGGGGTCAGCGCCTGGGCCACGGCGCGCATGGTGCGACCCCACGTGATGCCCACGAGATCGCCGTCGGCCACATTCTCCTCGAGCATCCGCGCCCCGGCGACACCCAGGTTGTGCAGCAACTCGTGCTCGGTCTCCGCATCGGCCACCACGGTGGCCTGGGCGAGCCCGAACGCGGAGCACAGCTCGCGCCCCACGTCCGTGGACACCGTGCGGGGGTCCCGGATCTCGATGCTCACGAAACCGCGCTCGCGCGCGTGCTGCAGCAGTTTGGACACCGTGGGGCGGGACATGGCCAGTGTCCGGGCCACCTCCGCCTGGGACAGGCCGCGTTCGTGGTAGAGCCGGGCCGCCTCCAGGGACTGGACGTCCCGCGCGGTCAGGTCCACGACGGCGCTCCGGTCACCGGCCGTGCAGCCACGTCACAGCCCCATGATCACGCCGACGAGCGCGGCGTTGAGCATGTTCGTGAGGAACCCACCGAGCAGGGCGAACAAGCCCAGCTGGGCCACGTCCGCGCGCCGGTCCGGGGCCAGCCCGCCGATGGAACCGATCTGGATCGCGATCGAGGACAGGTTGGCGAAGCCCGCGAGCGCGAACGTGGTGATCAGCACGGACTGGGGATCCAGGTTGGGGATCTCCGGGCCGAACGCGGTGTAGCCCACGAACTCGTTGAGGATGGTCTTCTGGCCGATGAAGTTGCCCACCTGTGCGGCGTCCTGCCACGGCACGCCCAGGGCCCACGCGAGCGGCGCGAAGATGATCCCGAACAGCCCCTCGAGGGACCAGCCCTCGAAACCGAAGAGTGAGCCGATCCAGCCGAGCACGGCGGAGACCAAGGCGATCAGCGCGATGAACGCGATCAGCAGGCAGCCCACGATCACGGCGATCCGGCCGCCGCTGATGGCGCCGTTGCCGATCGCGTCGATCAGGTTCTTGGACTCGGTGTCCCGGACCTTCAGCGTGTTCACGGAGGCCACGGAGGTCTCGGTCTCGGGCATGAGGGCCTTGGCCACGAGCAGGGAACCGGGGGCGTTCATCACAGACGCGGCGAGCAAGTAGGGCAGCGGTGCGCCCAGCAGGGAGTACCCCACGAGGGTCGATCCGGCCACGGCGGCGAACCCACCGGTCATACACGCGAACAGTTCGGAGCGGGTGAGCTTGCTCAGGTACGGCTTGATCATGAGCGGTGCCTCGCTCTGGCCCAGGAAGATCACGGTGGACGCGAACACGGACTCGATCTTGGACGTGCCCATGATCTTGTTCAGCGTCGTGCCCAACACGTGCACGAAGACCTGGATGACCCGCAGGTAGTACAACGCACCGATCACGGCACCCAGGAAGATGATCACGGGCAGCACACTGAGCGCGAACACGAACCCGTTGTTGTCACTGAGCAGCCCGCCGAAGACGAACTGCGTGCCCTCGTTCGTGAACCCGATCAGTCCCTGGACCAGGCCGGAGAACCATTTCAGGGCCTCGTAGCCCGGACCCCACTTGAGGATCAGCAGCGCCACGCCCACCTGCAACAGCAGTCCCACCGCCAGGGTGCGCCACTTGATCGCGGTGCGGTGGCGGGATAGGAGAATGATGATGCCCAGGATGAGGACGATCCCCACCAGGCCCTGGAAACGGTCCACGGTGACCCCAGCTTTCGACTTCCGGCGCCGCGACGGGATCCGCCGCGGTGCGAACATTTGTCAAAACTATAATTGACATATTTTCCGATACGCCGCCTAGGATTGCAGGACAGGTCGTGTCCTGGGACGCCCGGCGCCGACACGACACCGTGCCGCAGCTACACGAGGGAGTGATCACGGTGGTTGAAGCGTTCGACGCCGTCGACGTCATCCGCATGAAACGGGACCGCGAGACGCTGTCCCCCGAGGCCATCGACTGGGTGATCGACGCCTACACGCGCGGCGCGGTCGCGGACGAGCAGATGTCCGCACTGGCCATGGCGATCTTCCTCAACGGGATGGACCGAGCGGAGATCTCGCACTGGACCCAGGCCATGATCGATTCGGGCGAGCGCATGAACTTCGGGGAGCTGTCCCGCCCCACGGCGGACAAGCACTCCACGGGTGGCGTGGGGGACAAGATCACGCTGCCGCTCGCCCCGCTCGTCGCGAGCTTCGGGGTGGCCGTCCCGCAGCTGTCCGGGCGGGGGCTCGGGCACACCGGTGGGACCCTGGACAAGATGGAGGCCATCCCCGGGTGGCGTGCGGATCTGAGCAACGCCGAGATGATGGACATCCTGGACACCGTGGGTGCGGTGATCTGCGCCGCCGGAACCGGCCTGGCCCCCGCGGACAAGAAGCTCTACGCGCTGCGTGACACCACCTCCACCGTGGAGTGCATCCCGCTGATCGCCTCCTCGATCATGTCCAAGAAGATCGCCGAGGGCACCGGGGCCCTGGTCCTGGACGTCAAGACCGGCCCGGGTGCGTTCATGAAGGCGGAGGAGGACGCCCGCGAACTCGCGCGCACCATGGTCGAGCTCGGCAAGGACCACGGTGTGGACACCGTGGCCCTGCTCACCGACATGTCCCGCCCGCTGGGGCGCACCGTGGGCAACGCCCTGGAGGTGCGCGAATCGGTCGAGGTGCTGGCCGGGGGTGGCCCGAGCGACGTCGTGCGCCTGACCGTGGCGTTGGCCCGCGAGATGCTCGCGGCGGCCGGCGTGCACGACGCGGACGTCGAGGAGGCCCTGCGCGACGGCCGCGCGATGGACACGTGGAAGCGCATGGTCGCCGCCCAGGGCGGGGACCCGGACGCCCAGCTGCCGCAGGCGGAGCACACGCAGGACGTGCTGGCCGAGACCTCGGGCGTGCTCATCGAGATGGACGCGATGTCCGTGGGCGTGGCGTCCTGGCGACTGGGTGCTGGCCGCGCCCGGCAGGGCGACCCCGTCCAGGCCGGCGCCGGCGTGGAGATCCACGCGGTGCCCGGCGAGCGTGTGAGTAAGGGCCAGAAGCTGTTCACCCTGCACACCGACACCCCCGACCGCTTCGAGCGCGCGCTCGAGTCCCTCCACGGCGGCGCCACGATCGACCCCGATGCCGCCGAGGGCACAGGGGCGCGCGACGACGTCGTGCTGGATCGCATCGCCTGACCCACCGTCCGACCGCAACGACGACGCTCGGGGACCGGGCGTCGTCGCCCCACCGTGGTGCATTGTCACCGCGCCGCACCACCCCCGCGAGGAGAACCGCATGATCACCCGTGAAGAACTGGCCGCCATGGTCGACCACACCCTGCTCAAGCCCGAGTCCACCGCCGATCAGGTCGCCGAGCTCGCCCGGGAGGCGGGTGAACTCGGGACGTACTCCATCTGTGTCTCCCCGTCCCGGCTGGACGTGGACCTGCCCGAGGGGGTCAAGCTCGCGACCGTGTGCGGCTTCCCGTCCGGCGCGCACCCCGCCCAGATCAAGGCCGCGGAGGCAGCCGTGTCCGTGGCGAACGGCGCGGACGAGGTGGACATGGTCATCAACCTGGGCCTCGCCGTCGCGGGGGACTGGGACGGCGTGCGCGACGACATCGAGGCCGTGCGCGCGGCGTGCCCCGCGCCCTCGGTGCTCAAGGTGATCATCGAGTCCGCGGCCCTGACCGACGATCAGATCGTGGCCGCGTGCCGCGAGGCCGAGGCCGCCGGCGCGGACTTCGTCAAGACGTCCACGGGCTTCCACCCCGCGGGCGGGGCGTCGGTCGAGGCGGTGCGCCTCATGGCCGAGACCGTGGGTGGGCGCCTGGGCGTGAAGGCCTCCGGCGGGATCCGCACGACCGAGGCCGCGCTGGCCATGATCGACGCCGGCGCCACGCGCCTCGGGCTGTCCGGGACCCGTGCGGTGCTCGAGGGGCTCGATTCCTGATGAGCGACCAGCTGCTCGAGCGGGTGCGGCAGTGGGTCGAGCACGACCCCGATCCCGCGACCCGCGACGAACTCACCGAGCTGTCGAACGCCGCCGCCTCCGGTGACGAGCCCGCGCTCGCCGAGCTCGACTCGCGCTTCTCCGGACCGCTCGTGTTCGGCACCGCCGGGCTGCGCGCGGCCGTGGGCGCGGGGGAATCGCGGATGAACCGCGCGGTAGTGATCCGCGCGAGCGCCGGGCTCGCCTCCTTCCTCACGGAGCGCGTGGGGCCCGCGCCCCTGGTCGTGGTCGGGTGCGATGCGCGCCACGGTTCCGAGGACTTCGCCGCCGACGCCGCTGCGGTCTTCTCCGCCGCCGGATGCCGGGCCGTGCGGTTGCCGTCCCGGCTGCCCACCCCGCTCGTGGCCTACGCCGTGCGACAACTGGGCGCGGACGCCGGCGTCATGGTCACCGCGTCCCACAACCCGCCCGCGGACAACGGGTACAAGGTCTACCTGGGCGGTCGCGCGGTGGGCTCCGACGACGAGCGCGGCGTGCAGATCGTGCCCCCGGACGACGCCCTGATCGCTGAGCACATGGCCGCCGCCCCTCCCGCGGATCGCGTTCCCCGGGACTCCTCGCGTGTTTCAGCCGCCCACGCCGATCTGGTCGCCGGCTACATCGAACGCGCCGGGTGCCTGCGCGACCCCGAGGCCCGTTCCGAGATCTCCATCGCGCTGACCCCCATGCACGGCGTGGGCCTGGACACCGCGCTCGCCGTACTGCGTGGCGCCGGTTTCGAGCGGGTCTCCGTGGTGGCCGAACAGGCCGAGCCGGATCCCGACTTCCCGACCGTGGCCTTTCCCAATCCGGAGGAACCCGGGGCCATGGACCTGCTCGTGGCACTCGCAGCGGACCAGGACGCGGACGTCGCGATCGCCCTGGACCCGGACGCGGACCGCTGCGCCGTCGCGATCCCCACGGGCGCAGGCACGGGCGATCCCGCACGTGACTGGCGGCGACTGAGCGGCGACGAGCTCGGCGCGTTGCTGGGGGAGAACGCCGCAGCGGATCCCGATCGCGCGGGGGACACCCTCGCGTGCTCGATCGTCTCCGGGCGGTTGCTCGGGCGGATCGCCGAGCACCACGGGCTCTCGTTCCGTCAGACCCTCACGGGGTTCAAGTGGATCGCCCGCACCCCCGGGCTGCGTTTCGGGTACGAGGAAGCCATCGGCTATTGCACCGATCCCAGCGCCGTGCGTGACAAGGACGGGATCTCCACGGCCGTGCGGGTGGCCTCCTACGTGGCCGCTCTCAAGGACCGGGGCGCCACGGTGCAGCAGGAACTGGACCGGCTCGCCACGCTCCACGGGCTCTACGCGACCGCGCCGTTGACGTTCCGGGTGGCGGATCTCTCGCTCATCACCCGCGGGCTGGACCGGCTGCGGGAGAACCCGCCGCGGGAGATCGCGGGCTCGTCTGTGGTCGAGTACACGGATCTGTCCAAGGGCGGGCCCGAGATGCTGCCCACCGAGGGGATCCTCATCCGCACCGAGGCCGATGACCGCGTGATCGTGCGGCCCTCCGGGACCGAACCCAAGCTCAAGTGCTACCTCGAGGTCGTCCTCCCGGTTCCCGAGAACGGTGCCGTTCCCCGCGAGGAGGCCTCGGCGCGGCTCGAGCGGATCAGTGAACAGCTGCGGGAGGTCGTGGGGCTCTGAGCTCCGCGCCCGGACTGCACTTCGGGAACCGCTGGGTGGTTCCCCGGTGACGAGGGTCGCGTGGGCCACGAGATTCTCGTCGAAGGTGCCGGTGGCGGGATCGTAGCGGTCGCACGTGATGAGCCGCAGTTGCGGGTCCGCGAAGACGCCTGGCCCACCGCCCGCGGCGTTCACGTGGCCCAGCACCACGCCCGGTCCCGTCTGTCCCGGTGTCGGCGGGGCCTCCGGGCATCACCATGTGCGAGGACACGAACTCGCCGCACGCGATGGGCACGTCCGTGGCCAGGGGCAGCGCGGGGTTCATCGGGTTCACGGCACCCGCGGCCGCGGGTGTGAGCGCCAGAGCCCCCAGGGTGAGAGTAGGAAGGGCGAGGAGAGCGGACCTCTTCATGAGGATGGCCTTTTGGCTGGATGGGTGCGGGCCGAACTGTGAGGCAACTCACAGCCTGCTGTCCATTTCGGAGGCGGCCAGGACCCATGCAAACGACAAACTTTCTCTGACGTGGGGCGACCTTGGCGGACCGCCGCGCGCCCCATGAACCCGAGGGCTGGTGGGGCGACCGATCCGTGCCAGTAGGGCCGGACATACGAAGGCCCCGGATACCTGACGGAACAGGAATCCGGGGCCTTCGAACTGGGCGGAAGGTAAGGGATTTGAACCCTTGGTACGGGGTTACCGCACACTGGTTTTCAAGACCAGCTCCTTAGGCCGCTCGGACAACCTTCCAGTGTCGCGCGCTCCCGCGGCGGCGCGGGCGAACGAATCGCCATTATTCCATGCGCCGCGCCCGGGGGGCCAATGCCCTCGGCGCGGTGCAGGGAGGGAGGGGTGCGGTGGTGCGCCCCTGGCGCGGGTGATGCCGCTGCGGGAGGATGGGGTACAACGCCGTCGTCAGAGAAGGAAGTGCCATGCGAGCAGTACGCGATGTCCGATCGGGGGGCCCGGAGGTCCTCGAGGCCGCGGAGACCGCCGAGCCGCAGCTGACCCCAGAGGGGGTCCTGATCGCCGTGACCGCCGCGGGGCTCAATCGCGCGGACGTCCTGCAGCGCAACGGCAACTACCCCGTCCCGCCGGACGCCACGGACATCTTCGGCCTGGAGGTGTCGGGCACGGTCGTGGAACTCGGGGCGGACGTCCCGGAGGTGGCGGGTCTCGCGGTGGGCGACAGCGTCGTCGCCCTGGTGGACTCGGGCGGCTACGCCGAACGCGTGGTCGCGCCGTGGCGGCAGGTCCTCCCGCTGCCCGACGGTGTGGACCCGGTCGCCGCGGCGGGGCTGCCCGAGGTGGCAGCGACCGTGTTCTCCAACGTGTTCATGGCCGCCGCGGCCCGGGAGGGGGAAACCCTGCTCGTCCACGGTGGAGCGGGCGGGATCGGGACGCACGCGATCCAGGTGGCCCGCGCCCTGGGGCTTACGGTGCTGGCGACCGTGGGCAGTGACGAGAAGATGCGCGTCGTGAGCGAGCTCGGCGCCACGCCCATCAACTACAAGGACGAGGACTTCGTGGACCGGGTCCACGAACTCACGGACGGCCACGGCGCGGACGTGATCCTGGACGTCGTCGGCGCCAAGTACCTCGACCCCAACCTCCGGGCCGTGGCGACGAACGGGCGCATCGTGATCATCGGGATGCAGGGCGGGATCAAGGGCGAACTCAACGTGGGACGGTTGCTCAACAAGCGGGCCGCGGTGATCGGTACGACCCTGCGGGCACGCCCGGCGGACGAGAAGGCGCGGATCATGGCGGCGGTGCGCGAATACGTGTGGCCGCTCGTGGCGTCCGGACAGGTGCGCCCCCTGGTCGCGCGCACGTTCCCGCTCGACCAGGTGCGTGAAGCGCACGAGTACTTCGACAGCGGATCGCACGTGGGCAAGGTGCTGCTGACCGTGTGATCGGGGTGCCCGCGACAGGGTGCCAATGCCGGGACAATGTGGTCCCGCTCGCATACACTCGTGCCAACAATCTCACGCTTCTGCCAGCGTGTTGGCACGAGATCCGGAGCCTTCCCCATGAGCACCACACATCAGCAATCGGCGGGCGCACCCCGGCCCGCGGGCGAGGGTCGCACCGACCTTCCCCCCAATCACGTGGACCCCGAGGTCCTGGAACACGAGCAGACTCGCTGGACCCCGCTGCGGATCGTGATCTGGGCGGGCATCGCCCTGCTGGGCGCGATCGCATGGGCCATGATCGCGTTCGCGCGTGGTGAGTCCATCAACGCCATCTGGTTCGTCTTCGCGGCGGTGTGCAGCTACTTCATCGCGTACCGCTTCTACTCCAAGTTCATCGAACGGAAGCTGACCCGCCCGGACGACCGTCGCGCTACGCCGGCGGAGTACAACGCCAACGGCAAGGACTTCATGCCCACCGACCGGCGGGTGCTCTACGGCCACCACTTCGCGGCCATCGCCGGCGCGGGCCCGCTCGTGGGACCGGTGTTGGCCGCCCAGATGGGCTACCTCCCCGGGACCATCTGGATCATCGTGGGCGTGATCCTGGCCGGTGCGGTCCAGGACTACCTGGTGCTCTTCTTCTCCATGCGCCGCGGTGGCCGTTCCCTGGGCCAGATGGCCCGTGAGGAGCTCGGCGTGGTGGGCGGGTACGCCGCCATCATCGCGACCTTGGCGATCATGATCATCATCGTGGCCATCCTCGCGCTCGTGGTGGTCAACGCCCTGGGCGAGTCGCCGTGGGGTGTGTTCTCCGTGGGGATGACGATCCCCATCGCGCTGTTCATGGGTGTCTACCTGCGGTACTTGCGCCCGGGCAAGGTCATGGAGGTCTCGATCATCGGGTTCGTCCTGCTCATGGCCGCGATCGTTACCGGTGGCTGGGTCGCGGGCACGGACCTCGGCGCCCAATTGTTCACCCTGGACCGCGTGACCCTCGCGTGGTGCGTGATCGTCTACGGTTTCATCGCAGCCGTGCTACCCGTGTGGTTGCTGCTGTCCCCGCGCGACTACCTCTCCACCTTCATGAAGGTGGGCACCATCGTACTGCTCGCGGCCGCCATCGTGGTGGTGCGCCCCGAGATCACAGTCCCCGCGGTCAGCGAGTTCGCGGGCCGTTCGGACGGGCCCGTGTTCTCCGGTTCTCTGTTCCCGTTCCTGTTTGTGACCATCGCGTGCGGTGCGCTCTCCGGGTTCCACGCCCTGATCGCATCCGGGACCACGCCCAAGATGATCGAGAAGGAACGCCAGACCCGGTTCATCGGGTACGGCGGCATGCTCATGGAGTCCTTCGTGGCCATCATGGCGCTCGTGGCGGCGGTGTCGATCGACCGCGGCATCTACTTCGCGATGAACTCCTCCCCGGCGGCCACCATGGGCACCGTGGAGGGCGCCGCGGCGTTCGTGAACTCGCTGGGTCTCTCCGGCGTGCACGTGACCCCGGAACTGCTGCAGGGCACCGCGGACGCCGTGGGCGAAGAGACCATCATCTCCCGCACGGGTGGCGCACCCACCCTCGCGCTCGGGCTGTCGCACATCATGCACCAGTGGCTCGGCGGGGCCTCCATGATGAGCTTCTGGTACCACTTCGCGATCATGTTCGAGGCCCTGTTCATCCTCACCGCGGTGGACGCCGGCACGCGCGTGGCCCGCTTCATGCTCACCGACACCCTGGGCAACTTCATCCCCAAGTTCCGCGATGCCGATTGGCGCGCGGGTGCGTGGCTCACCACGGCCATCATGGTCGCCGGCTGGGGATCCATCCTGATCCTGGGCGTCACGGACCCGCTGGGCGGTATCAACACGTTCTTCCCGCTGTTCGGCATCGCCAACCAGCTGCTCGCGGCCATCGCGCTCGCGGTGTGTCTGGCCATAGCGGCCAACCTGCACCGCTTCAAGTACCTGTGGATCATCCTGCTGCCGCTCGCATTCGACGTCCTGGTCACCGTCACGGGGTCCTGGCAGAAGATCTTCTCCCCGGACCCCAAGGTGGGCTACTGGGCCAACCACTTCGCGTTCAAGGACGCACTGGCCCAGGGACAGACGAGCTTCGGGACCGCCAAGAACGTGGAGGCCATGGAAGCGGTCGTGCGCAACACGTTCGTGCAGGGCACCCTGTCCATCCTCTTCGTGGTGCTCACGATCATCGTGGTGATCATGGCCGTCGTGGAGGTCGTCAAGGCGTTGCGCGGGCACGAGCGCCGCACGCACGAGGACCCCTACGTGGAGTCCCGCTTCTACGCGCCGTCGGGCCTGGGAGCCACACCGTCCGAGAAAGCCCTGGCCAAGCAATGGGACGCGCTGCCGATCGAGCAGCGCACCCCCACCGGCGGAGGACACCACTGATGTCGGGCGCGGCGCAGATCCCGGTGCTCGCCCGCGTCGGCTCGTGGTGGCGCGGCGCGTTGCGCTTCGGCAACGGGGTGCTCGGTGCGGACAAGTACGAGCACTACGTGCAGTACCACCGGGCCTCGGGGTGCGGGACGCCGCTCATGACGGAACGCGAATTCTGGCGGGACTACCAGGACTGGCAGGAGGCGCACCCCGAGGGCCGGTGCTGCTGAAGCGGTACCATGGACTGCTGCCCGCGGGTGGCGGATCGGAAAGGGGTATCGGTGGGTTTCTTCAGCGACTACAGGGCCACGCGCCGCGACGAACGTGAACTGGGCGAGGGCGTCTGGCGCCGGGCCCACGACCGCTTCAAGCGCGGCCTGGACCGCTACCACCAGATCCTGGAATCCGTGCGCGACCCCGAACTGCGCGCCGCCGCCGTGCCTGTGGCCAACGACCTCGCGGACCTGTTGCCCAGGGTGCGCGCCGTGTGCATGGAAGCGCACGTGCGCGCCCCATCGCGCTCGCAGGACATCCCGCACTCCACGGACGGTTACCTCTCGGACGTGCACCGGCAGCTCTCCCGGGCCGGCAATTCCATGGCCCAGGCCGCGGAGGCGCTCACCATGGCGCGGTTCGCCGCGGGCTCCCATGCCCATTCGTCCGCGTCGGGTATGGCGGGGGAGGGGACGTCGGGTCTCGCGGGCGAGTCAGGTTCCGGGGGCGACGCCGCTGGGCCCCCCGAACAGCTCTCGGCACCATCGCAGGGTGTGAGCGCCATCCGACGCCGCTCAACGGTCGTGACGGAGTACGTGACTGCGGCGGAGTGGCTGCTCGGTGAGCATGCGGAGCACTCGCCGCAGGATTGAGGGCCCCACCGGGTGACGGGTGTGTGACCGGATCCGTTACGTCTCTCGGGGTGGTTGACGTTCCCCTGGGTGGTTGACGTTCACGTCGGATGAGCGGTGTCTCAGAGGTATTGCACCCTCAGCGCACCCGATGCCCGCAGGCAACAAATGTGGGGGTGGACGGTGGCGTCTCAGGATCGGGAGGGGCTCCGGGGGTTCCCCTTGCCCGTCGGTCGTGGATCTCGGCCGATTGAAGGAACCCCCGGGGCACCATGGTGTCCCCTGTCCTGGATCATTGGGCAGCCAGAGCCACAACGTCCTGACACATATGTTATGGAACAGCGTTGTGTTTAGGAAGTGTTGCGCGAAATCGTTGCCAATATGTCACCGGCATAAGGACCCACAGGCCTGAAACCACAGATGCCGGCCGGCGGAGGGTGGGTGACAGGGGCCGGCCGCACTAGACAGGGAGCGGGCGCAGAAACGACGATCCCCGCCCTCCGCGCAGCAGGTCCTGCCGGGGAGAACGGGGATGGTCCATGGAGCCGCCTGCCGGAATCGAACCGGCGACCTATTCATTACGAGTGAATCGCTCTACCGACTGAGCTAAGGCGGCGTGACCGGGACCGTTGCGGACCAGATGCACCCGGAAACAATATCAGATCGGGCCGGAACACCACCAATCACGGATCACCCGGGTGCAGGGGCCGGTGGTCGCGTGGATGGCACCCGGCGGCGGGCCTCAGTCACCGCACGTGGCACCCTCGTCCGGCAGGGTGCCGTCCAGGAGGTAGTCGTCCACGGCGCGGGTCACGCAGGGGTTGCCGGAGGTGTAGGCGGTGTGCCCGTACCCCTCGTGGGTGAGCAGACGGGCATCGCCCATCTGCTGCTGCAGGGAATGGGCCCACGGATACGGGGTGGCGGGATCGTGGGTCGTGCCGATCACCAGGGTGGGAGTCTCCAGATCCGCCCGATACGTGTCCAAGGGCTTGACGGGCTTGTCCGGCCAGCCCTGGCACGCGGCCGCACCATAACCCAGGTAGGGACCGAACGTGGGGGCCTGCTGCGTCATCTCACGGGCCGCCCGGGCCATCTGTTCGTCCGTGACGTCGTTGGACACCGTGTCCAGGCAGGAGACCGCCGTGAACGCCATGGACACGTTGGACGTGTACTTCCCGGAGGGTTCACGCCCGTGGTTGGAGTCGGAGAACGCCATGAGCGCGTCCAGGTTGCCGTCCAGGGCCTGCTGCAGGGCGGAGTTCAGCTGCGGGTACGAGGCGGTCGAGTAGAGGGGGACCAAGATCCCCTCGATCGCATTGGTCGGCGTCACGGAGCGTCCGTCCGAGACCGTGGGGCGGTCCTGGGCCACCGAGCGCAACATGCGCTGGATGGTGGCCATCCCCGCGTCCACGTCCGCGCCGGCCACGGCGCAGTCGTTGTTCGTCTCCTGGCAGTCGGCCACGAAGTGGCGCAGGTTGTCCTCGAAGCCCTTGGCCTGCGCGAGCGTGGTGGCGCGATCGTCCAGGGTGGGGTCCACGGCGCCGTCCAACACCATGCGCCCGGCACGCTGGGGGAACAGGTGCGCGTACGTGGCGCCGATCTCGGTGCCGTAGGAGAACCCCAGGTAGTGGGTCGTGGGCTGGTCCAGGACGGCGCGCAGGACGTCCAGGTCCCGGGCCACGCTCTGGGTGTCCATGTGGGAGACCACGGCCGAGGAGTGCTCGTGGCACTTCTCACCGATCTCCCGGGAGCTCTGCCGCACCTCGTCCAGGGACTGCCGGCCCGGGTCGAAGGCCGGTTCGGAACGCCACTGGTCCATCTCCCGATCCGTGAGACAGCGGATCCCGTCCGAACGGTCCACACCGCGGGGGTCGAACCCCACGAGGTCGTACTTCCTGCGCACCTCCTTGGCCGTGAAGTAGTCTGCGGAGCCCATCATGTCCACGCCGGATCCGCCCGGACCGCCGGGGTTGAGGAACAGGGCACCCACGGGGGAGGAACCGGTGGCCTTCAACCGGGCGATCTCCACGGTGGTGTCACCGGCGGAGGGGTTCGCGTAGTCCACGGGGACCGTGATGCCCGCACACTCCAGACCGCTCGGGAACTGTTGCCGTTCGGAGGTCTTGGTGCACTCCCGCCACTGCGGCGTCTGGGTGTAGTAGGACGTCAGCGCGGAGTCCACGCCGGAGGTGACGTCCGGGTCCGCGCTGCCACGGGCGCCGGACTCCCTGGAGGGATCGGCGCACGCGGTCAAGGCCAGCGCGGCGGTGCACAGCAGGACGGCCAGGCGGCGGGGGAGGGAACGGTTCACGGGGTCCTCTCGGCTCAGACGATGGCCACCATCATGGCCTCGAACGCGAGTTGTGCGCTGACGTTGGTGCGGATGCGGCGCCGGGTCTCGCTGATCACGTCGATCTTGTGCAAGGTGTGCTCGGCGGTGGTGTTGATCGCGTACCCGTGGATCTGCTCACCCAGGTGCTGGTTGATCAGGGCCGTCCCGGTGTCGAGCTGAACGCTCAGCACGTCCCGGTAGAACGTGGTGAGGTCGATCAGGAAGCGGTCCAGGGTGTCGGTTTGGATGCGCCGGGAGCGTCGCTTCTGATCGGCTTCGAGCCGGTTGAGGGCACCCCGGATGGCGGGTGGCACACGGCCGGTTTCGGGGGCACCCATGGCCGCGAGCAACTGCGCGCGTTCCTCGTTGTTGCGGGCCTCGGCGTCCGCGGTGGACTCGTCCACGGCGAGGCGGTGCAAGCGGTCCGCCGCCTTGACCGCCCGGGTCACCCCGTGCATGGACAGGGGCAGGGAGACGACCTCCTGGCGGCGGGTGCGGGCGTCGTCGTACAGGGCGAGTCGCGTGGCCACGCCCACGTGGCACTGGGACAACCGCGCGCATTCGATGGCGCGTTGCTCCGGGACCCCGTGCCGGGCCACGAGCAACCGGGCGACGTCCTCGGGGGACGGGACCTTGAGGGTCACGGGGCGGCAGCGGGAACGGATGGTCACGAGCACGTCCATGGGGGAGGGGGCGCACAACAACCAGATGGTGTGCGGAGGGGGTTCCTCGATGCTCTTGAGCATCACGTTGGAGGTGCGCTCGGTCATCCGGTCGGCGTCCTCGACGATCATGATCCGCCACGAGCCCACGGAGGGCCGGTCCTGCGCCTTGATCACGAGCTCGCGGGCTTCCTCGATGCTGATCTGCGGGTTCTCCGTGACGAAATGGGTCACGTCCGCGTGGGTCCCGGCGAACGCCGTGCGACACGCGTGGCACGTGCCGCAGCCCGTGCCGTGCTCGCACAACAGCGCTGCGGCCAGGGCGCGCGCGGCCGTGGAGCGACCGGAGCCCGGGGGCCCGGTGAACAGCCATGCGTGGGTCGGGTCGTTGTCGCGGGCCGCGCGTTGTAACTGCTCCACCACGCGGGGCTGACCGACGACCTCGTCCCACACGCTCACGCGGAGACCTCTGTGCGCTCGGCGAGGATCCCGGTGACCCGGTCCACGATCGCGTCCGTGAGCTCGGCCGCGGGCGCGGACGCGTCCAGGACCAGGTAGCGGGAGGGTGCATGCGCGGCGAGCTCGCGGAAGGCCGCGTTGACGGCGTCGTGGAACGCCCGCGCCTCGGACTCCATGCGGTCCGTGGCCAGGGCGCGCTCGCGGCGTCGGGCCTCGGCGGTGGTCTGGTCCACGTCCAACAGCACGGTGAGCTCCGGGACGAGACCCTGCACGGCCCACCGGTTCAGTTCGAGCACGCGTTCGGTGCCCAGCCCGCGTCCCGCCCCCTGGTACGCCACGGAGGAGTCCACGAACCGGTCGCAGATCACGACCTCCCCGCGCTCGAGGGCGGGGCGGATCCTGCGCGCCACGTGGTCCGCGCGCGCGGACGCGAACAACAGTGCCTCGGTCACCGCGGACACCGGCGCCTGGGAGGGATCGAGCACGAGCGCGCGCACCGATTCCGCGAGGGGTGTGCCCCCGGGCTCGCGCGTGAGCGTCACGGTACGACCGTCGCGGCGCAGGGCGGTCACGAGCGCCGCAGCCTGGGTGGACTTCCCGGCGCCGTCACCGCCTTCGAACACGATGAGGGCCCCGCGCGCTGATTGCTTCACGCCCCCACTGTAGCGATCGCACCCGACAGCTACAGCGGTGCCGTGGGCGTCCACAGGACGGGCCGCACGGCGCCGCGGGATTAGGCTGGAGCAATGCGTAAAGACACCGTGATGGTCGCCGGCGGCCGCCCCGACCACGAACATGACGCGCCCGTGAACCCGCCCGTGGTGCTGACCTCCACTTACCGGGGCACCGGGGAGCTCGACCCCGCGGACCGCACCTACGCGCGGTTGACCAACCCCACGTGGGAGGCGTTCGAGGACGTCCTGGCCCAGCTCGAGGAGGCCCCGTGCCCCGCGCTGTCCTACGCGTCCGGGCTCGCCGCGATCACCGCAGTGCTCACCCTCGTGCCCGTGGGTGGCACGCTCGTGCTGCCGCGCCACAGCTACCAGAGCACCGTGGCACTCGCGCACACGTGGCAGGAGCGTGGCATCTTCACGGTGCGCACCGTGGACATCGCGGACACCGAGGCCACCTCCGCGGCACTCGACGGCGCGGACATGCTCTGGGTCGAGAGCCCCACCAACCCCATGCTTGAGATCGCGGACGTGCCCGCGCTCGTGCGCGCCGCGCGGGAGAAGGGGGTGCTCACGTGCGTGGACAACACGTTCGCCACGCCCCTGCTGCAGCGTCCCTTGGGCGTGGGAGCGGATCTGGTGGTGCATTCCGCGACCAAGTACATCGCCGGTCACTCGGACGTGTTGATGGGTGCGGTGCTGTGCGCCACCCCCGAGCTGAGGCAACGCTTGCATTCCCAGCGATCTCTCGAGGGCGGGATCCCCGGCCCCTTCGAGGCGTGGCTCGCGCTGCGCGGCGTGCGTACGCTCGCGGTGCGCGTGGAACGTTCCATGGCCAACGCCGCGGAACTGGCCCGCCGGCTCGAGGCCCACCCCGCCGTGGCCCACGTGCGTTACCCGGGCCTCGCGTCCGATCCCGGCCACGAGTGCGCCGCCGCGCAATTGCAGGGGGGGTTCGGTTCGGTGATCTCGGTGGTCCCCCACGGCGACGTCGCTGCGGCCGAACGTCTCCTGACGGACCTTCGCGTGTGGACCCCCGCCACGTCCCTGGGCGGGGTGGAGTCCTTGATCGAGCGGCGTCGTCGCCACCACGACGAACCGGAGACCGTCCCCGAGAACCTGCTGCGCCTGTCCGTGGGGATCGAGAACGTGGAGGACCTCTGGGAGGACCTCCGGGCCGGACTCGATGCGCTCGCGGATCGATAGACTGACCCCGTGACTTCCATTCCTTGGGCCATCGTTCTGGCGAACTACCTGGACTACGCCATCACCCTGGTGGTGGCCGTCCTCGCGCTGCTCGCGGTGTTCGACTGCTTGCGGCGTTCGGCGGTGCAGTTCGAACGCGCGTGGAAGCGGACCAAGACGTTCTGGCTCGCCCTGACAGGTGGCGCCGCGGTGGTGTCCGTGTTCAGTGCCGTGTTCTCCACCATGGCACTGCTGGCCGTGGGTGTCCCGGGGACCGGCTCGTTGATCCTCATGCTGATCGCGGCGACGATCGCCGGGGTGTACCTCGCGGACGTGCGCCCCGCTGTCTCGGGCGAGTCCAAGAACCCCGGGTACTAGTAGTAGGCACTTACCGTTCGAGGTCTCTCCCGGAGCGCATGTCGAGCCACCGTGGGGTCGACCTCCCACGGGCTCGGTGTGTCAGCCCTCGACGCGCCATCCCGGTTCGTCCGGCGCGACCGCGGACCACGGCACCGTGAGTTCCCCGAGCCGCCACCGGTGGGGCCCGTGCAGTACGGGCCACCCGGCGGCGCGCAGGTCCCGGCACATCGCCGTCCAGCGCTGTCGATGACCGAATGGTGACAGGGTCGCGTTGGCCAGCCACGCGGCGTCGGCGGCCGCGAGGAATGCGTGGACCCGCTCGCCCGGGACGTTGCGGTGAATCAACGCCTTGGGCAGTCGCGCGGCCACGTCCGAGGGCACGGTGAACGCACCTGGACGCATACTCACGGTGAAGGTGCGGGGGCCCTCCACGGTGCAACACAACCACGTGGCCAGGCGCCCGATCTCGTCGCACGTGCCGTCCATCAGGACCCCGTTCGGCGCGAGCCGCCCGCACGCGAGGTGCCACGCGGCGGGGACCTCTTCCACCGGGTACTGCCGCAGCACGTTGAACGCGCGTACGAAGACCGGGGAGCGTGACCCTGAGGGGATCTCGAAGCCCCCGCACCGGAAGGACAGCCCCGGGCGGGTGTGGGGTTGGGCCGCGGCCACCCGGTCCGGGTCGATCTCGATGCCCATGACCTCCACGTCCGGGCGCACCGTGCGCGCCCGCTGCCACAGCTCGACCGCGGTGATCGGGGCCGCCCCGAACCCCAGGTCCACGAGCAGGGGGTCGTATGCCCGGCGCACGAGCGGGGCCAGGACCCCGGTGAGGTACCGGTCCGCGCGCCGGAGGCGGTTCGGGTTCGTGGTCCCGCGGGTGATCGATCCCACGGGGCGGGGCTGGGTTGGCACACCCACACTGTAGTGCGCACGTCACGACACGCGTTCCCTCGGTGGCCCCGGGGTGGGACAATGGCCCCATGGCTAACGATTCCGCTACCCACAAGCTCATCCTGCTGCGCCACGGTCAGTCCGACTGGAATGAGAAGAACCTGTTCACGGGCTGGGTGGACGTCCCGCTCACGGACAGGGGCCGCGCCGAGGCCACCCGCGGCGGTGAACTGATCGCCGAGAACCAGCTGCTGCCGGACGTGGTGCACACGTCCCTGTTGCGCCGCGCCATGAACACCGCCAACCTCGCGCTCGACGCCGCGGACCGCCTCTGGATCCCCGTCAAGCGGTCGTGGCGACTCAACGAGCGCCACTACGGTGCCCTGCAGGGCAAGAACAAGGCGGAGATCCGCGAGCAGTACGGCGAGGAACAGTTCATGGTCTGGCGCCGTTCCTACGACACCCCGCCGCCCGCCCTGGACGATTCCTCCGAGTGGTCGCAGGCCGGGGATCCCCGCTACGCGGACGTTGCCGACCTGCCCCGCACCGAGTGCCTCAAGGACGTCCTGGAGCGGTTCCTGCCGTACTGGGAGGAGCAGATCGTCCCCGATCTCAAGAGCGGCAGGACGGTCCTCGTGGCCGCGCACGGCAACTCGCTGCGCGCACTCGTCAAGCACCTGGACGGCATCTCGGACGACGACATCGCCGGGCTGAACATCCCCACGGGCATCCCGCTGTACTACGAGCTGGATCGGAACCTCAAGCCCGTGACCCCCGGTGGGCGCTACCTGGACCCGGACGCCGCCGCCGAGTCCATCCAGGCCGTGGCCAACCAGGGCAAGAAGTAACCCTTCTGGCACCGTGACGAATCCCCGGCACACTTCGGTGCCGGGGATTCTCATTGTCGCCGTGTCTCGCGGGGCCGCGGGTACGCCGCCATTCGGAGCGATCGGACGACGCCGCTCGGGCCGGTCCCCGGATGATCCCACCCGGGGCGCGCCGTCACGGGTCCCGGCGGCTCACGCCACCGGGACCCGCACCGCTCACTCGCCGGCGTCGGCGCCGATGTGTCCGTGGCCGGTGGGGTGGCTGTCGGTCGCGGGGGCCCAGTCGCCGGTCACGAGGTAGGAGACCTTGCGGGCCACGGAGACGCCGTGGTCACCGATGCGTTCGAGGTAGCGGGAAGCGAGCGTGACGTCCACCGCGGTGGGCACGGAGGAATCCCAGTCGGGATCCGCGAGCATCTCGAACACCTGCTGGTGCTTGAGGTTCAGCTCGGACTTCAGGGCGAAGATCTGGTCCGCCTCGGAGATGTCCCGGTCCTCGAGCACGGAGATCACGCGCTCGACCAGACGCGCGTCGATGTCGAACATCTCCTCGAAGTGCCCGCGCATGGCCTCGGGCAGGACGGGCTCGGGGAAGCGCAACCGGGCCAGCTGGGCCAGGTGACGGGCCAGGTCGCCCATGCGCTCGAGCGAGGCACTCATACGCAGCGCGCCCACGATCATGCGCAGGTCGGAGGCCACGGGGGACTGCAGGGCCAGGATGTCGATGGAACGCTCATCGAGATCGTTCTGCAGGAAGTCGATGCGAGCGTCGTTGGAGATGACCTCTTCGGCCACCTGGATGTCGGCGTCGAGGAATGCGGTGCGGGCGCTGCCCAATGCCTGCTGCACGAGCGTGGCGATCTGAATCAGCTCCTCACCGACCTGGTGGAGCTCAGCCTGGAAAACCTTACGCACAGGGGGCGTCCTTTCGTTCATGGCAAGTCCTGGTCCGTAGCCTACGCGGGTTGAGTGGGCCGGGTGCCATCGGGATGTCATCGGGGGAGCGGCACGACGAATTCGCACGCGCCCGACCAGGTTCACAGGCTGCCGTGAACGAATCGTCATCCCCAGGTGAACGTTCGTTGAACCGGCCCCCACGGGGCGCGGATCACCGGGGTGCGTCCGGGCGGGCCGTCTAAGCTGACACCGTGAGCGATACGTCGATTGCCCTGCTGGCCGGTTTCATCGGCTTCTTGCTCGGCATCAGCGGGGTGATCGCCGTGCGGGTGAGCCAGCGGCGTCGCCATTCGCTGGCGGACGTCCAGGAGCCCACGCTGCCCGAGGGCACCGCGGAGATCCTCGCGGCACTGGGCCTCGCGTACGTCGTGGTCGACGGCGTGGACGGCGTTGTGCGCGCGTCCCCCGCGTCCTACGCGTTCGGGATTGTGCGCGGGCACACGGTGGTGCACCAGGACCTGCTGGAGATGATCCGCAATACGCGCCGCAACGGCGTCGTGGAGGAGAAGCGCCTGGAGCTGACCCGCGGGCAGTTCCAACACGGGTCGATCGTGCTGGACGTGCGGGTCGTGACCCTCGCGGACGAGTACATCCTGTTGCTCGCGGATGACCAGACCGAGATCGTGCGCGCCCAGTCCATCCGCACCGACTTCGTGGCCAACGTCTCCCACGAGTTGAAGACGCCCGTGGGCGCCATCAGCCTGTTGTCCGAGGCCATCGAGGACGCCGCGGAGGACCAGGACGCGGTCCGCCACTTCGCCGCGAGCCTGCAGCGCGAGTCCATGAGGCTGAGTGCGCTCGTGCAGGACATCATCGAACTGTCCCGGTTGCAGGCCACGGACGTGGTGGCCAAAGGCACTGCCGTGGATCTCAACCGCGCGGTGCGTGAGGCCGTGGACCGGAACAAACTGGCCGCGGAGGCCAAGAACATCAGCATCAAGGTGGGCGGGCGGATCGAGACCCCCGTGTTCGGGGACCCGGACATGCTCGTGACCGCGGTGCGCAACCTGATCGACAACGCCGTGCGGTACTCCCCGGAGAACACCCGCGTGGGCATCGGCCTGCGGGAGCGGGAGGGGATGGCGCACATCACCGTCACGGATCAGGGCCCCGGCATCGCGGAGACCGAGCAGGACAGGATCTTCGAACGTTTCTACCGGGTGGACAGCGCTCGGTCCCGCCAGACCGGGGGTACCGGTCTGGGATTGAGCATCGTCAAACACGTCATGGCGCAGCACGGCGGGGAGGTCTCCGTGTGGTCCCAGCCGGGCCGGGGGTCCACGTTCACCCTCGTGCTGCCGCCCATGGAGGAACCCGAGGACCAGGCGGAGCCCCCACGCGGAGGGCTGCGTCAACAGCGAGTGGAGGAGCGCGCGTGACCCAGATTCTCATGATCGAGGACGAAGAATCCCTGAGCGACCCGTTGGCGTACCTGCTGGGCCGTGAGGGGTTCGAGGTCACCGTGGTCGCGGACGGGCTCGAGGCCGTGGCGCAGTTCGACCGCACCGGCGCGGACCTCGTCCTGTTGGACCTCATGCTGCCCGGCCAGTCGGGGACCGAGGTCTGCAAACAGATCCGGCAGCGCTCCACGGTCCCGATTATCATGCTCACCGCCAAGGACGCGGAGATCGACAAGGTGCTCGGGTTGGAGCTCGGCGCGGACGACTACGTGACCAAGCCGTATTCGTCGCGCGAACTCGTGGCGCGGATCCGGGCGGTGCTGCGGCGGCGTTCCGAACCGGAGGAACTGATCACGGCCACGGTCGCCGCGGGTCCCGTGCGGATGGATGTCGAGCGTCACGTGGTCCACGTGGGCGGGGAGCCAGTGGCCATGCCGCTCAAGGAGTTCGAACTGCTGGAGATGCTGCTGCGCAACGCGGGCCGCGTGCTCACCCGGGGCCAGCTCATCGACCGGGTGTGGGGTTCCGACTACGTGGGGGACACCAAGACCCTGGACGTGCACATCAAGCGGCTGCGTTCCAAGGTGGAACCGGAGCCGTCCGCGCCGCAGCACATCGTGACCGTACGCGGTCTCGGGTACAAGTTCGAGCCCTGATCCCGACGCCTCCACGGAGCGGCACCCGTATGACGTAAGAACCGCACCCTTAGCAGGGTGCGGTTCTTACGTCTGTACACAGGTCTGAGAAAGCGAGCGCCCGGACCCTCGTGTTCGGGGCCCGGGCGCTCGCTCGATCTCGCCGGTCGGCGCGGGTGGTGTGAGGGGTCAGTGCTCGCCGTGCGCCTCGCCCGCGGGGGCCGGAGTGTTGGAGGGGTTGGCCGGGGTGGACGGTGCGCCGCCGGGCACGAAGGATGCGTAGCGCGGGTAGGTGTGGTCCAGGACGGGGACCTGGGTGGTCTGGTCCTGGTCGTCCGCGGTGAACGTGGTGTCCACCATCAGGCCGGGGTTCGCGCCGGCTCGGTCCAACAGCACGGGCCGGGACTTCTCGAGCACGACCTCCTGGTTGGCGGGGACCTCCACGCTCGCGCGGGCGCCGTTGGCGTCCATGGTGACGGTCTCGGTCTGGTCGCCGGTGTTGATCAGGGTGCCCAGCACGCGGCCCTCGGAGTTCTCGTCCTCGGCGACGACCAGGATGTTGCGCAGCTGGACGTCACCCAAGTCCATCTGGATCCCGTCCGTCGGGGCGTAGCTGTCCATGGTGGCCTGCGGGCTGATGTACGCGCACCCGCTCACACCGGTCAGGACGGCGAGTGCCGCCGCACCCATTCCGAGGTGCTGCAACTTCTTGTGGGCGGCGTTCTTCACGGCACGAACTCCTCGGGCTCTCTGACAGCGGGTGCAAAATCTGCAGTCAGTCTATCGGTTTGGCCACGGATCGTCTGCATCCGCGCCCCGTTCGTGGCGCGCCCGTAGGCCCGTGGTGCGCGCGCTTATGGAGTGACGACGACGTCGCACGGCCGGGTCACGCACACCCGCCCGGGCGCTGCCCGGGTGGCCTCCATAAGGCCCCGTGATGCGGTCCGTGGAGCGGCCACGGACGGGGCTCGCGGGAAGGTGGGCAATCATACACCGTGGTAGACTTGGCGGGCTGAAAGGGGTTTGTGCATGGTTTTTGAGGTTGGCGAAACGGTTGTCTATCCGCACCACGGTGCCGCAACTATCGAGGAGATCAAGACTCGAACCATCAAGGGTGAGGAGAAGATGTATCTCCGGTTGAAGGTCACCCAGGGCGATCTCATGATCGAGGTCCCGGCGGAGAACGTCGATCTCGTGGGTGTGCGGGACGTCGTGGACGAGGAAGGCCTCAAGGAGGTCATCGCGGTCCTGCAGGCCAAGGACGCCGAGGAAGCCTCCAACTGGTCGCGCCGCTACAAGGCCAACCTCGAGAAGCTCGCCTCCGGCGACGTCCTCAAGGTCGCCGAGGTCGTGCGTGATCTGTGGCGCCGCGATCGCGGCAAGGGCCTCTCCGCCGGGGAGAAGCGCATGCTGACCAAGGCCCGCCAGATCCTCACTTCCGAGCTGGCGCTGGCCAAGAAGATCGACGAGGAAGAAGCGGAGAAGCGCCTGGACGACATTCTGTCCGCGGCCTGATCCCCGCAGCACGTCTTCGTGTCCCAGATTTCCGACCTCGCGAGCCCGTCCGCCATGGACGGGCTCGCCGTCATTGTGGTGGCAGCCGGTTCCGGCACGCGGCTCGGGTACGGGATGCCCAAGGCGCTCGTCCCCGTGGCCGGTCGACCGATCCTGGAGCACGCGCTTGCCACGGTGCGCGGGACCCTGCGCGGTGCCGCGGTGATCGTGACCGTGCCCGCCGGAGACACGGATCTCACGGCCGTCGCGCGCGCCGCGGGGGCCGCGGCCGTGACCGGGGGTGCGACACGCGCCCAGTCGGTCGCGGCGGCACTGACCGCCCTGCCCGCGGGTGCCACCCACGTCCTGGTGCACGACGCCGCTCGCTGTCTCACCCCGCCCGCCGTCCTCGAGCGGGTGGTCACCGCCCTGCATACGGGTGCACAGGCCGTGGTTCCCGTGACCCCGGTGACCGACACCGTGCGCGGGGTGGACACCCACGGGCGCAGTACCGGGACGGTGGACCGGGCGGGGCTGCGCAGCGTCCAGACACCCCAGGGTTTCGACCGTGCACTGCTCGAACGGGTGAACCGCGCGGCCGGTCTGCTCCCGGACGGGCCACTGGACGCCACGGGGGAGGACCCCCAGCTCGGGCACAGTGTTCGAACGGCAAAGGCGGCCACCACGGTGAGGGGTTCCGCAGGGGATCCCGAAGGCATCACGGACGATGCGAGTCTTGTGGAACTGTTCGCCCCCGAACACCCCGTGGAATTCGTGGCCGGGGACGAGGAGTCCTTCAAGATCACCCGTCCCCTGGACCTGGTACTCGCCCACGCGATCGTGCGTGAGCGGGACTCGGCCTGTCCGGCACAATGGCCGCATGACTGACGCATCCCCAGGCCCCGCCGATCCATCGACCCCGGAACCCCGGCCGTACCCCGTCCCGCTCGTGGGGATCGGGGTGGACGTGCACGCCTTCGGCCCGGAGGGCACCCCGCTGTGGATCGCCGGACTCATGTGGCCCGGCGAGCGGGGACTGAGCGGGCACTCGGACGGGGACGTCGTGGCACACGCCGCGGCGGACGCGCTGTTCTCCGCGGCCGGCGTGGGGGACCTGGGAGCGCACTTCGGAACGGACCGCCCGGAGTTCGCCGGGGCCTCGGGGTGTCGGATCCTCTCGGAGGCAGTGCGGATCGTGACCGAGGCCGGCTTCCGGGTGGGCAATGTCTCCGTCCAGCTCGTGGGCGACCGACCCAAGTTCTCCCCGCGGCGGGACGAGGCCGCCGCGGTGCTCACGGAAGCGGCCGGCGCGCCGGTGCACCTGAGCGCGACCACCACGGACGCTCTGGGGCTCACGGGCCGGGGCGAGGGTCTCGCGGCGATCGCCACCGCGATCGTGTTCCCGCGCGGCTGAGCCCAAACGGGCGGCGACCGAGCCCGCCGGCCGCAACCCAGCAGGCCGGTCGAGTCCACCGGGGGAGCCCGCCAGTAGTGTCGGCCGACCGAACCCGCCCGCCGCGAGCGTGCGGCGCCACCCCGTTAGACTGGCAGGGTGACTTTGCGCTTCTACGACACCGCTTCCGCGACCGTCAAGGACTTCGTCCCCGTGCAACCCGGCGAGGCGGGCCTCTACTACTGCGGTGCCACGGTGCAGGGCGCACCGCACATCGGCCACGTGCGTTCCGCGCTCGTGTTCGACATCCTGGCCCGCTGGCTGCGCTTCCGTGGCTACGAGGTCACCACGGTGCGCAACGTGACGGACATCGACGACAAGATCCTGGCCAACGCGCACGCCTCGTTCGAGAACGACTACCAGGGTGACCACCCGCGCGAACCGTGGTGGGCGCTGGCCTACCGGTTCGAGGGTGTGTTCGGGCGGGCCTACGCCGCGCTCGGTATCGAGGCCCCCACGTACGAACCCCGGGCCACGGGCCACGTCCCGGAGATGCACTCGCTGATCCAGGAGCTGATCGACGCCGGGCACGCGTACCCCGCACTCGACGATTCCGGCGACGTCTACTTCGACGTCCGTTCGTGGCCCCGCTACGGCGAACTCACCCGGCAACGCGTGGAGGACATGCAGGACGCCCCGGACGCCGATCCCCGCGGCAAGCGCGATCCCCGCGACTTCGCGCTGTGGAAGGGACACAAGGAGGGCGAGCCCGCCACGGCGTCGTGGGATTCCCCGTGGGGCCGCGGCCGCCCCGGCTGGCACCTGGAGTGCTCGGCCATGGCCCACAAGTACCTGGGCGCGCACTTCGACATCCACGGCGGCGGCTTAGACCTGCGTTTCCCGCATCACGAGAACGAGCTCGCCCAGTCCACCGCGGCGGGCCGCCCGTTCGCCAACTTCTGGCTGCACAACGGGCTCGTGACGTACGAGGGCGAGAAGATGTCCAAGTCGATCGGCAACACGGTCTCCCCGGCGAGCATGCTCGAGGAAGCACGGCCGCTCGCCGTGCGCTACTACCTGGGCCAGGCCCACTACCGTTCCGTGCTGGACTACCGGCCCACGTCCCTGCGGGAGGCCACCGCCGCCGTCGAGCGCGTGGAAGCCGTCCTCGCGGCCGCGCAGCATTCCGGACTCAGCGTGTCCTGGGAGCACACGGATGTGCCTGAGGAGTTCGTCGCGGTCATGGACGACGACCTCAACGTGCCCCGCGCGCTCGCGGTGCTGCACGAGACGGTGCGCGCGGCCAACACGGCTCTCTCGGGCCCGGAGGCCGCGACCGCCCAGCCGCTCGTCTCCGCGATCGCGGGCATGTCCGACGTCCTGGGATTGCTCCCCTTGATGAGTCTCGACGGCGCTCGGGACGCCGACGGCGCCGAGCACCGCGCGCTCGACTCCCTCGTCCAGGACCTGCTGGCCCAGCGTGCCGCCGCGCGTGAGGTGAAGGACTGGGCGCTCGCGGACCGCATCCGGGACCAGCTGGCCGCTGCCGGCGTCGTCGTGAAGGACGGTGCCCGGGGGTCCGAGTGGTCCGTGGGGGAATGAGCCTGGCCTAAACTGGAGCCAGATCGCCGACCACCCCGGGGCGGCCCGCGGGCCGTGACCCGTGACAGACACGGAGTACTGACCATGGCCCAGAAGAACCGACCCGGAGCCACGCGCAAGAAGAAGGGTCCGGTCGTGGGTAGCGGCGGCCAGCGCCGCAAGGGCCTGGAGGGCCGCGGCCCCACGCCCAAGGCCGAGGACCGCGTCTACCACAAGGCGTACAAGGCCAAGCAGGCGGTCGCGCGCAAGCAACAGAACCTGCACCGGCGTCCGTCCCGCACGGGGGCCGGGCCCATCAAGGAGGACCTCGTCACGGGGCGCAACGCCGTGCTGGAGGCCCTGCGCGCCGGGGTGCCCGCCAAGACGTTGTTCGTGGCCACCAAGATCGAGATGGACGACCGCGTCAAGGACATCCTGCAGTTGTGCGCCGAGGCCCAGGTGCCCACGCTCGAGGCCTCGCGCGGCGAGCTGGACCGGCTCTCTGCGGACGCGATCCATCAGGGTGTGGTGCTGCAGGTCCCGCCGTACGACTACCAGGACGCTGACGAGCTCGCGGCCTCCCTCATGGCCGACCGGGGCGAGGATTCCCGCCCGCCCCTGCTCATCGCGGCGGACGGGATCACCGATCCCCGCAACCTGGGCGCGATCATCCGCAGCGTCTCCGCGTTCGCCGGGGACGGGGTCATCCTGCCCGAGCGCCGCTCCGCCGGGGTCACGGCCACGGCGTGGAAGACGAGTTCGGGTGCTGCGGCGCGCGTCCCCGTGGCCAAGGCCACGAACCTCACGCGCACGCTCGAGAACTGCAAGAAGCAGGGCTACTTCGTGGTCGGCCTCGACGGCGGCGGGGACGTGGACCTGCCGCAGCTCGAGTTGGCCACCGAGCCCCTCGTGGTGGTCGTGGGTTCCGAGGGTAAGGGCCTGTCCCGCCTGGTGACAGAGCACTGCGACGCGATCGTGTCGATCCCCATCGAATCCGCGATGGAGTCCCTCAACGCGTCCATGGCGGTGGGGATCACGCTGTACGAGATCGCGCGCCGGCGTGCAAGCGCGTAGTTATCCGCTGGGCGTCCACCCCTCCCCGTCCGGGGACGGGACCGCCAACGTCGCGGTGTACGCCCCGGGACTGACCGAGGTGGACCTCATGTTCCGGCGCCCCGGTGAATCGTGGCAGCGGTTGCGGCTCGCGGGGGAGAACCACGGGATCCATTACGCGACCGTCTCGCGCCCACGCCATGTGCCGGAAGTGGAACTCACCCCGGACGAGCTCGCACGGGACGTGTGTCCCGCGATGCCCGAGGGAACCGAGTACGGATTCGTGAGTGCCCGGCCCGAGGGCAGTCCCGTGCCGGATCCGGCGTACGAACCGGTCCTGCTGGACCCCTACGGGCGGGGACTGACGCGTGTGGCGCCACCGCGCGGCGTCGTCAATCCCGGCGCGGACGCCTACGGCGGGGAGTACGTCTCCGTGGTGGTCGCCCAGGACCACGAGTGGCGCGACCACGATCGGCCCCGGCCGGCGTGGCGCGAGACCGTGATCTACGAGGCCCACGTGAAGGGCCTCACCATGCTGCACCCGGGGATCCCTCACGAGCTGCGCGGCACCTACGCGGGACTCGCGCACCCCGTGATGCTCGAGTACCTGCGCAGCCTGGGGATCACCGCGGTGGAGCTGTTGCCCGTGCACGCCCACCTGGACGAGGCCCACCTGACCGCGAACGGGCTCACCAACTACTGGGGGTACAACACCCTCGCGTTCTTCGCACCCCATGCGGGGTACGCGACCAAGGCCGCCCAGGAGGCCGGGCCCACCGCGGTGCTCAACGAGTTCAAGGCCGCCGTGGACGCCTTGCACGGCGCGGGGCTGCAGGTGTTCCTGGACGTCGTGTACAACCACACCGCAGAAGGCGGACCCACGCAGCGCCCGTACTGCTGGCGCGGGCTCGGGGACCGGGAGTACTACCGCCACGACGAGCACGGCAACTACGTGGACGTGACCGGGTGCGGCAATTCCATGGATTTCGGCAACCCCCAGGTCGTGCGCATGGCGCTGGACTCCCTGCGCTACTGGGTCACGCAGTGCCACGTGGACGGCTTCCGCTTCGACCTGGCCCCCGAACTGGGCCGCGACGAGCACCACCACTTCACGCGCAACCACCCGTTCTTCGTGGCGATCGCCGCGGATCCGGTGCTGCAGGGCGTGCGGATGATCTCCGAACCGTGGGACGTGGGCGCCGGTGGCTGGCAGACCGGGCGCTTCCCCACCGGCTGGGCGGACTGGAACGACCACTACCGGGACACCGTGCGGGACTTCTGGCTCTCGGGTCAGCGCACCTTGCGTCGCGGGGGCGGTGGGGGCACCGCCGGTCGGCTCGCCGGGGCGATCTCCGGGTCTGCGGACCTGTTCGCCCCGCACGGGCGCACCACGCTGGCCTCGGTCAACTTCATCACCGCGCACGACGGGTTCACGCTCTACGACCTCACGGCGTACGACGCCAAGCACAACGAGGCCAACCGCGAGAACAACGCGGACGGCACCAACGACAACCACTCGTGGAACCACGACCACGAGGGCTTCTCCCCGGACGTGCGCGTGCGGGCCGCCCGCGCGGCCACCGCGCGCAACATGATGGCCACGCTGTTGTTCTCGCAGGGCATCCCCATGATCACCGCGGGGGACGAGCTGTTGCGCTCCCAGGACGGCAACAACAACGCGTACTGCCAGGACAACCGGCTCTCGTGGGTGGACTGGCGACTCACACCCCTGGACCGGTCCATACTACGCACGACCCAGCGGCTCATCCGGATCCGCCGGGCCTTCCTGGCGAGCCAACCCCGGGACTTCCCCACGCGCCCCCGGGACGTGGTGCTCAATTGGTACGCGAGTTCCGGGGAGCCCATGAGCGACGATCTGTGGCAGACGGACGGGGTCCGTGCGCTGCAGGTCGTGATCGGCGCGCGCGGGGGTGACCTCGCGGGACTGTTCGTGCTCAACGGCACCGCATCGCCCGTGGCCGCGGTGTTGCCGCGCTTCGAGAACCTGGCCGGCTCGGACGTGGAGGTGGCCTCGTACCGGCTCGTGCTCGCCACGGACCCTCAGCTCGACGAACTGACCGGCAACCGATGGCGTGCCGGGGAGGAGCTCACGGTCCCGGCACAGAGCATCGCGATGTTCGCGATCGCGTGAACCGGGCGGGCCGGACGTCAGTCCCCGGCGTTGCGCACGAGAGCGAGTTCGGCCGGTGAGGCCAACTCGTCGTGGCGCGGCAACACCCTCACGGTGTACCCGAACGGGCCGGAGCGGTCGATCGTGATAGGTCCGGAGAACGTCATGCGTCCCCCACCCAGCTCGGTCACGTCCTCGAGCGTGGCGTAGGACCGTTCGTGGATGTGATCGGTTTCCGAGACACGCCCGTAGCTGACCTGCACGGTCACGTCCTCGGGAGTCAGTTCGCCCAGATCTACGTACGCGTTGACCGTGAGCTCGTCACCGATCTGCGGTTCCTGGCGCACACCGTGTGCGTCCACGTGCTCGATCCGCAGCTGCGGCCACGCGGTACGCACGCGCTCGACCCAGTGGGCCGTGCCGCGGGCCAGGGCGCCGTCGTCCGTGGTCACGCGCCGGCCGGCGACACACGCGGGGACGTACAGCTCGTTGACGTAGTCGGTGAGCATCCGCCGGGCGGAGACCTTGGGTCCGAGGGTCGCGAGCGTGTGGCGCACCATGGCGAGCCACTGGTGCGGCACGGTGCTCGCTCGCGACGGCGCGGTGTCGGGTCCGGCCGCGGTCGTGGCGTCCTCGGAACCGTCACCGTAGAACCGCGGTGCCACGTGGCTCTCGATGAGTTCGTACAGCGCGGCGGCCTCGATGTCATCGCGCTCGTCCGTGCTGGCCTTGTTGTCCGCGGTGGGGATGGCCCAGCCGTTCTGCCCGTCGTACATCTCGTCCCACCACCCGTCCAGGACGGAGAGGTTGAGCCCGCCGTTGATCGCGGCCTTCATCCCGGAGGTCCCGCACGCCTCGAGCGGACGCAGCGGGTTGTTGAGCCACACGTCGCACCCCGGGAACAGGACACGCGCCATGGCGATGTCGTAGTTGGGCAGGAACACGATCCGGTGACGCACCTGCGGATCATCCGTGAACCGTACGAGGTCCTGGATCATCCGCTTGCCCATCTCGTCCGCGGGGTGGGACTTGCCCGCGACCACCAACTGCACGGGGCGGCGGGGGTCCAATAGGATCCGCTTGAGCCGTTCCGGGTTGCGCAGCATGAGCGTGAGCCGCTTGTACGTGGGGACGCGGCGTGCGAAACCGATGGTCAGCACGTCCGGGTCCAGCACGGACTCCGTCCAGCCCAGTTCCGCGTCCGCGGCACCGCGGCGCTTCCACGAGGCCCGTAGACGCTCGCGGACGTCGTGCACGAGGCGTTCCCGCAGGGCGCGGCGGGTGGCCCAGAGCTCGGCGTCGGACACGTTGTAGATCCTGCGCCAACGAGCGGCCGGGTTGGTGTCGTTCTCCTCCGGGTCCACGGCCATGCGCCACACGGCGGGGTCGATCCAGGAGGGGACGTGCACGCCGTTGGTCACCGAGGTGATCGGGACCTCCTCGGTGTCGAAGCCCTCCCACAGCCCGTGGAACATGGACCGGGACACGGCACCGTGGAGCTCGGCCACGCCGTTGGCACGCTGGGCGAGCCGCAGCCCCATGACCGCCATGTTGAATTTGCTCGGGTCACCGCCCGGCATGGTCTCCGCACCCAGCTCAAGCACGCGCTCGGAGGGGACATCCGGGGCGAGCCCCGCGGCGAGGACGTGGGCGATCTGATCGCGTTCGAAGCGGTCGATGCCGGCCGGGACCGGGGTGTGGGTCGTGAACACGGTCGCGGCGCGCACCGCGGTGAGTGCTTCCTCCCACATCATGGCCTGGGCGTCGGCCCCGGGGTTCATGAGTTCCTGGATCCGCTCGACGCCCAGGAAACCCGCGTGGCCCTCGTTGCAGTGGTAGACCTCCGGCGTGGGCGCACCCGTGATCCTGCTGTGCGCGCGCAGCGCCCGGATCCCTCCCATGCCCAGCAAGAGTTCCTGGTACAACCGGTGGTCGCTGCCGCCGCCGTACAACCGGTCGGTGACGTTGCGTGCGGCGTCGTCGTTCTCGCTGATGTTGGAGTCCAGCAGCAGCAGCGGCACGCGGCCCACGTCCGCCCGCCAGATCTGCGCGGACAGCGTGCGGCCCTCGGGCAGCGGTAGAACCACGCGCGCGGGCGTACCGTCCGCTTCGCGCAGCAGGGTGAGAGGGAGTTCATCCGGGTCCAGCACCGGGTAGGTCTCCTGCTGCCAGCCGTCCCGGGACAGCGACTGCTTGAAGTACCCGGCCTGGTACAGCAATCCCACGCCCACCACGGGCACGCCCATGTCGGACGCGGTCTTCAAGTGGTCCCCGGCGAGGATCCCGAGTCCGCCCGAGTACTGCGGAAGCGCGGACGTGATGCCGTACTCGGCGCTGAAATACGCCACGGCCGCCGGGGCGTCCTCGCCCTGCGTGCGCTGGTACCACTGGGGTTCGGTGAGGTAGGTGTCCAGATCGGCGTCGAGGTCGCGGATGCGCGCCACGAGCTCGGGGTCCGCGGCGATCTGCTGGATCTCCTCGCGCGTGAGCGAGCCCAGGAGCTTGACGGGGTCCCCGTGGACCGCGTCCCACGCGTGCGGGTTGAGTTCGGCGAAGAGGTCCTCGGTGGGCTGATGCCACGTCCATCGGAGGTTCTTGGCCAATCGTGAGAGTGCGGCGATCGACTCGGGCAGGACGGTGCGGACGGTGAACCTGTGGATGGCCTTCACGGTTCCGAGCCTAGCGGCTGTGGCCCCGCCGCTCCACGGGGTCCGACGTGTGACGTGAGCGCGTCGCCGTCGCGGTTCGGGGACCACGGCCACGGCCTTATGAATCGGGGCGTTTGTCGCTAACGTTGGTCTCGTGTCGCAGCAGAACTCACAGCCCCAGGGCCGCCGTCCGTCCTCAGACCCCGTGCCGGATCCCCGCGCGGGCGATGCCCACCCGGACGTCGGGTCCCGCTTGACCCCGCCGGTCCCGGCCACGGGCGTTCCCGACATCGCCCCCTCGGTACGCCGAGCGGAGGCCCACGACGATGCCGCTCGCGTCCCGTCCGCGCCGGAGGCAACCGAAGCGGCGTCGTCCGCCGGTGCCGGGCAGCCGGACGCCCACGCATATGCGGAACCGGGTGCGGCCGAGGAGGTCGCCGCGGTCGTAACACCTACCGGGGACACCGAATCCGAGGCGCAGCCCGCATTCGACCAACAGTCCGCACCCGGAGCGCAGCGCGAGCCCGACACCCAGTACGAGCCCGACACCCAGTACGAGCCCGGCACTCAGTCCGCACCTGATCCGCACGCCGAAGCCGCGGCGCAGGCCCCGGCCGAGCAGGACACCGATTCCGGGGACGACGAGCACCTGGCGGACTTCCCGTCGGACGATCTCGTGTACGGGCGGATCCCCGTGACGGACGTGAGCCCCGTGATCGAGGGTGGGCGTTTCCCCGCCACGGCCGTTCCCGGTGAGGACATCCGGGTGAGCGCGACCGTGTTCCGCGAGGGTCATGACTCCCTCGGTGTGACCGCGGTGCTGTACGACCCGCAGGGCCGTGAGACCCAGCGCCGACCCATGACGCTCGTGGCCCCCGGGACGGACCGCTACGAGGCGTGGCTGCGTCCCGAGCACGAGGGCCCCTGGAGTTTCGCGGTGGAGGGCTGGTCGGATCTCTACGACACGTGGCACCACGCCGCGCAGATCAAGTTGGGGGTCGGCCAGGACGTCGAGCTCATGTTCCAGGAAGCGGCCCTGCTCTTCGACGCCGCCTCCAAGGAGTCCGATCGCGCGACCGAGGAGGCCCGGGTCTTCGAGGACGCCGCCGAGGCGATGGCGGACACCGACCGCACGCCGGAACAGCGGTGGGAGATCGCCACGTCCCCGCAGCTCCTGGACTACGTCCGTGAGCGGCCGCTGCGTGATCTGCTCAGCTCGTCCCCGCGCTACCCGCTCGGCGTCGAGCGCGAGGCCGCGGGTCGTGGTGCGTGGTACGAGTTCTTCCCGCGCTCCGAGGGCGCCACGTACGACCCCGAGACGGGCGAGTGGACCTCGGGGACGTTCCGCACGGCCACCGCGGCCCTGGACCGGGCCGCGGCCATGGGCTTCGATGTCGCGTACCTCCCGCCCATCCACCCGATCGGGCGCAACCACCGCAAGGGGCCGAACAACACCCTCACGGCCGGACCCCAGGACCCGGGTTCCCCGTGGGCCATCGGTGGGCCGGAGGGAGGTCACGACACGATCCACCCGGACCTCGGGAGCTTCGAGGACTTCGACGCGTTCGTCGCGCACGCCCATGATCTCGGTCTCGAGGTCGCGCTGGACCTCGCGCTGCAGGCGTCCCCGGATCACCCGTGGGTCGCCGAGCACCCACAATGGTTCACGACCCGCGCGGACGGCAGCATCGCCTACGCCGAGAACCCGCCCAAGAAGTACCAGGACATCTACCCCCTGAACTTCGACAACGACCCCGAGGGCCTCGCCGCCGAGATACTGCGGGTCGTGGAGCTGTGGATCGGTCACGGCGTGGACATCTTCCGCGTGGACAACCCGCACACCAAGCCCCTGTGGTTTTGGGAGTGGCTGATCGTCAGGGTGCGCAAGAACCACCCGGACACGGTGTTCCTCGCGGAGGCGTTCACGCGTCCGGCCATGATGCAGGGGCTGGCCAAGGCCGGGTTCCAGCAGTCCTACTCGTACTTCACGTGGCGCAACACCAAGGAGGAGATCGAGGAATACCTCCAGGAGATCTCCCACGAGACCTCCGGGTTCTACCGGCCCAACTTCTTCGTGAACACCCCGGACATCCTCACCGAGTACCTGCAGTTCGGTGGCCCGGCCGCGTTCAAGGTGCGCGCGGCCCTGGCGGCCACCGCGTCCCCGCTGTGGGGCGTGTACGCCGGCTTCGAGTTGTTCGAGCACGTCGCTCGTCCCGGGGCGGAGGAGTACATGGACAACGAGAAGTTCCAGTTGCGCCCGCGCGACTTCGACGCCGCCGTGGAACGCGGCGAGTCGCTCGCGCCGTACATCACGCGCCTGAACCGGATCCGCAAGGACCATCCCGCACTCGGGGACCTGCAGAACCTCACGCTGCAGAATTCCACGGACGACGCCATCGTGGCCTACAGCAAGACCAAGACCGTGGAACGGGACGGCGAGCAGGTCCGGGACACCGTGATCGTGGTGCTCAACACGGACCCGCACAGCGCGCGGGAGGCCACCGTGTGGCTGGACCTCGACTCCCTGGACCTGCAGGGCCAGGACTTCAACGAGGACGGCTCTTTCTGGGTGGACGACCTGATCTCCGGTGCGAGCTGGAAGTGGGGCACCCACAACTACGTGCGCCTGGATCCGTACGTGGAACCCGCGCACGTGCTCAGCGTCCGCCGCGGGGTCAAGTGAGCGAACGCCGTCGTGGTGCGCCCCGGCCGCTGAGCGCGGCGCACCACGGCGGCCGGCACCCCGCACCCGTCATGACCGACACGCACGTTTCTCCGAGAGGGCAGTCCAGCCGACCATGAGCACCACTCCTTTCCAACTCAACGCTCCCGGGCTCGCGCACGACCCGGACTGGTTCCGCAAGGCCGTGTTCTACGAGGTGCTCGTGCGAGCCTTCTCGGACGCCAACGGTGACGGCTCCGGCGACTTCTCGGGTCTGATCGACAAACTCGACTACCTGCAGTGGCTCGGGATCGATTGCTTGTGGCTGCCCCCGTTCTACGAGTCCCCGCTGCGGGACGGCGGCTACGACATCTCCGACTACTACTCCGTGCTGGACGAGTTCGGCACCGTGAGCGACTTCAAGCGACTGGTCGCGGAGGCCCACGCGCGGGGTCTGCGGGTCATCACCGATCTGCCGCTGAACCACACCTCGGACCAGCACCCGTGGTTCCAGGCCTCCCGGGAGGACCCGGAGGGGCCGTACGGCGATTTCTACGTGTGGTCGGACACGGACGAGAAGTACCAGGACGCGCGGATCATCTTCGTGGACACCGAGGTCTCCAACTGGACCTTCGACCCCGTGCGTCGGCAGTTCTTCTGGCACCGGTTCTTCTCCCACCAGCCGGACCTGAACTTCGAGAACCCCAAGGTCGTCGAGGCCGTGTTCGACGTCGTGAAGTTCTGGCTGGACATGGGCATCGACGGCTTCCGCGCGGACGCCATCCCCTACCTCATCGAGGAGGAGGGGACCAACTGCGAGAACCTGCCCGGGACCCACGACTTCCTCGTGCGGCTGCGCGAGATGGTGGACCGCGAGTACCCCGGCCGCGTGATCATCGCGGAGGCCAACCAGATGCCGCACGAGGTCGTGGAGTACTTCGGCACGGAGCAGGCGCCCGAGTGCCATATGTGCTTCCACTTCCCGATCATGCCGCGGATCTACTACTCATTGCGCGATCAGAAGGCCGCGCCCATCGTCTCCACCATGGAGCACACGCCGCAGATCCCGCGGGGCACGCAGTGGGGCACGTTCCTGCGCAACCACGACGAGTTGACGCTCGAGATGGTCACGAGCGAGGAACGCCAGGCCATGCTCGGGTGGTACGCCCCGGATTCGCGCATGCGCGCGAACATCGGTATCCGACGCCGCTTGGCACCCCTGCTCGACAACTCCCGCGCGGAGCTCGAACTCGCGCACGCGCTGTTGTTGTCCCTGCCCGGGTCGCCGTTCCTGTACTACGGGGACGAGATCGGCATGGGGGACAACATCTGGCTCGACGACCGCGACGCGTCCCGCACACCCATGCAGTGGACCCCCGACCGCAACGCCGGCTTCTCCACCGCAGATCCGGGCAAGCTCTACCTCCCGGTCGTGCAGTCGCTCGTCTACAACTACACGCAGACGAACGTGGAGACGCAGCTCGCGTCGTCCTCCTCCCTGCTGCACTGGATCCGGCAGATGCTCATGGTGCGCAAGGCGCACCCGGCGTTCGGTCTGGGGGACTACGTCAACGTGAGCACGGACCACGAATCCGTCCTGGCATTCCTGCGCCGCTTGAGCCCGCAGGACGCGGACGACGGCGCGGGGGAGACCCTGCTGTGCGTGTTCAACCTTTCCCACGTCCCCGCGAGCTGCAGCGTGCACCTGGCCGAGTACGCGGGCCGGGGCACCCGGGAACTGTTCGGCGGTGAACCGTTCGGCTCCTTCTCGGAACAAGGCGACTACCGCATCACGCTCGGTTCGCAGGACTTCTTCTGGCTCCGGTTGCGCACGACCCCCGGCACGGACGGTTCCCACCCCGAGACGGTGGCCATGCCCATCATCAAGCCCACGCGCAACGAGTGAGCGCGCGCGGGTACGGCCCGCGCGCGAAACAGTGATTGTCCAGACGAAAGCGGGGGACCCTCCATGACGGATCAGCAATTTCTCGACAGGTTGCGCGACTGGTTGCCGCGGCAGCGGTGGTTCCCGTTCACGGCCACCACGGACCAGTTGCGCTTGAGCGTCGTGGGCCGCGCGACCCTGGATTCCGGCACCGGATCGCATCGCGGCACGGAACGCATCATGTTCCTGGTCCAGGCCACGGTGGGCGAGCGCAGCGAATTACTCAACGTACCGGTCGTGCGCAGCACCGAAGCCCTGCCCGAGCTCGAGCGCTTCGCGATCGGCAGCTATTGCTCCGGCGGCCCGGACCGTCCCCTGCCCGAGCAGCTGATCGCGGGTGCGGAGGCCTCGGCCTCGTTCCTGCGCCGCGCCATCTCGCACGCGGGTTCTTTCCGCGAACGACGCCGCTCGGAGCGCTCGCGGGCCGCCCAACCCATCACCTCGGAGGACTCCCCGGAGGCCGGTCAAACCGCCGGCGCCCAGGAGAAGGCCGGCGCGTCCGGTCGTAGTGAGGCCCGCGCCGAGGCACAGGGCAGCGAGAGCACCACCGCGGACGAGACGGCCACGTTCCACCTCTACGACGCCGTGGGGGACCCAGGTTTCATGGACCGGGTGCTGCGGATCATGGATGCGCAGCTGACCGAGGGCGGGGTGCTGCGCCACGGGATGGGCCTGCACGGCCGCTACACCGGGGCCATGAACACGGATTATCGGATTGGCTCCGCGGATCAGGTGCGGGTGATCTCCTCAGAGCAGTCCAACACGTCCGTGATCCTCGCCCCGCAGGACGCGGAGGAGTCGGATTCCGCGCTGGGCGGCGACGCGGTGATCGTGAAGTTCTTCCGCGTGGTGGGGGAGGGGCGCAACCCGGACGTGGAGGTGGGCGTCAAACTCACGTCGCACGGTTCCACCGCGGTCCCGGCCACGGCTGGATGGCTCGACGCCCAGTGGCGCCAGGGCCTGGTCATCACGTCCGGTCAGCTCGCGGTAGCCGCCCAGTTCCTCGCCGATTCGCGGGACGCGTGGGCCATGGCCCTGGACGCGGCGAACCATGCCCGGGACTTCTCCGAGCTCGCGGCCGAGCTGGGTGCCACGACCGCGCGCGTCCACGCCGACCTCCTCGGCGCCTTCGAACCCGTCACCGCGGACGACGATGCTCGGCGCCGGTTCCTGGACGACCTCGCCTCGCGGATCCGCTGGGCGTGGGAGTCCTGCGGGGACTACTTCGATTCCTACCGGGCCGAGGTCGAGGACCTGCTCGAGCAGCTGTCCCGGATCCGGGAGATCCCCGCCCTGCAACGGATCCATGGTGATTACCACCTGGGCCAGGTGCTGCACAACGACGCCCAGGGGTTCCGGATCCTGGACTTCGAGGGTGAGCCCCTACGACCCATTAAGGAGCGTGTCCGCCCGGACGTGGCCCTGCGCGACGTCGTCGGCATGCTGCGCTCGTTCGACTATGCGGGCGCCATGGCCGCGCGCGAGCGGGACGAGGACATGAGCGCCTGGACCGACGCGGTCTCGGACGCGTTCCTCGAGGGGTACGCCCACACGAGCGGTTCTGGCGTGGACCGGGATTCGGTGCTCTTCCGCGCCCTGTGGCTTGACAAGGGCCTGTACGAAGTGGTCTACGAGCAGCGCAACCGCCCGGGCTGGGTCGCGGTCCCGGCCGGTGCCGTGGTGCGTTCGCTTGAACGTGCGCGCTCCCGTAACGTGAGGCGTGAAACACACGAGAGCCACACACCTGCATCCAGAACCGAGGATTTCGTGACCCCTGAACACCCCGAGAACACCAGCCCCGCGGCGTCGTCGACTCCTACGGGCCCCGAATCCACGCCGACCCCGGCATCCGAGTCCGCGCAGCACGCCGACGGCCGGGCGTCGTCGGCGGAACCGCGCAACGCGCGGGGCGCTGCGTCGGAGGCGACCGGGACGAACGACGCGTCGGCTCGGACCACCGACGGTAATGACGTGACGGCTCCGGCGGAGACCGCGGGCGGGAACCACGCGTCAACTCGGGCCGGGACTTCCCAGCAGAGCGTCGCAGCGGCGTCGGAACGGGAGCACCCCGCGGGCGGGCCCGTGCCCGTGAGCGCGGACGTGCTCGCAGCGGTGGCCGAGGGGCGCTACCACGATCCCCACGCGGTGCTCGGGGCGCACTTCAACCCGGACGGTTCGGTGACCATCCGGACCCTGCGACGCTTCGCGACGCACGTCTCGGTGCGCACGCTCAACGGGACGTTCCCCCTCGAGCACGAGTGGGGTGGGATCTTCACCGGCGTGGTCCCCGCCCACGACGAGGGCAAGATCCCCGACTACCGCGTCCTAGTGACCTATGCGGGCAAGGAGCCCGCCGAGGTCGACGACCCCTACCGCTTCGCGCCCACCCTGGGCGAGCTGGACCTGCACCTGATCGGCGAGGGCCGGCACGAGACCCTGTGGACCGTGCTCGGTGCCCACGTGCACCACTACCCGTCCTCCATGGGGGACGTCTCCGGAGTGAGCTTCGCGGTGTGGGCCCCCAATGCCCGGGCCGTGCGCGTGATTGGTGACTTCAACGGGTGGGACGGTTCCGAGCATGCCATGCGCTCGCTGGGTTCCAGCGGTGTGTGGGAAGTGTTCGTGCCCGGCATGGGCTCCGGAGACACCTACAAGTTCCGGATCCGGGCGGCGGACGGCTCGTGGCGGGACAAGGCGGACCCCATGGCCTTCGGCACCGAGATCCCGCCGTCCACCGCGTCGCGCGTGTTCGAGTCCTCCTACGAGTTCCAGGACGACGCGTGGATGCAGGCCCGCGCGGCCAAGGATCCCCACAACGCACCCATGAGCGTGTACGAGATGCACATCGGCTCGTGGCGCATGGGTCTCGGCTACGTGGATCTCGCCCGCGAACTCGTGCAGTACCTCACGTGGCAGGGCTTCACCCACGTGGAGTTCATGCCCGTCGCGGAGCACCCCTTCGGTGGTTCGTGGGGTTACCAGGTCACCGGCTACTACGCGCCGTCGTCGCGCTTCGGTTCCCCGGACGAGTTCCGCTACCTCGTGGACCAGCTGCACCAGGCCGGCATCGGTGTGCTCGTGGACTGGGTCCCCGGCCACTTCCCCAAGGACGAGTGGGCGCTCGCCAAGTTCGACGGGCAACCGCTCTACGAGCACCCGGACCCCCGCCGCGGCGAGCACAAGGACTGGGGCACGCTAATCTTCGATTACGGCCGCCGGGAGGTGCGCAACTTCCTCGTGGCCAACGCGAACTACTGGCTCGAGGAGTTCCACGTGGACGGGCTGCGCGTGGACGCCGTGGCCTCCATGCTCTACCTGGACTACTCGCGCAACGACGGCGAGTGGGAGCCCAACCAGTACGGCGGACGCGAGAACCTCGAGGCCATCGCGTTCCTGCAGGAGGCCAACGCCACCGCGTACCGACGCAATCCCGGGATCGTCATGGTTGCGGAGGAGTCCACGTCCTTCCCAGGGGTCACCAAACCCACGAGCGCCGGCGGTCTCGGCTTCGGGATCAAGTGGAACATGGGGTGGATGCACGACAGTCTCGAGTACATGGCCGAGGATCCCGTCAACCGGCACTACCACCACAACAAGGCCACGTTCTCCATGGTCTATGCCTACTCGGAGAACTTCATCCTTCCCATCTCCCACGACGAGGTCGTGTACGGCAAGGGCTCCCTGCTGCGCAAGATGCCGGGTGACCGGTGGCAGCAGCTCGCCAACGTGCGCGCGTACCTCGCATACATGTGGGCCCACCCGGGTAAGCAGCTGATCTTCATGGGCACCGAGTACGCCCAGGAGTCCGAGTGGTCCCAGGAGCACGGCCTGGACTGGTGGCTCTCCGAGACCCCACCGCACCACGGCGTGCAGGAGCTGGTGAAGAGCCTCAATGAGATCTACCGCGAGACCCCGGCCCTGTACGCACGGGACAATGACCCGTCCGGTTTCGAGTGGATCGACGCCAACGACGCCAAGCGCAACACGCTGTCCTTCACCCGATGGGACGACCAGGGCAACCCGCTCGTGTGCGTGGCCAACTTCGCGGGCAACACCCACGAGCGCTTCCGGTTGGGTCTGCCGTGGGCGGGTGAGTGGGACGAGGTGCTCAACACGGACTCTGACATCTTCGGTGGTTCCGGCGTGGGCAACCTGGGCCGGGTCACCGCGGCCGAGGGTGCATACAACGGGAAGCCGGCGTCCGCCGAGGTCACCGTCCCGCCGCTCGCGGTGTTGTTCCTGAAGCCGGCCAAGGGTGCGAGCACCAGCCCGACGGCGCGCGACCGGGACTGATCAGGTCACGCATCATTGAATGCAGAACCCGCGGGAGCACGTGCTCCCGCGGGTTCTCCGTCTCCGGTTTGCCGTCTCCCGCGGGGGCGTGTAATGTCTTCCGAGTTGCCACGGCAGCGGCCGCGAAGGCCGAACGGGGCAACGAAACGGAGTCGATCCCACCACTGACGAGCCGCGCACAACGGCGAGAAGGTGTGCTAGGATGGTTCCCCGCAAGCCGCTGAAGAGCGGTGACAGCAGGAAGCAATCGAGAGTTCATTTCGAGTTGCAGCCTGGGTCACCCGCAGCTAAGCTTGCAGATCGCAACCGACCGTTGTGGCCCTGGTGAGGGGCCGTGTGGTGTGGTTTGTTGTTTGTCAACTCAATAGTGTGTCTAGTTTGTTGATACCAAAGTTTTTTTGTTTTTGGT
>NZ_JAVKPY010000010.1:0-152996 GCF_040981035.1 Kocuria sp. CPCC 205297 | reverse complement strand
CTCACCAACCCCGCCGCCGGCACCAGCGGTAACACCGGAGGCGACGCCTAACCCACCAACCCACCACCACGACGCCCCCACACCGCGCGGCACAGTGACGTACCGCCGCGCGTTCACCGTGCCCGGGCCGTGATGGGCCGGCGAGAAGCACCCCGTATGACTGCCCAGGTGAGTCGATTGGTTCGACGACGCAGTCCGCTGGCTAGGGCCCCGCCCGCGTGGCACCGTGATGCGCACCCGAATTTCATCTGCGGATCGTAAATTGAAAATTTACGGTTTGACTAGTGGCGATGTCCGGCATCCAGGCTGTGGTGCGCATCAGCACACTTCCGGGGGCCTGCACATTATGGAACTCAATCGCCGAAATCTGGTCGCGGGAACAGCAAGCCTGGGCGCGCTGGCGGCGGGCGGCCTCGTCACCTCCCCCGCCCACGCCCACCAGGGTGGGCGCCATGGTCGAGACCCCTCCGGACTGCCCACTGCATCGCGGACCCCCGCAGGCCGCCTGGCCCGTGACGAGAAGTACTGGCGCACCGTCGCACGGCATTTCCGCATGGACATGCCCGTCACCAACTTCGAGAACGGGTACTTCGGAGCGAACCCTCAGAACGTACGAGATACCTATGCCCACGCCAACCGGACCATCCAGGAACAGAACTCTTGGTTCCTCCGCAACGCGTACGAGGAGCGCATCACAGATGTGCGGGCTCGACTGGCGGAAGCTGTCGGGTGCTCCGTGGAGGAGATCGCCATCACGCGCGGCGCTACGGAGGCGCTACAGGCCCTGATCGGCGGCTACAACAAGCTCAAGCCCGGTGACGCCGTGGCCTACGCCGATCTCGACTACGACTCCATGCAGTACGCCATGAAGTGGCTCAAGGACCGCCGCGGGGTGGACGTGATCGCCACCGCGATCCCGGAACCCGCGACGTACCAGAACGTGATCGATCATTACACCAAGCTGCTCCGGGGCAATCCGCGGATCACATTGCTCCTGCTGACCCATATCTCCCACCGCACGGGCCTCAAGCTGCCGATCGCGGAGATCAGCCGGATGGCCGCGCAGCACGGGGTCGACACGATCGTGGATGCCGCGCACTCGTGGGGCCATGTGGATTTCAGCGTCAGGGATCTCGAGAGCCCCTTCGTGGGGTTCAATCTGCACAAGTGGATCGGCGCACCGCTGGGCTGCGGCTTTCTCTACATCAAGAAGGATCGCCTTCCCGATATCGATCGTCATTTTGCGGACGAGGACCACGACGCCGATGACGTGCGATCACGGATTCACACGGGAACCGCCAATTCGGCCAACTACCTGGCGGTCCCGGCGGCTCTGGACTTCCACCGAGCCGTGGGAGCCGCCAACAAGTTCGCGCGCCTGCAGTACCTGCGTGATCGCTGGGTGCACCAGGTCTTGGACGTGTCCAATCTGACCATCATGACTCCGGAGGATCGGCGCATGTACGGCGCACTGACGTCCTTCCGGATCGACGGGAACACGACCCGGGAACGCAGCGTAGCCATCACCGACTACCTCACCAAGGCGTGGGGGATATTCACGGTGCGTCGCGGCGGTGTGACGAACGGCGAGGTCATTCGTGTGACCCCCGCCCTGTACAACACACCGCAGGACAGCGACCGCTTGGCGCGGGCATTGAGGGCTGCCGCCAGGCGGTTCTGAAACCCGTGGACCAAACGGTACCGGGACCGACGCGGCGTCGAGACTCGGACGAAGGCGCTCAACCGGGCTGGGCCAGCTGTCCGCACAGCCGCTCGGCGGCCTCGCGCAACAGGGGCACGGCGCGGTCGCCGAAGTCCCAGTCCACGCGGGACGTGGGCCCGGACACAGAGATCGCAGTGGGTGTGGGCGCATCCGGCAGTGCCATGGCGAAGCAGCGCACGCCGATCTCCTGTTCCTCGTCGTCCACGGCGTAGCCGCGTTCTCGGATCTTTTCAAGGTCGTCGAGAAGCTCGCCCACAGTCCCGAGGCTCTTCTCGGTGGGGGTGGGCATGCCCATGGACGCCACGATGGACACGACCTGCTGTTCGGGCAGGGTCGCCAGGATCGCCTTGCCCACACCGGTGTCGTGCACGTGGGCGCGCCGGCCCACCTCGGTGAACATGCGCATGGAGCGGGAGGACTGCGCCTGACCCACGTAGACCACCATGTGACCGTCCAGCACCGCCATGTTGGCGGATTCCCCCAGTTCGTTCACGAGCCCCTGCAGGACTGGTTGCGCGTAGGTGCCCAGTTGCAGGCCCGCCGCATAGCCGAGGCGGATCAGTCCGGGGCCCAGCGCGTAACTGCGGTTGGGCAGCTGACGCACGTAGCCCAGCGGGATCAGGGTGCGTAGCAACCGGTGGATAGTGGGCAGCGGAAGATCCGCCCGGGATGCGAGCTCGCTGAGGGAGGACTCCCCTCCGGACGCGGTGATGATGTTGAGAAGGTCGAAGACCCGCTCCACCGATTGCACGCCGCCCGCACTCTTGCCTTCGGCCATGGCCGTTCTCCCTCTGCTGCCGGAGCGATCACCGCCCCGCGTGGGGTCGCGTACGGTGACCGCAATGTGAAACACGTCTCACGAAGACCTTGTCATGCCTCGTACTCTACGCCTAGGATTCAATTAATGAAATTTATTTTCCATAATACGGATAGGTAGCGGGCCACCGCGGTTCCGCTCGACTCGGAAGGAAACCCGTCACATGGCGGCTCCCAACCCCGGCTACTCCATGGTCCTGCGCATGGAAGCGCCCGCGACCTTCAACTCCACGAGTGAGATCACCACGGCGGCGGCCGCCGCCGGCGCCCAGGTGACCGCTCTGGACCTCGTGGAGTCCTTCCCCAACAGCGTCGTCGTGGACATCAGCTGCAACGTGTCCAACGCCGAGCACCGGGACGAGGTGCTCGACGCGCTCAACGCCCTGGACGGCGTCAAGGTCCACAAGATCTCCGACCGCACCTTCCTGATCCACCTGGGCGGCAAGATCGAGGTCGCCCCGCGCGTGTCCCTGCGCAACCGTGACGACCTCTCCCGCGCCTACACAACGGGCGTGCCCCGCGTGTGCATACCCGTCCGAGAGAGCCCCAAAGACGTCCGGCGGCTGACCGTCAAGCGCAACACCGTGGCCGTGGTCACGGACGACACCGCGGTACTGGGCCTCGGTGACATCGGACCAGCCGCGGCCCTGCCTGTCATGGAGGGCAAGGCCGCCCTGTTCAAGGCGTTGAAGGACGTCAAGGTGGTCGTCTCCGGCGTGGGTGCCGCGGGTCACGCGATCATCCGGCTGCTACCCACCGACGGCGTGGCCAACATGATCGCGTGTTCACGTAACGGCGCGATCCACTCGAGTGAGAGCTACACCGATTCCCACCGGCGGTGGATCGCCGAGAACCCGAACAAGGACAACTTCTCGGGCTCCCTCGAGGAGGCCGTGGCTGGTGCGGACGTGTTCATCGGCGTCTCCGCCCCCAATGTCCTGGACGGCAACGACATCGCGACCATGACCGACGACGACATCGTCTTCGCCATGGCCAATCCGGATCCCGAGGTCCACCCCCGTGGAAGGTGCCGAGCCCGCGACCGTCGTGGCTACCGGTCGGCCGGACTTCCCGAACCAGATCAACAGCGTGCTGGCCTTCCCCGGGCTGCTGGACGCGGGCGCTTGCGAGATCACCTCAGAGGTGCTCGCGGCCGCCGCGAGGGCCATCGCCGACTGCGTGCACGAGGACGAGCGCAACGCGAGCTTCATCGTCCCCAGCGTGTTCGACCAAGAACGTCGCCCCGGCCGTGGCCGAGGCCGTGAAGTCCGTGGCGGAGGCCCCCCAGGCCGGCTGACGGGAACGACCGGGTGCGGCGGCGTCGTACCGAGTGCAGGGCCTGCCGCACCCGCAATGAGCAGTACAAACTACACCGAAAATCCAGGAGGCAACCCATGAGCATCACCCACAACACACCCGACAACATCCCCGCCGCGAACGAGATCCTCTCATCCGACGCCCTCGCATTCGTGGAGGCGCTGCACGAGAAGTTCGCGGACCGTCGTGAGGAGCTGCTCGGCAAGCGCGAGACCGCCCGCGCGAAGGCCGCCGAGAGCGGCACCATGGACTTCCTCCCCGAGACGCGCGAGGTTCGGGAAGGCGACTGGAAGGTCGCCCCGGCCCCCGCGGCCCTGCAGGACCGGCGCGTGGAGATGACCGGACCGGCGTCGCCCGCGAAGATGGCCATCAATGCCCTGAACTCCGGCGCCAAGGTGTGGCTGGCGGACCTCGAGGACGCCGCCTCCCCCAGCTGGGCCAACCAGGTGGACGCGATCGCCAACCTGCGCGACGCCGCCCGCGGCACCCTGGGCTTCACCTCCCCGGAGGGCAAGGAGTACAAGCTCCGCGAGGACGTGCCCCTGGCCGTGGTGGTCATGCGCCCGCGCGGCTGGCACCTGCCCGAGTACAACATCACGGTCAACGGGAAGACCGGTTCCGGTTCCCTCACGGACTTCGGGCTGCACTTCTTCCACACGGCGAAGCAGCTGATCGAGAACGGCCAGGGGCCGTACTACTACTTGCCCAAGATGGAGTCCTACCTAGAGGCGCGACTGTGGAACGACGTGTTCACGTTCGCGGAGGACTACCTGGGCATCGAGCACGGCACCGTTCGCGCGACCGTGCTGATCGAGACCATCCCCGCCGCGTTCCAGATGGACGAGATCCTCTACGAGCTGCGGGACCACGCCTCCGGGCTCAACGCCGGACGCTGGGACTACCTGTTCTCCATCATCAAGTACTTCCGCGACGCCGGGGAGAAGTTCATCCTGGCGGACCGCTCCGCCGTGACCATGACCGCTCCCCTGATGCGCGCGTACACGGACCTGCTGGTGCAGACGTGCCACAAGCGCGGCGCGTTCGCGATGGGTGGCATGGCCGCGTTCATCCCGTCCCGCAAGGATGAGGAGGTCAACCGGGCCGCCTTCGAGAAGGTCCGCAACGACAAGACCCGCGAGGCCAATGACGGCTTCGACGGCTCGTGGGTGGCCCACCCGGACCTCGTGCCCGTGTGCCAGGAGGTCTTCGACGGCGTGCTCGGCGAGAAGCCCAACCAGGTGGACCACCAGCGCCCCGACGTGGACGTGACCGCCGAGATGCTGCTGGACGTGCCCTCCGCGGGGGACCAGCGCACCGAAAAGGAACTCAACGCCAACCTGTACGTGGCCATCCGCTACGTGGCGGTGTGGCTGTCCGGCAGCGGCGCGGTGGCCATCCACAACCTGATGGAGGACGCCGCCACCGCGGAGATCTCCCGCTCGCAGATCTGGCAGCAGATCAAGAACGGCGTGGTCTACACGGACACCGACAACACCGCCACGCGCGAGCTCGTCTCCGACGCACTGGACACTCAGCTCGAGGTGCTGCGCGGTGAGATCGACCAGGAGAACTACGAGAAGTGGTTCGTGCCCGCCGGGCGGCTTATCTCGGACATGGTGCTCAGGGAGGACTACCCGGCGTTCCTCACGCTGTCCGCCTACGACCTCATGGAAGGCAGCAAGTAACACCGGCGCACCTGGACGCCACCCCGGCCCCCGCCACGACCGCCCCGCGCGGCGGGGGCCGCACCCTCTCTACCGGCGGGCTTCGGTCACCGCGCGGACCTGCTGCTCGCGGGCACGGACGCTGACCTCCCACGGTTCCTCCCCGGGGACTCCGGGACCCGCCAGCCCGTGCACACGTGCTACGTCCTGGCGGATCTCGTCACGGAGCGGACGCCCGGCGACTGGGGTGCCGCGGCGTCGTCGGCGACCGGGGAAGCGGGTGGTCTCGCGGCCCTGGCTGAGCTCGCCGGGGTCGACGGCGCGGCGGCACCCGATCTCGTGGCCCGCGTCCACAAGAAGCTGCGCACCGAACCGGTCGAGGACACGAACGCCTCCACTTCCGGGTGCCTGCTCCCCCGTGAGCTGAAGGTCCACCGTTTGTTCGGCGAGCAGGAGACCACGCTGGCGATCGTGGTGGCGATGAGCAGCGCGGTGGTGGGCTTCTCCTCCAGCACCGCCCACTTGAGGAGGACGTTGATGCCGATGGTGGTGAGGTAGCAGATGCCACCCACCGTCAGGAACCGCATCTGACGTTTGCCCCGGGTGGTCGAGGTCGATCCGGTGCCGGCGGACTGCGTCGTGGTGCTTTCCCTGTCAACGTGTCAGGCCCGTGTTCAGGAGTGCTTTCAGCGGACGGGAGCGGCTCCACAATCTACACGAGGGCGGGACACGGCCCGTGCACGCACAACGCCCCGGACCGTAGTGGTCCGGGGCGTTGTGCGTGCTGCGCGGGTGTTCAGATGGTCTTCGCGTCGATCACGAAGCGGTAGCGGACGTCCGAGTCCACCACGCGGTCGTAGGCCTCGTTGATGTCCTCGGCGCTGATCAGCTCGATCTCCGCGGTGACACCGTGCTCGGCGCAGAAGTCCAGCATCTCCTGGGTCTCGCGGATGCCGCCGATGTTGGAGCCCGTGAGGGACTTGCGGCCGCCGATGAGCGAGCCCGCGCTGACCTCCAGGGCCTCGGTGGGCAGCCCCAGCAGGACCATGGCACCGTGCGGGCGCAGGGTGGCCATGAACTCCTGCACGTCCACGTGGGCGGAGACGGTGTTGATGATGACGTCGAACTCGCCCTTGTGGTTCTTGAGGGCCTCGGGATCCTCCTTGCGGGCGATCCAGTCGGTGGCGCCGAAGCGGCGGCCGTCCTCCTCCTTGGAGCGGGTCTGGCTGATCACGGTGACCTCCGCGCCCATGGCGGCGGCGAGCTTCACGGCCACGTGGCCCAGACCGCCCATGCCCACCACGGCCACCTTGGAGCCCTCGGTGACGCCCCATGTCCGTAGCGGGGAGTACGTGGTGATGCCCGCGCACAGCAACGGCGTGGTCGCGGCCGGGTCCAGGTTCTCGGGGATGTGCAGCGCGAAGGCCTCGGAGACGAGGATTTCGGTCGAGTACCCGCCGTCGGTGGGGCGCCCGTCGAAGCGGTCCTTGCCGTTGTAGGTGCCCACGGCCTTCGGACAGTTGTTCTCCTCGCCCTTCAGGCACCACTCGCACTCGCGGCAGGAGTCGACCAGGCAGCCGACGCCCGCGCGCTCGCCGACCGAGAACTTCGTGACCTCGGAACCGACCTCGGTGACGCGGCCGATGATCTCGTGTCCCGGGACCATGGGGAACTCGATCGGTCCCCACTCCTCGCGCACGGTGTGGATGTCGGAGTGGCAGATGCCGGCGAACTCGATTTCGATGCGGATATCGTCCGGGCGCAGGTCCCGGCGCTCGATGGTGCCCTTCTCCAGCGGGGCGTCGGAGGCGACGGCCTGGTAGGCAGCAACATTGGTAGTCATGGGCCGTGACTCTAGACCCCCGCCGTGGCCTTGTCACGTCACTCCTTTCACAGGGGACCATATCCGCAGACAGAACAACATGGACCCGGCCGTTGCTCGCCCAGCCCATCCTCGAATGCCCCCCGTGCGGGGCGTTTCGAGGAGCCGGGAATATCTGCGGGAACCTCCCCGCTGTTATTGATGAGTTTCATCGAGATGAGTGAGGAGTCATCATGGCTTTCCGTACGGAGAATCCCGCCACCGGCATTGTGGAGCAGGAGTTCACCTCGGCCACCGATGCTGATGTCACCCGCGCGATCGAGCGCGCCGACACCGCGTTCGCTTCCTGGCGCAAAACCCCGGCCGCTGACCGCGCCAAAGCGCTGGCCGGTGTCGCCCAGGCGTTCCAGGACCGCGGGGACGAGCTCGCGCGCGTGATCAGCACCGAGATGGGCAAGCCCTTCGCGCAGGCGCAGGGAGAGGTCGCACTCTCGGCATCGATCTACCAGTGGTACGCCGACCACGGCGAGAGCCTGCTGGAGGAGGAGACCCTGGACGTGGGTGACGACGCCAAGTCCGTGGTCGTCACCGAGCCCATCGGTGTGCTCATGGGTGTCATGCCGTGGAACTTCCCGCAGTACCAGGTGGCGCGTTTCGCGGCCCCGAACCTCATGTTGGGCAACACCGTTCTGCTCAAGCATGCCTCCATCTGCGCCCGGACGGGTGAGCTGATCGAGGAAATCCTGCACGCCGCGGGTATCCCGGAGGACGCCTACATCAACCTGTTCGTGAGCACCGACCAGGTGACCACGATCATCGAGGACCGGCGGGTGCGGGGCGTGTCCCTGACCGGCAGCGAGGGCGCCGGTGCCGCGGTGGCCAGCACGGCCGCGCAGAACCTGAAGAAGAGCGTTCTGGAGCTCGGCGGGTCCGACCCGCTGATCGTGCTCGACGATGTGGACGTGAAGGAGACCGCTACGACCGTGGCAACGGCGCGGATGAGCAACGCAGGCCAGGCCTGCAACTCGCCCAAGCGCATCCTGGTGCCCGCCGGCATGTTCGACGAGTTCGTGCAGACGGTCGTCGAGACCGTCGAGGGCATGCCGGTGGGGGACCCGCTGGCGGAGGACACCGAGATCGGCCCCCTGTCCTCCGTGCAGGGCCGTGACGACGCCGTGTCCCAGGTCGAGCGTGCGGTGGAGCAGGGTGCAACCCTGCACACCGGTGGTAGGGCTCTGGATAAGGACGGGGCGTGGATGTCCCCGGCGGTACTGACCGGCGTGACCCGGGAGATGGATGCGTTCAAGGAGGAGATCTTCGGTCCGGTGGCAGTGATCTACTCCTACGACTCGGTGGACGAGGCGGTGGAGATTGCCAACGACTCCGACTTCGGTCTCTCCGGCTCCGTGTGGGGCCGGGACACCGCGAAGGCCGAGGAGGTGGCGCGCCGTCTCGAGGTGGGCATGGCCTACGTCAACGAGCACGGCACCACCCTGCCGGGTCTGCCTTTCGGTGGTGTGCGCCGCTCGGGGTACGGCCGTGAGTTGGGCCGGTGGGGCTTCGGCGAGTTCGCCAACCACCACCTCGTCCGCGTGGCCAGCTGACACCCGCCCGGCGCCCACCACGAGAGAGGTTTGCACTATGGCTCGCATTACCAAGGCTCTGCAGTCCCTGACCGCACCGTCTCCCAAGCCCACTGCGACGGAGACGGCGGCGCGCCTGGCCCTGGGAGCATTCATGTCCACCGCGGGCATATCCCACTTGACCTTTGCCCGGGAGGACTTCCAGGCACAGGTTCCGGACTGGTTCCCCATGGACAAGGACACCGTGGTTCTGGCCTCCGGTGTGGTGGAGATCGCCTTTGGTGCCGCACTGTTGGCGCTGCCCAGGCAGCGCGCAGCCGTGGGCGCCGGTCTGGCCGCGTTCTACGCCGCGATCTTCCCCGGCAACATCAGCCAGTACGCCGAGCGGCACGACGCATTCAATCTGGACACTGATGCCAAGCGGCTGGCCCGGCTGTTCGGTCAACCGGCCTTGATCGCCGCGGCCCTCCGGGCCGGGGGCTTCCCCCGGAAGTAGTCGGAAGCGCAGGACGCGAGCCGGCCTCACCGCTCGAATGGGAAACCCTTCAGGTCCTTCGGCAGAGGGGTCGCGTACGTGCGGACCTTGGAGGTCCTCAGCCCCAGCCACACCAGCGACTGCGCCACGGTGACCGCAGCAGCCACGCCGTCCATCACGTGCACGCCGCACCACTCGAGCACGGCGTGCTCAAGGGTGGCCATCCCGCCGCAGCCGAGGACAACCACCTCGGCTGCGGCCCTGTTCGATGGCCCGCTGCGCTTCAGCGACGATCGTCTCGACCGCCGCGTTCTCATCCCGCTCCAGGTCCAGCACGGAGGTGTTCGGCGCCCGCACGGACGCGCAGCGCTCCATCAACCCGGCCAGCCGCAACCGGTCCTCGATGAGCGGCACGGTGCGGCCCAGGGTGCTCACTCCCGGTGTAGCTGCGCCTCATGAAGATGGCGATGGAAGCGGCCACCTGGGGATGTCCACGACGGGCTGGTCGAGGAGCTCCTGCAGACCTTCCCGCCGGTGCTCGCCGAACCTGGCCTGGATCACAGGGGTGAAGGGCGGGTCGTAGGTCAGCACCGCGTCCATCACCCCCACCGCGGCGAGGTAGGACTCCACGTTCCCTTCGCACGACGGCGCCGAATGTGGGCGTGAGCCCCACGATCTCCACGCCGGGCTCGGCCACGGCGCGCGGGGCCTCCGCAATGGACTCGGTCATGGAGGGTGTGGTGTTCATGTTGTCGGTCAGGATGCGCCTGGTGGGTCCTTCGGGTGGTCGGGGATCGGGTGGCACGACGACGCCGTGCTCCACCCTGCGGGGCAGGTGGGAGGGAGCCCGCGGCGGCGTCGTCGGCCGCGATCTCGTGCGAGACGCAGGGTCGGTGCGAAGTGGCGGCCACGATGGCCTCACCGTGCTGGTCGGTGCACTCGAGCTCGCGCTTGGCGGTGACCAGGTAGCACAGGGCGCCCAGGTCGGCCCCAATGAACTACGAGAACTCGCCGACGGCCTGGAAGACGGGCAGCAGGGCGACCGCCAGAGAGGCCAGTATCGTGGGGACGAACGCCCCGGTTGCCCGGGGGTCACGCCGCCGCGGTAGACGTACTCGCCGTCGTGGGTGTCCATGGAGAGCTGGGGCACGTTCACGCTGGAGCGGCGGATCAGCCAGTAGTCCACCATGATGATCCCGAAGAGCGACCAGAGCAGCGGCGCCCAGCCCACCCAGGAAGCACACGATCACCACGGGCGAGGTGTAGAGGTTCCACGGCAGGATCAGCAGCGCTAGGGACGCGAGCACCTGCAGCGCGCCCACACCCAGGACCGTGAGCACCTGCCACGCACCGAGTCCGAGGGCGAAGAGGCCGATGGAGAAGCCGTAATTGCCCAGGGAGTGCACGTCGTTGGCCCTCATGGTGAAGATGCTGTACGCGCTCCACGTGCGCCCGTAACGGCTGGTGGGAGCGAGGTCCACGGTGTAGAGCCTGTCTCTCGTGTCCGAGCGCGGCTCGTGGGCGACGCCGGGCGGTGTGTGCAGGCGCCCGGGCTCGGGACGACCGCCCGCCTGCTCCGTGGTGCGGGCGAAGTCCTGGAGAAAACCGTGAGACGACGTCGCACCGTTCAGCTCCCAAATCTCACACCACGGGTTGACGCGCATCACACCCGGTCGATAACTTTTTCATTCATCAGAACTCCAATTTCACTCCATGGAATCAAGGCGTAAGAAAACGGGGCGGCCGCGCCACCGCCCCGGGGAGGGCCCACCGTGCGGTACACCGTGAACGCCTCGATCATGCTGACCGACCTGCCCGTGCTGGAGCGCCCCGCCGCCGTGGCGCGCGCAGGCTTCTCCGCGGTCGAGTTCTGGTGGCCGTTCCCCGCCACCACCCCGTCCGAGAGGGAGATCGAGGACTTCGCCCGGTCGCTGGAGGACGCGAACATCCAGCTCACGGGCCTGAACTTCTTTGCCGGGGACATGCCCGCCGGTGAGCGGGGAGTCCTCTCCCACCCCACGCGCACGGATGAGTTCCGGCGAGGCGTGGACTCCCTGGTGCGCGTGGCCCGGGCCACGGGCTGCCGGGCCTTCAACGCCCTCCACGGCAACCACCTGCCGGACGTGCCCGTGGCCGAGCAGGACGACGCCGCCGTCGAGAACCTCCGGTACGCAGCAGACGCGGTCGCGGTCTTCGGCGGGACGGTCCTGGTGGAACCGCTCTCCGGCGCCTCGACGTATCCTCTGCGCACCGCAGCGGACGTCATGGCCGTGCTCGACCGCGTGAACTGCCCGAACGTGAAGCTGCTCGCGGACTTCTACCACCTGGCGGTCAACGGGGAGGACGTCGAGGCCCTGATCGAACGGCACGCCGCGGAGTTCGGGCACATCCAGCTCGCGGATGCGCCCGGCCGCCACGAGCCGGGCACGGGCGATCTGCCGCTGCTCCGGTGGGTGGCCCGGGCCCACGAGCGCGGCTACCACGGACCGGTGGCGCTGGAGTACGTCCCCTCCCAGGACGACCCCTTCGCGTGGCTCCCCCGCGACCGGCGCGCGTGAGCCCGCAAGCCGACCCCACCCACAGAGGCCGCGCGGGTGAGCACCGCGTGGCCGGGCCCCGAGCGGGCGGGCACGCCGGGCGGGTGCCACGTGAACAGGTGCCGAGCGAGCGGGTACCGCGTGGGCGGCGTTGTGCTGGAATGGTCCCGGAACCGGACATCCCCAGAAGGAGGACACCGTGCGCGTCGTCGTGGCACCGGACAAGTTCAAGGGGTCGGTGACCGCCCACGAGGCGGCGGCCGAGCTTGCGGCGGGCATCGCCGAGGTGCGCCCGGACGCCGTCGTGGAGGTCCTCCCGGTCGCCGACGGCGGAGAGGGGACGCTCGACGCCGCCCTGGACGCGGGCTTCGAGCGCCACGACCTCACCGTCACCGGACCCGCGGGAGGTCCCGTCCCCGCCGCGTGGGGTCGACGCGGAGACGAGGCCGTGGTGGAGATGTCGTTGGCTTCGGGCCTCGCTGTCCTCCCCATCCAGGGCGGCCGCCCCGTGCTCGCACCCCGCACCGCCACGAGCCGCGGCACGGGCGAGCTCGTGGCCGCCGCGCTCGATGCCGGCTGCACCCGCGTGCTGCTCGGCGTGGGTGGCAGCGCGACCACTGACGGCGGCGCGGGGATGCTCGCCGCGCTGGGGCTGCGCCTGCTGGACGTGAACGGCCGCGACCTGCCCACTGGCGGCGCGGCGCTCGCCGAGTTGCATCACGTGGATGCCGCACAGCTGCACCCACGCATCCGGGACGTCGAGTTCGTGCTTGCCGCGGACGTCGACAACCCTCTGCTCGGCCCGCACGGTGCCGCCACGGTCTTCGGCCCGCAGAAGGGCGCCTCCGAACAAGACGTCTTGGACCTCGACGCCGCCCTGGCCGTGTTCCGCGACCGCCTCGGGGACGCGCTCGGCGACCCGGCCCGCCAGGCCGCGGATGCCCCCGGCGCGGGGGCCGCGGGCGGCGTCGGATACGCGGGACTCGCGGTGCTGGGGGCGCGGCGCAGGCCGGGGATCGACGTCGTGCTCGACCTTGTGGGGCTCGATGCAGCCGTGGCCGGCGCGGACCTGCTGCTCACCGGCGAGGGCAGCCTGGACGAGCAGAGTCTCGGCGGGAAGACGCCGCTGGGCGTGCTGCACGTGGGGCGGCGCCACGGCGTGCCCGTGGTGGCCGTGTGCGGGCGCACCACCCTGGATGCCGCGACACTTCGCGAGGCGGGGTTCGCCGCCGTCCACGAACTGCGCGCGCTTGCAGCGGACCCAGAAACGTCGATGCGAGAGGCACCCCGCCTGCTCCGGGAGGTCGGTCGCCGCATCGCCTCGCAGTGACGGAGCCTTCCATTTCCACGGGCACTCGTGGACGAGACGCCTCTCACGCACCGCACCGCCCGGCCACGAGCGCCGGAACGCGCCAGCGGAAGGGCACCCCTTCCACGAATGCCTCCCCGCAGCACGGTTCACGTCAGAACAAGACCCCGGAGTCCGCCCGGAACAAGAGCCCCCGGCCCGGGGCGACCGCAGACCCGGAGGTCGACGAGGAGCGCGCGAACGAGCGGGTGCGGGCGACGGTGGAGCAGGCGCATGCCACTGAACTCCGTGCCCGCCACCGTGAACGTGCCCGCCCTGGAGTACGAGCGGCTGTTCACGGCGCACAACGCGTTCGTGGACATCGGCTTCCGGGGCGGCGCCGTCCCCAGCAACAAGGAGGACCTGCGCCCCCGCACGATGACGGCGTGTACGACTTCAAGTGCTTCCTGCTGCACTCCGGGGTGGACGAGTTCTCCCACCTGGAGGCGGACGAGATGGCGGAGGCGCTCGAGGAGAACGTCGAACGCACCCGCTGGACCGGGGCGCGCTCGCACATCCTGCACCCGTCCTCCTCGGACGCCATCCCCATGATCCGCTCCGCGAAGAACGACGGCCTGGACATCACCGTAGAGACCCGCCCCCACTACGTCACACTGCTCGCGGAGGAGATCCCGGACGGCGCCACGAGGGCCACGTGGTGGACGCCCAGCGACTGAACCATGAGAACCCCATCACCCCCTACCAGGGCACGGTGCTCTCCGGGAAGATCCGCAAGACCTTCGTGGGCGGGCACGAGGCGGACTACGAGACACCCATCGGCCGCCTGATCTCGCGCGGCCAGGCCTGACGACGACCTGCCCCACCTTTGTGACGGCGGGACACCGCGCCGTCTGCCCGCCGTGCTGATCGTGCGTTCAGGACGACGGCGCTATTTGGCCTGCCAGGGGGTCACGAAGTCATTCGCGGGTCGTCCCTCGATCGCTGCGAGCAGCTCCGCGGCCTGTGCGCCGTCGATCTCCTCGCGGATGATGTCGGCGTGCCCCGCGTGCCGGGCGAACTCCTCCACATGGTGGACGTAGAGGTATCGCAACTTCGCCGGGCGTGCTTCAGTCATGCCCACCCAGGGCATGGGGCCCACTGGCAGCTCCGCGTCGAGGTCACCGTCACGGCACATCCTCATGTATTCGCCACGAACCTCGTCGAAGGTCTCCAGCAGTGTCACGATGTCCTCGTCGTCCGACGGCGTGAAGCTCGCGAAGAACGCCTCGAACGGCTGGTCGTGCTCGTGGTGTCCGGCTCCGAAGAGCGACTGCTTCATGCAGTAGACGACGTGCTTGGTGATCCCACTGATGCTCAAGGTGCTGCGCAGGGGAGCGCGACGAGCCTGGTCGTCGTCGAGACCGTAGGAGCTGGCTCGGATGGCATCGAGCTGAACGTCCAGGTAGTTGCAGAGCGTGGCACGCTCGTTGTCGATCTGGGGCAGGTACACGATGATGTCCTCTCGGGGTCAGTGGGCGCTGTCACGACCATGACACCAGGCCCTGCGGACAGGTTCGGTCCGCTGCCTCCGCGAGAATGCAGACATGGCCGAAACCACTCAGCGCGTACTTCGCCTGCTCGGGCTGTTGGAAGCGCGCACCACCTGGAAGGCGCACGAACTCGCCACCCGTCTGGAAGTGACGGAGCGCACCGTACGGAGGGATGTGACCAGGCTGCGACAGCTGGGCTACCCGGTGGAAGCCGCACGAGGTCTGGACGGCGGGTACCGCCTGGGTACCGGGCGCCGCCTCCCACCCCTGCTGCTCGATGACGACGAAGCAGTCGCCCTGGTTGCCTGCCTCCGCATGGGCGCGCTCTCTGGCACAGATGACGTGGGAGAAGCCGCTCTGCGCGCGCTGACGAAGCTTGACCAGCTTCTGCCTCCGCGACTGCACTCACTCGTCGCAGCCGTTGACGGGGCTACTCGAGCTCTCCCGCGCAACAGACCTGCCGTTGATCTCCACCTGCTGCAGCAACTGGCGACGGCACAGCGTGACCACACGTTGGTGCGTTTCGACTACCGCAAGCCCACCGGGGAGGTCAGCTCCCGGGAGGTGGAGCCGGTGCGACTCATGACCCAGGGGGAGCACTGGTATTTGCGGGGTTTCGACCGCGTGCGGGACGACTGGCGGGTGTTCCGCCTGGACCGGGTGACCAACCTCCGCGCCACGACCTGGCAGTTCGCGGTTCGTGAGGCGCCGCCGCTGGACTTCCGCCGCGATCTTGCCAGCCGCTACCCGTGCCGTGTCCGCGTGGAGATGGGCGTCGATGTGGAGAAAGCCACGGCCCGGATACCGGCCCCCTACCGGAGCAATCTGGAGCCCACTGCTCGCGGCTGCCGTTTCCTTGTGGGCGCACCCGATTGGGACGACCTCGCATGGCACGTCCTGTGGATCAGCCGAGACCTTAAAGCTCCTGTGACAGTCCTGGACGGGGCAGATGCGGATCCGTTCCGGGAGGCCATGGCACGCATCTCAGACCACGCGCGAGAGGCGAGTTAGGGGGTGCCGGCCGGGGCTGATCGCCGCGGGCGGTGTGAGGTCGATGATTTCGGGCCCTCCGGTTGAGTTTCTCATCAGTCCGGGCGAACAGCGCTCAAGCAGAAGATGTGACCCATCGGGTCGAGCATGACGCGCCACGGTTCGGGTGAGGGCTGGAAGTTCGCTTCCCGCGCACCGAGCTTCATGGCAGCACCGAGGAAGTACCCCCGATGAACCTCGGGACAGTGCCACGAGGATGGCCGTGGGCGCGCGACGGGATCCGGCCACGCCGATCGGCTGGCTGAGCTGGAGAAGGAAGTGCGTGAGCTTCGCCGGGCGAACGCGATCCTGCGATCGGCCGCGGTTTTTTCGCAGCGGAGCTCGACCGCCCACAGAGATGATCGTGACGTTCATCGACCAGCACAAGCACGAGTTCGGCGTCGAGCCGATCTGCCGCACGCTCACCGCAGCGGGCACCCAGATCGCGCCAAGCACCTACGACGCGTTCACGTCCCGCCCGCCCTCGAAGCGGGCACTGCGCGACGAGGAACTGCTGGTCGATATCCGGCGCGTGCACGCGAAGAATTTCGGAGTCTACGGCGCGAAGAAGCTCCACGCCCAACTGCGCCGGGAAGGGGTCGGGGTGGCGCGTTGCACGGTCGAGCCGCTGATGCGCGCGGCGGGGCTGCCCGGGATCAGCCGCGCGAAAGGGACTCGCACCACGATCCCTGGCCGCGGCCCGGACTCCCGGCCTGACCTCGTCGAGCGGAACTTCACGGCGACCGGACCAAATCAGTTGCGGGTCGCGGACACCACCTATTGCCGCACGTTCGCGGGCTGGGTCCACGCAGCGTTCGTCATCGACGTGTTCTCCCGCCGCGTGGTCGGCTGGCAGGCCTCGACGTCGCTACGGACCGACCTCGCCCTGGGCGCCCTCGAGATGGGCATCTGGACCCGTCAGCACTCAGGTCACGACATCTCCTGTCTCACGCACCACAGCGACGAGGGGGTCAAGTACGTCGCCGTCCGCTACACCGAGCGACTCGCCAAGGCCGGCGCGGTCGCCTCGGCCGGTTCGACCGGCGACTCCTACGACAACGCTCTCGCCGACGCCTTCAACTCGCTCTACAAGGCCGAGCTGATCCGCAACCGCGGACCGTGGAAGGCCATCGACGACCTCCCGGCGACCGCCGACGCGGCACTTGCGCGCCTCTCACAAACCCGGGTCGATTCACGCCACAACTGTTACAGCGACGACGGCGTCTCGACCCATCAACGTCGCCGGTCAGTACATCTCGTGAGGCTCGTCTTAAGCGCCAGGTGACACGCCCGGGTCTCTGAGGCGCCAGTGGTTGCGTCAGCTCGTCTCACCATGCGACCTCGCCTTTTTGCCACTCACGCATACGCCCTACCGTTCCCTCATGACCACCCCGTCCGATTCCGCCCAGCCTCTCCGCTACAGCCACGGCCACCAGCCAGCGGTCCTCGCCTCCCACGGAACGCGGACGGCCGCGACCAGCTGCGCCTACTTCCTCGACCGCCTGCGCCCCGGAATGCGAATTCTGGACTTGGGGTGCGGCCCCGGTTCAATCACCTTGGACCTGGCGGAGCTCGTGGGCCCCACCGGGCAGGTGGTCGGCATCGACTTCTCCGAGGACGCCGTCGCCGCGGCACGTGAGAACGCGCGGAGGCGGGCGGACACGACCACCACGTTCCTCGCCTCCGACCTTTTCACCGTGGGTGTCGAGACCGGTTCCTTCGACGTGGTCCACGCCCACCAGGTGCTCCAGCACGTTCCCGACCCCGTGGCGGCGCTGCGCGCGATGGCTATGCACTGCGCCGAGGACGGAATCATCGCGTGCCGCGACGCCGACTACGGCGCTATGGTCTGGCACCCCGAGAGCGCGGGTCTCGACCGTTGGCGAGAGACGTACTGCGCGAGCGCCCGGGCTCTGGGCGGCGAACCGGATGCCGGGCGGCGGCTGCGAGCCTGGGCGCACGAGGCCGGGCTCGACGTCGAGACCGCCCAGTCCTCCACATGGACCTACGCGACCCCCGAGTCGACGCGCTGGTGGGGCGATTCCCAGGCCGAGCGCGTCCGCACCTCGGGTTTCGCCGACCGAGCGCGGGAAGAGGGCCTCTCCCCCGACGAGGTCGAGCAGATCGCCTTCGCCTGGCAGGACTGGGGCCACTCCCCCGACGCCTGGTTCTGCATGCCCCACGGGGAGGTCATCGCCCGCCCCGACTTCGCAGCACGATGCGCAAGGGTCTGACCACCCTCAGCGAGCCGCGGACAGCGGGGTTTTCATGGCTCCAGTCGTGGTGGGCACGTTGCGTGAGCGAAACACACTCTCGCGGCGGGGCCTGTCCAGGCGATTCAGGACCTGTCATTCGAGCTGCCGAACGATGGGCACGAGACAGTCGATCTCGCCCTCACGTCGGTAACTCTCAATCGAAGGCCGGGCGGGGTCGTGCTCCGCCCGCCCAAAGAGGACGTCGAATGCTTCGCCAATCCGTCCGTAGACCTCTGGCACCTCGCCTCGCAGACAGGGCATGGCGAGTTGGATAGTTGCCCATGTGAGAGGTCTAGCCGAGATTTTGGCAAGTTTTCAAGCACTCCCAGCAGACGGGTGGCGTCAAAGGCAGTTTTTCCGATCGGAACTGTCGGGGTGTCCCGCGGCCCGTTTCGATGGTGACGATGCGAAGAGTGGCCGCCGAGGTGTGGAGAGCGCCCCGGAGGCAATGGGATCGGCCAGCCGTTCTTCAACGAACCGCCCGGCATGACACCAGTCCGCGCCTCACACAGGCCGGGCACGGCGCCGTCGGGAGACGCACGCCCCCCGCCAAGGGTGGGCGCCTCGATCACGCACTGCCGGCACAGACCGGCGCGGGTGGTCCTACGACTCGCAGCCGCAGGACTGCTCCTGCTCCCCCGCGCAGCAGTGGCCCTTGGAGGGAGCGGGGACGCCCAGGACCGGCGAGCGGTCGAAGAAGCCCTCGGGGCGCAGCTTGTACGCGACCGGGTGACCCAGGCGATTGGTGGGCTCGGCGCTGGAGACGACCCAGGTGCGGCCCACGGCCGCGTCGGCGTCCCGCACGGCCTCCTTCTCGGTGGCCAGCACGGTGCGCTTGCGCGTGAACGCGTTGCCGCGCGGGCTCACGTCCGAGGACAGGGACACGCGCACGGCGTCCTCCTCTTCCAGGCGGCAGGGGCCGCCGTCGAGCGCGATGTCCAGGCGCGCCGAGAACAGGTGCTGGCGCCACGGCGCACCCAGCCTCGGTGCGATCTCGCGCAGCTCACCGCGTCCGGTGACCACCACGGGCGAGAGGTGGGTGATCTCGCCGACAGTCGCAGCCGAGCTCCAGCGAGTTGGCCCACTGGCCCACCAGGTACTCGCCGGCGTCGAAGTAGTTCTGCCAGGAGCGCACCTGGGATGGATCACCGTAGGGCACCATCATCTCCGCGATGGCCGCGCGGTCCAGGATGCGGCGCTTCTGCCCCTTCTCCTCGAACGCGATGTTGTGCAGCACCAGCCCCTCGCGCATGTCGAAGCCCAGGTCCAGGCTCCACTTCTCCCACTCCGCGTGGTTGCCGCCGGTCACCGTGAAGGACGGGCCCTCCGGCTGGTTGATCTCGATGGGCTTCTGGGTGGTGCGCGTGGGCCCGATCAGCTTCGGGTCCGAGTAGTCGCCATCCTCTTCCGGGACGGGCACCAGCTCGAGGTCCAGCACCTGGTCCACCACGTGGTTGGTGACGTCCACGTAGGCCACCAGCCCGTCGATGGGGTCGCCCACGCGGGCTTATGCTCCTCCTTCTGCAGGAATGCAGGGGCGCGCAGCATCCGCCGCCCCTTCTCGTCCGGGTACTCGAACACGCCCGCGGACAGCGGTGTCACCCGGACCTTCTCCACGGGCAGGCCGCGGCACTCCAGTGAGGCGAGCCAGCGATCGTCGGTCGAGAGGATCTGCTCGACCATCTCGAACTCCTCCTCCAGCACCGGCAGCTCACCGGCCACGGAGGTGTCCCGCTCCACGACGGACTCCACCTCGCGGTTGGTCGCGGAGACGACGGGATCCTTCGCGGTGACCATGCGCCAGATCTCCGCCGGGGCCGGCTACGCCAACGGCGCCCTGAAGACCTACTTCGCGGACAAGGCGGACCTGCTGGAGGCCACCTGCACCCACGTCTTCGAGCGCACCAACGAGAGGGCGGAGCGCGCAGCCGTGGGGCTGTCCGGACTCGGCGCGCTGGTGGCGTTCTGCCGCAAGGTCATGCCCCTGGACGAGGCCAGCGTGGTCATGGCGTTCTGGCAGGGAGCAGCCCACGACCCCGCCCGCGCCGCGCGCAACAACCGCTACATGCACCGGGGGCGGGCAGGTCACGTACCCTACTGGGATGCGCTCGCCCCGCCCGCTTCCCGCCCGCCCCGACGACCACGACGACGGGCCACCGCCCGAGAGCCGCTACCAGCACCTGGACGACCAGGCCGTGCGCGCGTCCGCGGCCGCCCTGCAGCGCAGGATCTACTCCCGCTTCCCCCAGCGCAGCCTGTGGGAGGTCTGCGGTGAGCTGATCGCCCTGGTGGACGAGGTCACCGAGGGTGGTGGCATCAGCCGGCGCCGGATCCGCACCGCCCGCGCCCTGTCCCGGCTGGGCGTCCTGGTGGTGCTGCTCGTCTTCGGCACCGCCATCACCCTGGCGGCGCTGAGCATCTGGGCGGACCCGGATGCCCTCGGCCCGGTGGACTGGCTACCCCTGCTGGAGACGGTGGTCAACGACCTCGTCTTCGCGGGCATCGCCATCTTCTTCCTGCTCGCGGTGCCGCAACGCCTGGAGCGCGCCCGCGTGCTGCGCGTGGTGCACCGGTTGCGCTCGCTCGCCCACGTGATTGACATGCACCAGCTCGTGAAGGTCCCGGAGCGCCTGCCCGCCGCCAGGGTCTACACCGAGGACGCGCGGGAGGACGAACCGGCACTGACGCGCGCACAGATGACCCAGTACCTGGACTACTGCACGGAGATGCTCTCGCTCGTGGGCAAGACCGCCGCACTGTTCGCAGAGGACACCACGGACGCAGACGTGCTGGACGCCGTGGAGGGCATCGAGGCCCTCACCTCGGACATGGCGCGGAAGGTGTGGCAGAAGATCGCGATCATCCAGGAGCAGGGCAGCTGACCACCCACCGCGGGGGTGCCCGCCACGCCGTGAAGACCTGTAGAGCCGGGAGCACCACACAGGCCACGAGGCCCGCGACCGAGGAGCAGACCCCGAAGCCCGGGACGCACGCCAGCAGCACCATCCGACCGATGGCAGGTGCCCCCTCGCCGATGCCCGCGGCCACGAGCGCGGGACGCCCGAGCCGATGCAGCGGGCCGCGGGTCAGCGCAAGACCCAGGGAAAGGACGAACACGAGGGCTCACCGTGGCCACCGCCGTGAGGCCCAGGTGCTGCCAGCAGGCGGCGAGGAACTGCTCGGGGCGCCGGTCCAGAAACTCCCCCACGGGCCTGCCCCCCTCTCTGCTCGACACATCCAGACCCGTGGGCCAGGGCTCGGACGAGTGGTCAGGTTCGGTTGGCCGCCCGAGGGGCGACGTGGTGATTGCCCATTACAAGGTGGCTGCTTGTTGACATTGCATCCATGTTTCCGTCCGGATATACTTGCGGCAGTAACTATTTCTCAGGTAATGTGTTGAGTATTCCGGCGGCCTCCTGGGCCGTCCCCCGACAAGGAAGTGGTTCCCGTGTCCCTGCTCACCCAGCGCCCCGATCCCCGCAGCCTGCGCCGCCGCCCGGCGGACGACCTGCTCTCCGACGGCACCACCATGGGCGCCGTGGAGCTGCTCGTGAAGGACCTGGACGGGATGATCGCCTACTACTCCACCGGCATGACCCTGGACGTGCTGCAGCACTCTGGGGACACCGCCGTACTGGGCCACGACGGCCGCGTGGTCGTGCGCCTGCGCCGCGTCACGGACCTGCCGTCCTGGCGCCCGAACCAGGCGGGCCTGTTTCACACCGCCGTGCTCTTCGACGACGACGCCGCCCTGGCCCGCGCGCTGGCCTCGATGGCCCGTTTCGCACCGGGCACCTTCACGGGCTCCGCGGACCACCTCTACAGCCAGGCGTTCTACTTCACGGATCCCGAGGGCAACGGCGTGGAGCTCTACGCGGACCGCCCCCGGGAGACCTGGCAGCACGAGGCGAACGGCCTGCTCAGCCTGGCCTCCAACTATCTGGACCCGAACGAGTTCCTGCGCACGAATCTGCCCCTGGAGGCGCCACAGCCAACCACGGCACCGGCCTCCACGCTGGGTCACGTCCACCTGCAGGTGGGCGACATTCCCACCGGGCGCAAGTTCTACGTGGACACGCTCGGCTTCGAGGTGATGAGCGACGCCGGGTCCGCCCTGTTCATCTCCGCGGGCGGCTACCACCACCACATCGCTCTGAACACGTGGAACAGCGCGGGCGCCGGTCCGCGCGCCGCATCCCTGGGCCTCGGCCAGGTCAACATCGACCTCCCCACCGGCGAGGACATCGCCGCGCTGGAGGAGCGCCTCACGGACCACCGCGTGGCCACCCGCCACGACGGCGCCGTGCTGCGCTTCGAGGACCCATGGGGCACTCTCATCCAGGTCGCGCAGGCCCCCGAGCCGGGCGTCGCCTGACACTGCCCGCCCCGTAATGTCGGCTTGCTACAGTCGCCAGGCAAAAGGCCCCGACCGGCCACCACACCACCGCAGGAGGTTCCCATGAGCCAGCACGCACCCACCACCGCACGGATCGCCGGGATCGAGCAGGAGATCTTCCGGCTGAACCTGGGCGGGAACACGTTCGGGTGGACGAGCGACGAGCAGCAGTCCTTCGACGTCCTGGACACCTTCGTGGCCGCGGGCGGAAACTTCGTGGACACCGCCGACGTGTACTCCGTGTGGGCCGAGGGCCACGAGGGCGGGGAGTCCGAGACGGTCCTGGGGCGCTGGTTCGCGGCGCGCGGCAACCGTGACTCCGTGGTGCTCGCAACCAAGACCGGTGCGCACCCGCAGTTCCGCGGCCTGGCCCACGACACCGTGGTGGCTTCTCTCGAGGCGTCCCTCGACCGGTTGCAGACCGGTTACGTGGACCTCTACTACGCCCACTATGACGACGCGGACACGCCCATCGAGCAGCAAGTGGAAACCTTTCACGAGCTCGTGGATTCCGGGCGCGTGCACGCGGTAGGGCTGTCCAACTACTCGCCGCAGCGCATGCGCGAGTTCTTCACTGTGGCCCGCGAGCGCGGCATGGCGGTGCCCGCGGCCATCCAGCCGCAGTACAACCTGGTGCACCGCCGCGATTTCGAGCGGGACTACGCCGCGATCGCCCGGGAGTACGACGCTGCCGTGTTCCCCTACTTCGCCCTGGCCTCCGGCTTCCTCACGGGCAAGTACCGCACCACCGAGGACCTCGAAGGAGCGGCCCGCGAGCAGATGGCCCGGGAGTACGTCTCCCCCGAGGGTTTCGCGGTTGCGGAGGAACTGGTCTCCGTGGCGGACAGGCACCGCACCGAGCCCGCCACCGTGGCCCTCGCGTGGCTGCTCGCCAAGGGCGTCACCGCACCCATTGCCTCCGCATCCTCCGCCGCGCAGCTGTCCTCGCTGGTGGCGGCGCCCGCACTGCACCTGGGCGCGGACGACATCGCCGCACTGGACCGGGCATCCCGCCCCTTCGCGTGAGGGGGACGCTGGGTGCACGCAGCAGACGCCGCGCGGCGGCGTCGTGATCGTGTCGCTGACAGCGGAACCGGCGGGGGCGCCCTTGCCAGGGAAAATGCCGCGGTGCCACAGTGGAACCACTACCCAAGAGAAAGGATTCTCGACAATGGCTGAACTATCCGGCAAGAAGATTCTCGTTCTGGTGACCAACCAGGGCGTGGAGCAGGACGAATTGAAGGTCCCCCTGGAGAAGTTGCGTGCTGACGGGGCGGAGGTTACGGTGGCCGCCCCCGAGACCGGCGAGGTGAAGTCCCTCGTGGGCGACTGGGACCGAGGAGAGACCTTCCCCGTAGACCAGACCATCTCCAGCGTCAACGAGTCCGAGTACGACCTGCTGCTGCTGCCCGGCGGAACCCTCAACGCAGACGCCCTGCGCTTGGACCAGGACGCGCAGAAGACCGCCAAGGCCTTCGCGTCCTCCGGCCGCCCAGTCGCCGCCTTGTGCCACGGCCCGTGGCTGCTCGTGGAGACCGGCCTGGTGGACGGAAAGACCCTGACGTCCTACCCGTCAGTGAAGACGGACATCGTCAACGCTGGCGGCAACTGGGTGGACCAGGAGGTCAAGGTGTGCCCCGCCAAGGAGTGGACCTTGATCACTTCCCGCGACCCCGGTGACCTGGAGGCTTTCGTGGGTGCGATCAAGGAGCAATTGAGCATCTGATCCCCTCTTTGCACAGATGCACAGTGGGCCCCGCCGGATCCGGCGGGGCCCACTGTGTCGTTGGGGGCCGTGTGCGGTGGACCGCTGTCCGTGCGGGTGGTGTCGGGCCAGCGAGGGTGCTGCGGATGAGGGCGTCGGCGGGTGCGCACAACACTTATGCTGCGCCGCGCACATCAGAACCCCGATTTCGCGTCTTATCGCAGCACAGATGTTCCCCGAAATGGGCAGGCTCGGCGCCCGTTAGCGGCCCAGCACCTCCCGCAGCGCACCCAGGATCAGCGTGACCGACTCCGGGGCGGCGTTCGGACCCATGAGCCCGATGCGCCACACCGTGTTCGCGTACTCCTTCACACCGGCGCCGATCTCGATGTCGTACTTCTCGAGCAGTTCCCTGCGCACCGCGGCCGAGTCCACGCCCTCCGGCACCTTGACCGTGGTCAGTTCCGGCAAGCGGTGTCCCTGCGCCGCGAACAGTTCCAGGCCCATGGCCTCCAAACCGTCCTGCAGCGCGCGGCCGGCGGCCTCGTGACGCTCGCGAACGGCGTCGAGCCCCTCGTCGAGGACACGGCGCAGACCCGCCTCGAGGGACGCGACCATCGCCACGGGCGCGGTGTGGTGGTAGGTGCGGCTGGAACCGGAGGCCTCCCCCACGTAACCGCCCAGCATGCCGAGGTCCAGGTACCACGAGCGCGGCTTCTCGACCCGGCGCTGCCACGCGCGCTCGGACACCGTGAACGGCGCGAGCCCCGGGGCCACACCCAGGCATTTCTGGGTCCCGGCGTAGCCGATGTCGATACCCCACTCGTCCGCCTTGAGCTCGATGCCGCCGATCGAGGTCACGGCGTCCACGAGCAGCAGTGCGTCACCCTTGATCCGGCCCAGGGCGGCGATGTCCGAGCGCACGCCCGTGGAAGTCTCCGCGTGCACCGCCGCGATGATCTTGGGCGAGGGGTGGGCCGCGGCGACCTTCTCCGCGTCCACGGCTTCGCCGAAGGGGAAGTCCACGCGGATCACGTCCGCGCCGCACCGGCAGGCGACGTCGCACATGCGCTCCCCGAACAGACCGTTGACCGCGATCACCACCGGATCCCCGGGATTCACGAAGTTCACGAACGCGGCCTCCATGCCGGCCGAACCGGTCGCGGAGAGCGGAAGCGTGCGGCGGTTCTCGGTGCCCCACACCGCGCGCAGACCGTCGCACGCGCTGTCCATGATCTCCAAGAACTGCGGATCGAGGTGGCCCAGCAGCGGCCGCGCCAGCGCCTCGGTGGCCTCCGGGTAAGGGTTGGTGGGGCCGGGACCGAACAGATGACGGACGAGAATCTGGCTCATGACTGGGTCTCCTTGCTGGCACCGCCGCGGCGGACCGGGGTTCGCCCGCCGATCGTGCGGGCCCATCGGACGTGTCCTGGATTACGTCCAGCGTAGGCCCAGGCCCCCGCGCCGCGCGATTCACCGCCCGGTGGGTATCACCGACGACGCCGCTCGGGTTCTGTCGTACGTCACACGGCGGCACACCTCAGTTCCCGCTGGGTGCCACCGGGCGGCGTGGCAGGAAGATTGCGGCCAGGACGATCGCGATCACGATCAACGCACCGATGCACAGGGCCGCCCCGCCCCAGCCCGCGCCCGTGAACGCGATGCCGGCGGCGTACCCCAGCGCGGAGGAGCCGCCGTAGTAGAAGAGCGTGTAGAGGGAGGACGCCTGGGCCCGCCCCTCGGTGGCCATGGCGGGAACCCATCCGTTGGCCACGGAGTGCGCCGCGAAGAATCCGGCGGTGAACACCAGCAACCCCGCCACGATCACCGGCAGCCACTGGACGACCGTGAGCAGCAGACCGCCCAGCATGATCAGTGCCGCGGCGATCAACACGGGGCGGCGGCCGAAGCGATCGGCGAGGCTCCCCGCCCGCGCGGAGGACCACGTCCCGGAGAGATAGGCCAGGAACAGCAGGGACACCACGCTCTGGGGCACGTTGAACGGTTCATCCCCCAGGTGGAAACCGATGTAGTTGTACACCGCCACGAAACCACCCATGAGCAGGAACCCCTGCAGGTAGAGGGTTACCAGGCGCACGTCCTTGAGGTTGACCCACAGGTGCGCGATCATCCCCTGCTCCCCCGTGAGCCGCACGGGCTGGGGCGTGAAACCGCGCTGACGCGGGATCAACAGGATGAAAGTCACGGCTGCGGCGGCGGCGATCAGCGCGACGACGCTCGTCCCCACGCGCCAACCGAAGAAGTCCGCGAGCGGGGCGGCCACGATGCGCCCGGAGAGCCCTCCCAGACTCGTCCCGGAGATGTAGGTCCCGGCTGCCACGGCCCCGTAGCGCGGATTGACCTCTTCCGCGAGGTACGCCATAGCCACCGCGGGAATCCCGCCCAGAGCCACGCCCTCCAGGAACCGTAGGCCCACGAGGGATTCGAACGTGGGCATGACGTTGATGAGCACGCCCAGGACGGCGGCGCAGCTGATCGCGGCGACCATGGCGCAGCGTCGTCCCCAGCGGTCCGAGACGAGCGACCACGGGATCACCCCCACGGCGAGACCCAGCGTGGCGGTGGAGACGGCGAGCGCGGCCTGGGCGGCGTCGATGTCGAGGTCCTGGGCCATGATGGGCAGCACGCCCTGCACGGAGTAGAGCTGGGCGAACGTGGCCACGCCGGCGCACAACAGAGCCACGAGGATCCGCTTGTATCCCGGACTGCCCTTGTCGTACCCCTCCCACACCCTGCGTGACGATCCCATACCCGGGTGCACCTCCTGCTGCGACTGTCCTGCCCGGGCAGCTGCGTCTTCCCGGGCCCGGCCGTACCATGCGTGCACGACCTCGGCCAGGGTACGCCCGGTGCGCGCCCGGGCCCGGGCCGCTCCCGCGCGAGGTTTCCGTGCGGCGTCGTGCGGGAGTCACGCGGAAGCGGCGGCACCGCACCCGGACACGACGACGCCCGTGTCCTCCCTCGGGAAGACACGGGCGAACGGTCATTCTGGCGCGGGGCACACCGCTCCGCGGGGTGTCAGGAGCCGGCGACGGTGGAGGCGAGCCGCTCGAGGGACTCCTCCAGAACCTTCTCGCCGAAGAGCGGGAAGCTGATCTTCTTCGTCACCTTGGGGTTGGCGTGCTCCCACGAGTAGGTGAGGGTCACGGTGGTGGAGTCCGAGCCCTCGGGCTGCAGCTCGTACACCCATTCCCAGCCGTTGTCCTCCACGGAGGTGCCCTCGGGGCAGGGCTTCCACGCGATGAGCTTGTTGGGGTCCAGACCGGTGACGTGGTTCTCCGTCTTGTAGTCCCCGCCCATCATCTCGGCGTGCATGTTCATCACGAAGACGTCGCCGACGTTCTGGATGCGCTGGTCCGTGCCAGAGATGACGGTCCCGGAGGCGTCCAGGCTGGGGTGTTTGGCGGGCAGTGTCAAGATCTCGAAGATCTCCTCCGCCGGGGCGTCGATGAGACGGCTGACGGTGATGGACTTCTCACTCATGGCATACCTCCTGATTGACGATGCTGATGGTTTCTACGTTAGCCACGGGAGAGGGAGGCCCTTCAAGCGTTTTTGCGATGGGCGAAGCGGGCGCACGCCACTCCGATTCCTCCCGCGGCAGTGAGAGCGTCCGCAGGTGATGCGCGAACCCGAGCTCCGCACGTCCTTCGAGCCGCCCCGACGTCACCGCACGGATCCGGTCCGTGGCCTCGACCCGTGCGCCCACTCGGTGCAGTGCAGCCAGCAGGGCTTCGTCCTCACTGCACGCCAGGGGCGGGAAACCGCCCGTGTGCTCGTAGAACGAGGCGCGCACACCCATGTTCGCCGCGTGGATGTGCGGGTGGCTCTCTACGAGCGTGTGTTCGCGCTGCCACAGCTCGTACACGTGCGGCGGGCACTCCGTCGGATCCGGTTCCACGGTCCCGAGAATCGCATCCACACCGGCGCCCGCGCGCTGCACCTGGTAGCGCAGCCAGTTCTCGGGCACCATCGTGTCCGCGTCCGTGGAGGCGATCCACTCCGGGTCCGACGCCGCGAGCGCCTGCCGGGCTGCTGCGGCGCGCGCTCCCCCGGCGCTGTGCCATTGCCCCGAAACGATCTCCAGTCGGGCTCGGCCACCGTCCCGGTTCGACACCGCCCACGCCTGGCGCGCGCGCTCCACCGTCCGGTCCGTGCAGCCGTCCGCGGCGAGCACGACCGTGACCTCGACGTCGCCCGTCCCCACAGCGCGCGGCGCCCCCCGCAAGGGCGGCATCGCATCGATTCGGGACGTGCCGGGAGCGGGCCCGGCGACGTCCTCGACGGATGCCCACTCGGACCGTGCGAACGACGGATCATGACCCAGCCCCGCGATCGCACCGGCGACCGACTCGAGGCACCGGCCCACGCGGTCCTCTTCGTTGCACGCCGGGATGATCACGGCGATCCGGCGGATCATGTGTCCCCCGCGGGAACGGGCGCGAAGACCTCGATCACGAAATCGGTTTCGCGGTGGCTCAGCACCCCGCGCAGCCCGGGAGTGCGCCGAGCCTCGCGGTGGACGTCCGCGCCGTCGAGCGGCCAGTCCGCGATCGGGTGCCGCCAGTGGCACAGCACGAGGTGCCCGCCGTCCGCGAGCGCCGCCACGCAGCGCCACAACAGCTCGCGCCATTGCTCGGGCGAGCAGAAGTACCCCATTTCGCTCACCACGATCAGCTCTCGCGGGGACCAGTCCTCGTCCCAGTCGCGCGGCAGCACGGCGCTGACGAGTTCCACGTTCGGCACGCCCTTCCGTTCGAGCCGGGTGCGGGCGGCGCTCAGGGCGACGTCGCTCGCGTCCACCGCGGTCACGGAACGCGCGCGCCGGGCCAGTTCCACCGTGAGGGCGCCCGTGGAGCACCCCAGATCCAGGACGCTGCCGTAATGCTCCCGCGGCAGGCACGCGAGTAGCACGTCCCGCTTGCGCCGCTCGTACCACGAGGTGTCCACGGCCCAGGGGTCCGCGCTCGCGGTGTGCACACGGTCGAACACGGTCCGCTGATCGGGCGTGCCGAGCACGAAAAACTCGACCGAACGATCGAAGTGTTCGAGCACGTGGGGGCCTAGGAGCACCTCGTCCCCCCGCCGGTCGGACAGCGGCTGCACCTGGGTCACGTGGTGGGCCAGGGCGGAGCGCTTGGCAGCGCGAGCGGCGTCGTCCAGTGGGACCCGCACGAGCCCGCGCGGCAGGCGCGTGGGGGAACCCCAGTGCCAGAACCACACGGGGTACTGCAGGCAGCGCACACCCCACGCCCCGGCGGCCGCGACGACCGTGCGGGCCAGAACCTCGTGGTCGGTGTGCCCGTCCTCCTCCCACGTGACGATCACCAACGGCTGCTCCCCCTGCTCGAGCCATTCGAGATGACGGGCCACCGGCTCGGACAGTTCATCCTCGGACAGGCCGCCGTCGGTCAGGGCGAGGTACTCCGGCGGGGTGTCCGTGCTGGTCAGGGTGTGCACCGCGGCGGCGAGCTCTTCGTGGCGCAATGCGGCCAATCGTTCGGGCGTGTGGGTCGGTGAATCCGGGTGGGAGTTCTCCCCCAGGGTCGCCACGACCACCCGCAAATCCGCTCCCGCGTCCGCGAGCCGGTGCACGGTGCCGCCGGCCCCCAAGGTCTCGTCGTCCGGGTGGGCCGCGAACACGACGACCCGGTCCACGCCGGTCAGGTCCACCTCGGGGGCGCGGTGCAGAGCGCCGCAGCGGGCCCAGTCGGCCTCGGGCGTGCCCGGATCACGGTGGTCGAAGCTCACCACGGGGTCTCCTCCGACCCATCCTGGACCAGCTCCAGCAGGGTGCGTCCGAGGGCGGCGGTGTCCCGCTCGGCGTGGTCCTGGCGGATGTAGACCTGCAGGGACTCGACCCGCCGCACGTGTGCGGGGTCCCCCGTGAGCGGACCGGGCCCGGTGGCGCGGGAGACCACGCGGATCACGGTGTCGGCGGCGTCGGCCACCGTGCGGCGCACGCGCAACGCCCATGCGGCGCCGTGCTCACCCGTGGCCTCGCCGCGGTCCACCGCCGCGGCCGCACGGTCCAGGACGGCCTGAGCCGCGCCGAGCGTGAGGTCGAGCTGCCCGAGGGCGGTGCGAGCGACGTCGTCGACGGGGCGTGCGGGGCGCACGAGTTTGCACCACAGCAGATCCGCGACGGACTGTGCGCCGCCGAGCCACACGGCCGCCACGCCCATCCCGCCCCACGCGAAGCCCGGGCGGGTCAGGTACCACTCGTCCGCGCCGAGCGGTTGCGCCGGAACGCCCCCGAAACGGACGGGTACCGTGACGACCTCGGCGAGACCGCGGGACGTCCACCCCGCGGCGGCTTCGGGCCGGAATCTCGGGTGGTCCGTGGCCACGACGAACGCCCGACGGTGTCCCGTGGGTTCCCCGACCTCGTCGGTGACGTGCGCGGTCACGACGGCGCGTGAGACGGAACCCGCGAGCGAGCACCAGGGCTTGGTCCCGGTCAGGGTCCAGTGCGGACCGTCGGCGGCGTCATCATCGGCCGAGTGCGCAGCGGACGACGGCGTGGCCAGCAACGGCTCGCCCGGCCCCTCCGCGGCCCACACGCCCCACGTGTCGCGGTCGGTGATCAGGTCGGTGCGGCCCGCCTGGCGCAGGATGGCCAGGGCGTCCAGGTGGGGTTCGATGATCCTCGCGTACGCGAGGTCCATGCGGCCCAGTGCGCTCAGCTCGCGCCACAGTTCACGCGTGGCGCCCTCCCCCGGGGCGGGCAGGTCGCGTCCGAGTACGCGCGCCTGGTCCAGGGCGTGATCGACGAAGCGTTGCACGGCCCGGGGATCGGCCGGAGCCGCGGCGGGGACGGGAAGTTCTGGGTGCTCGGACACCCCATCATCCTACGTGTCCGGGCGGACACCCACCCCACCTTTTTAGCGGTAGGCCACCTACCATGAGGGGAGTCGATCGAAGGGTACAAGGCATGTTCACGGTGGATCCCGCCGCTTCCACACCGGTGTACGAACAGCTCGTGGAATGCGTCCTGCGGGACGTCTCCTCCGGGGAACTCATGGTGGGTGACCGCATCCCACCGGTGCGCGCGCTCGCGTCCGAGCTGGGGCTGTCCGCGGGCACCGTGGCCAAGGCTTACCGGGAGATGGAGACCCACGGCGTGATCGAGACACGCGGGCGCAAGGGCACGTTCATCGCGCAGGGCCGGGACGACCGCGACGCCGCCGCGGCACGCGCCGCCACCCGGTACCTCGACGAGGTGGCCGGGCAGCTGCACTACTCCCCCGAGGAGTGCATGGCGCTCGTGCAGCACGCGCTGCGCGCCCGTTCGGAGGGGTGACAGCGGCGTCGTCGTCCATGCCTCGGACGACGGCGCCGCCAACCTCACTTCTCGGCCTTGCGCTCCCCGTGCCGGACCACCAGTGCCAGCAGGAACGCGGCAAGGCAGAACACCGCGAGCAGGGTGAGCCCCACGAAGTAGGAGTTGCTCTCGGGGTCGTAGGTGGCGCCCATGACCAGCGGCGGGAAGTAGCCGCCCAGACCGCCGGCCGCGGCGATCACGCCACCCACGGTGCCCACGTTCGCCGCCGGCGTCGCCCGGCCAACCCACGCGAACACGCCGCCGGTGCCGAGGCCCAGGAACAGTGCCATGAGCAGGAACAGTGGACCGTAGACGTGCTCGCCGCTGGGCTGGAACGCCACGAGCACCGCGCACACGATGGTCCCGGCCAGGGACAGCAGCGTGATGACCTTGGGCCCGAGCTTGTCCGCGAGGGTGCCGCCCACGGGGCGGGCGATCACGGCCGCAACCGCGAAGCCCGCGGTACGGGTCCCGGCGGCGGTGGGGTCGTACGAGTAGACGTTGGCGAGGTACGTGGGCAGGTAGTTGGAGAACGCCACGAACGCGCCGAAGACCACGGCGTAGAGGAAGCACAGCTGCCATGTGACCTTGAGCTTGAACGCCGCCTTCAGCTTCGGCACCACCGGCTCCACGGGGACACCCGCGCGCGCCGGGGAGTCACGCAGCATGAACCAGCACAGCACAGCACTGATGGCCACGATCACGGCGATGATCACGTGCGTCGCGAAGTACCCGGTGGCCGCCACGAGCCGCGGGGTGAAGAAGGCGGAGACCGCGGTGCCCACCATGCCGGCACCGAACACGCCCGTGGCGAAACCCTTGCGGTGGGACTCGTACCAGGCGGAGCAGAACGGGATGCCGATCGCGAAGACCGTGCCCGCGATGCCCAGGAAGAACGCGACGACCACCAGCAGCGGGAAGTTGTGCATTCCCCCCACCACGCCGGTGAGCAGCACGAGCGGCGCGGTGATCCCCAGGATCACCGTGAACATCAGCCGCCCGCCGAACTTGTCGGTGAGCGCACCCACGGGAACCCGGGCGATCGAGCCCACGAAGATCGGCATGGCCACGAGGATCGCGGTCTGCCCGGGACTCAGGTGCATGTCGTTCGCGTAGCGCTTGGACAGGGGCCCCACGATGGTCCACGCCCAGAAACCCACGGTGGACGCCAACGTGGCCAGGATGAGGTTCCTGAACTGGCCCTGTTTCAGGTTCGGTGCGGCCTCAGCGGCGGGGACGGCGGACATGACTCTCCTCAGGGGTGGGGCGGGAAGGGGCCGGGTTACTTGACGCGCGTGGAACCGGAGCGTTCGCGCGGGGGCCGCGTGCGGCGTCGTGAACTGGCGCGGTCCTGGGTACCGATGGGCTCCCAACCGCGGCGGTAGTTCACGGAACCGGCACGCGGGGCGTTACCCCGCGAGCGGTAGACGATGTACGGGCGGAAGAGGTAGTGCAGCGGCGCCGTGAAGGCGTGGACCAGGCGGGTGAACGGCCACACCGCGAACAGGGCCATGCCCCACAGCACGTGCACGTGGAAGCTCGTGGAGGCGGCGGCCATGGCCCCCACGTCCGGTTGCAGGATCCACAGGGACCGGAACCACGGCGACACCGTTTCGCGGTAGTCCACGGTGGCCGGGTCGAACACGGACAGCACCGTGGTGGCCAGACCGGCCAGGATCGCGCCGAGCAGCATCACGTACATGAACTTGTCGTTGGCCGTGGTGGCCATGAACACGGGCCCGGTCCGGCGGCGGCGCACGATGAGCATCACGATGCCCACGAGCGTTCCCACACCGGCGACCGAACCGATGGACAGCGCCAGGAAGTGGTAGGCGTGCTGGGACAGACCCGCCGCCTCCGTCCACGACTTGGGGATCATGAGCCCCATGATGTGCCCCACGAGCACGGCCAGGATGCCGAAGTGGAACAGCGGCGAGGCGATGCGCAGCAACCGGGACTCGTAGAGCTGGGACGAGCGCGTGGTCCACCCGAACTGGTCGTACTTGTACCGCCAGATCAGCCCTCCCACGAGGGTCAGCATGACCACGTACGGCAGGATCCCCCACAAGAGGGTGTCGATCACGTTCACTGGTTTCCTCCGGTCATGGGCAGCAGGCGGGGGTCGTAGGCGTCCAGGCCCACGGCCTCGGTGGGCGGTCCGTAACCGGCCATCCGGGCCACGGCTGACTCGTCCTCGGGCGACGGCCCGGGAAGCGTGGAGCACACGAGTTCCACGGCGCACGCCTGGGGCAGGTCGTCCCGGATCAACGCCAGACGCAACAGCTCCAGGGACGGGCGGTAGCGCTGCAACAGCTCGAAACCGTCCTCGCCGGAGACCCGCGCGGCGAATTCGAGCACCACGGGCAAGTGGTCCGGCAGTTCCTCGTCCCCGAACTCGCACCCGTGCGCGCGGTAGACCTGTTTGAACGCGGACAGGGCCTCACCGCGACGGCGCGTGTCACCGTCCGTCCAATAGGTCAGGTGCAGGCTGTGGCGCCGAGACAGGTCGAACTCCTGGACGTAGTCGCCCTGGATCTCCCGCAAGTCCGATTCCCGCAGCCACCGGATCAGGGGTGCCACCTGCTCGGGGTCCACGCCCACCTCGGTCAGCGCCCGTTCCACGAGGGGCAGCTGCTCGATCACCTCGGGGCGCGGGTAGCTCAGCAGTAGGGCCGCCGATTGGCGGATCACCGCGGAACGCTGCGGGTTGCGGTCCCGGTACCCGGGCACCTCCACGGTCCCCTTCCCGGCCCTACCCAGAAGGCTCGACAGCAGCCCCATCACCGGCCCCCGCTCGCCCCGGCGGTGCCCTCGTCCGGTCGCGAACCCGGGTTGTCGGAGGTCGCCGCGAGCGACGCCGCATCTCGCTCCGGTTGCGCCGGGAACAGTCCCGCGGGGGTCCCGTTGCCGTCCCAGTTGAGCAGGTTCACGCGACCGGCCAACTGGTCGTTGCCCGTGGGGTCCTCGCCCGTCTGCCGTGCCCGCAAGGCTGCGAAGTTCTCGACGGCGACCGGCATGGGTCGGCCGGAGGCCTCACCGAACACGCCGGTCTGACCCATGCCCGGGCCGCCGTCCACGTCCAGGGAACACCCGATCTCCTCGAGGTTGTGGGCGTCCTCCACGTGGGCGGCGGGGATCACGTAGCGCTCGTCGTACTTGGCGATCGCCATGAGCCGGTACATCTGGCGGATCTCGGAACCCGTCATCCCCACGGCCTGGGCGATCGACTCGTCCGGTTCGTCCCCGAGCGTGACGTTGCGCATGTAGGCGCGCATCGCGGCGAGCTTGCGCAGCACGTGGGTGACCAGCTCGGTGTCCCCCGCGGTGAACAGTTCTGCGAGGTACTCCACCGGGATCCGCAGGGACTCGATGGCGCCGAACAGGTTGTCCGGGTCCTCGCCGTCGTGGCCCTGTTCCTTGAGCAGGTCCACGATGGGCGACAGCGGCGGGACGTACCAGACCATGGGCATGGTGCGGTACTCGGGGTGCAGCGGCAGGGCCACGCGCAGGGTCTTGGCGAGTGCGTACACAGGCGACTTGCGGGCCGCCTCGAGCCAGTCCTCGGGAATCCCGTCCCGGCGAGCGGCGTCGATCACCTCGGGGTCGCTGGGGTCCAGCATGAGGTCCAACTGGGCCTCGTAGAGGTCCTGCTCGTTGGGCGTCGCGGCCGCCTGGGTGACCTTGTCGGCGTCGTACAGGAAGATGCCGATGTAGCGCATGCGCCCTACGCACGTCTCCGCGCACACCGTGGGGATGCCCACCTCGATGCGGGGGTAGCAGAACGTGCACTTCTCGGCCTTGCCGGACTTGTGGTTGTAGTAGATCTTCTTGTACGGGCACCCGGTCACGCACTGGCGCCACCCGCGGCACCGGTCCTGGTCCACGAGCACGATCCCGTCCTCGGACCGTTTGTAGATGGCGCCGGACGGGCACGAGGCCATGCAGGACGGGTTGAGGCAGTGCTCGCACAACCGCGGCAGGTAGAACATGAACGTCTGTTCGAACTCGAACTTGATCCGGTCGTTCGCCTCGTCCCGCAGCTTCTGCACCACGGGGTCCAGGTGACCCATCTCGGTGGCGCCACCGAGATCGTCGTCCCAGTTGGCGGACCACTCAATGTTGGTGTCCTCACCCGTGATGAGGGACTTGGGCCGGGCCACGGGGAAGTCGTCACTCGCGGGGGCGTTGACCAGGTTCTCGTAGTCGTAGGTCCACGGCTCGTAGTAGTCCGCGAGTTCCGGCTGCACCGGGGACGCGAACAACTGCGCGAGTTTCTTGAGCCGGCCACCGGACTTGAGCTTGAGGTTGCCGCGCCGGTTCAGTTCCCAGCCGCCCTTCCACCGCTCCTGGTCCTCGTAGCGGCGCGGGTAGCCCTGACCGGGGCGGGTCTCCACGTTGTTGAACCACACGTACTCGGTGCCCGCCCGGTTGGTCCACGCCTGCTTGCACGTGACCGAACAGGTGTGACAACCGATGCACTTGTCCAGGGTCATCACCATGGCAACTTGGGACATCACACGCATCAGTACTCGACCTCCTGGGAACGCTTGCGGACCACGGACACGATGTCCCGTTGGTTTCCGGTGGGCCCCATGTAGTTGAAGGCCCAGGACAGGTGGGCGTAGCCACCGATCATGTGGGTGGGTTTGACCAGGATGCGCGTGACGGAGTTGTGGATCCCGCCGCGCTTGCCCGTGGTCTCGGACTTGGGGACGTCGATCGTGCGCTCCTGTGCGTGGTGGACGTACACCACGCCCTCCGGCATGCGGTGGGAGACCACCGCACGGCCCACGAACACGCCGTTGGTGTTGACGCACTCGACCCAGTCGTTGTCCTTGACCTCGATCGCGCGGGCGTCCTGCGGGGCCATCCACACAGTGGTGCCACCGCGGGAGAGGGACAACATGAACAGGTTGTCCTGGTACTCGGAGTGGATGGACCACTTGTTGTGCGGGGTCAGGTAGCGCACTGCGATCGACAGTTCGCCCTTCTTCCCGAGCTGTGGTTCACCGAAGAGCCGGTGCATGTCCAGCGGGGGCCGGTAGATGGGCAGCATCTCCCCCATGTCCTTGAGCCAGTCGTGGTCCAGGAAGAAGTGCATGCGCCCGGTCAGGGTGTGGAACGGCTTGAGGCGTTCGATGTTCACCGTGAACGGCGCGTACCTGCGGCCACCGGTCTCGGAACCGGACCACTCGGGGGACGTGATCACGGGCACGGGGGCCTGCTGGGTCTCCGTGAAGGTGATCACCTTCTCCTCCGAGCCCCGGGAGAGGTCCGCGAGCGGTTTGCCCACGCGCTTCTCGAGGGTCTCGAAGCCCTGGGTCGCGAGCGCGCCGTTGGTGGTCCCGGACAGGCTCAGGATGGCCTCCGCCATCCGGGCGTCCGAGTCCAACGCGGGGCGGCCTTCGGCCGGGCCGGAGTCGAACACGCCGTGCTGACGGCCCAGCCGGTCCACGACCCCGGTGACGTCGAACGTGACGTTCTTGGTGGTCAGCCCGAGCTTGTCCGCGAGCGGGCCGAGCGCCACGAACTTGTCCCCGATGGCCGTGTAGTCACGCTCCACGAGCTTCAGTTGGGGCAAGTTCTTGCCCGGCACGGCGGGAACGTCCGTGCCCTTCCACTCGGGCACGCGTCCGCCGGGTTGGGCGATCTCCCCCGGGGTGTCGTGCTGCAGCGCGGTGGCCACCACGTCCTTGCGGGTGTCCAGGTGCCCGGCCGAGAGCCTGCCGACCTCGTCCGCGAGCAACTGGAACAGCTTCCAGTCCGTCTTGGCCTCCCACGGCGGGGTGATCGCCGGGGTGAACGCGTGCACGTAGGGGTGCATGTCCGTGGAGGAAAGGTCGAACTTCTCGTACCACGTGGCCGCGGGGAAGACGACGTCGCTCAGCAGCGTGGAGGACGTCATGCGGAAGTCCGCGGAAACCAACAGGTCGAGCTTCCCCTCGGGTGCTTCGTCGCGCCAGCGCACGTCGTGCGGCTTGGACTCCGCGTGGTCCTGCCCCTGCACGCTATTGCTGGTCCCGAGCAGGTGCTTGAGGAAGTACTCCTCGCCCTTCGCGGAGGAACCGAACAGGTTGGAGCGCCACAGCACGAGGGTGCGCGGCCAGTTCTCGGGGGCGTCCGGGTCCTCGACCGCGAAGTTCAGCTCGCCGTTCTTGAGCTTGGCCGCGATCCATTCGGGTTCCGACGCCGCTTCGCCGCGTTCCACACCCGCGATCGCCGCGTCCGCGACGTCCAGCGAGTTCTCGTGGAACTGCGGGTAGAACGGCATCCACCCGAGCCGCGTGGACTGGGCCACGACGTCCGCGGTGTGCATGCCTCTCAGGTGACCCTCCGCGAGCGGCGACTGCAGGGAGTCGGAGGAGTACCCGTCCGAGCGCCACTGGTCCGTGTGCATGTACCAGAACGCGGTGCCGATCATGAACCGCGGGGGACGCATCCAGTCGTTCGCGGACGCCATGGCCGCCCACCCGGTGATGGGGCGGGCCTTCTCCTGACCCACGTAGTGGGCCCACCCGCCGCCGTTGCGTCCCTGGCACCCGCACAGCATGAGCATGGCCAGGATGGCCCGGTACGTGGTGTCACCGTGGTACCACTGGCAGATGCCCGCGCCCAGGATGATCATGGAGCGTCCGCGGGACTTCTCCGCGTTCGCGGCGAACTCGCGTGCCGTGCGGATCACGGCCTCCGCGGGGACGGACGTGACCTCCTCCTGCCACGCGGGGGTGTAGGGGGTCCGTGCGTCGTCGTAGCCGGCGGACCACTCACCCGGTAGGCCCTCGCGACCCACGCCGTACTGCGCGAGCATGATGTCGAAGACCGTGGTCACCGTGCGCCCGGCCACCGTGGTGGTGGGTACGCCGCGGCGGATCGTGGAACCGGCCCCCGTGGGGTCGGTGAACGCGGGCAGATCGAGGTGGGTGACACCGCCGTCGTACCCGGCCGAATCCGCGATCGACAGCGCGGGCAGGGTATCCCCCAGGTCCAGGTTCCACTTGCCCTCGTCCTGGTCGTTGTAGCGGAAGCCCATGGAGCCCTGCGGGATGACGGCCTTGTGCGTGTGCCGATCCAGCAGGACGGTCTTGAACGCGGGATCGGCCTGCCCCGCGGCGGCGGGATCACCCGCTGCCGCGAGATCCTCCGCGGTGACGAACTTGTCCGGGACCACCGTGCCGTCCGCGCGCTCGTCGAGCGAGATGAGGAACGGGAGGTCCGTGTACTGCAGCACGTACTCCTCGAAGAACCGCACGCGACGGTCCACGAAGTTCTCCTTGAGGATCACGTGACCCATGCCCATGGCGAGCGCGGCGTCCGTGCCGGCCTGTGCGGGCAACCACTCGTCCGCGAACTTGGTATTGTCCGCGTAGTCCGGGCTCACCGAGACCACCTTGGTCCCGCGGTAGCGCACCTCCGCGAGCCAGTGCGCGTCCGGGGTGCGGGTCACGGGGATGTTGGAACCCCACATCATGAGGTAGGTGGCATCCCACCAGTCCCCGGACTCGGGGACGTCCGTCTGGTCGCCGAAGACCTGCGGCGAGGCCACGGGCAGATCGGCGTACCAGTCGTAGAAGCTGTTCATGACCCCGCCGATGAGGTTGATGAACCGCGCACCCGCCGCGTGGGACACCATGGACATCGCGGGGATCGGCGAGAACCCCGTGCACCGGTCCGGGCCGTAGGTCTTGATGGTGTGCACGTGCGCGGCCGCGGTCATCTCCACGGCCTCCTGCCAGCTCGCGCGCACCAACCCGCCCTTGCCGCGGGCCTGCTGGAACTCGCGACGCTTGACGGGGTCGTTGACGATCGACTCCCACGCGAGCACCGGATCGTGGTGGAGCTGCTTGGCCTCGCGGTACATCTGCAACAGCACGCCCCGGATGTACGGGTAGCGCACGCGGGTGGGCGAGTAGGTGTACCACGAGAACGCCGCACCGCGCGGGCACCCGCGGGGCTCGTACTCGGGGCGGTCCGGACCCACGGAGGGGTAGTCCGTCTCCTGCGCCTCCCACGTGATGATGCCGTCCTTGACGTACACCTTCCACGAGCACGACCCCGTGCAGTTCACACCGTGGGTAGAGCGCACCACCTTGTCGTGGCTCCAGCGGTTGCGGTAGAAGGCGTCACCCGCGCGACCACCCTCACGGAAGACGGCGCGGCCGTCCGGCGTCTCCTCCCAGCGGGAGAAGAAACGTCCCATTTTCAACAGCGCATCTGATGCCGGTCCGTCGATCCCGGCAGGGGTCTCGGTGGTTGCCATACCGGCATGCTAGGTCGATTTGGTATCGAAAATGCGTATTTTGTTCGGCGTGGCTCGGACATTGCGGTGAACCCGTGTGACGTGCGGGAATACGGCATATTTAGCTGGACTAATAAGCCTGGGTGCTGCCGCTGGTTCCCGAGGTTTTCAGGAGCGGTCTCGCGGTTCGCCGTCCCGGTCCCGACGGCGGCCGCACGCACGGCCCCCCAAGGCTGCCGGGCGATTCCCGACGGCGTCCGCGCACCGGTTCCCGGGGGCTCGCGAGGCAACCATGCGACGTCGTTCCCGGATGTCCGCGCGAATGGCTCCAGGCGCTCGCGGGCGACCGAGCGACGTCGTCCCCTCCCGGCCGACGGTGCCCGACCCGGTCGCGGAGGGCCGGGGCCCGCGCCCGTAGACTGGTGCCCCATGAAGTCGTTCGTCGCTCCCGTGCTGCTCGTGATCACCGCGCTCGTCCAGGCCATGGGCATCTACCCCTACGTCCAGGACGGCATCACGCTCACGGGGCAGCTGCTGTTCCCCATCCTCTTCGCGCTCGCGGCCATGTACCTGGCCCGCAAGGGTCGCCCCGGCGCGTTCGGCACGGCGCACATGGTCATCCTGGTGCTGTCCGTGGTCCTGGTGGTGCTGTCCCTCGTGGGCATGAGCCAGCAGCTCCCGTACTTCTACCCCACCATGATCCTGTACTACATCGCGTTCGTGCTCGTGGCCGTGGAATGCGCGCTGCGCATCGCCGGGTTGCCCAAGAAGTCGCGTGCCGTGGGTGCGGAGTCCGACGACGCCGCCCCCACCCACTGAGCCGTGCCCTCCTCCCCGAACGCGTCCTTGCAGTTGCCCTTCGACACCGTGGTCGTGGCAGGGGGCCGCTCCTCCCGACTCGGAGGCGCCCCCAAAGCCCAGTTGTCCTTCGAGGGCTCCACGCTGGTGGCCCACACGGTCGCGGCGGTGCGCCTGTTCGGTGCCGTGGTGGTCGTGGGGCCCGAGGATCCGCGGCTGTCGCCGGACGTATTACGCGCCCGGGAGGATCCGCCCTTCTCGGGACCGGCGGCGGCGGTGGCCGCGGGCGTCGTCGTCCTGGACGGCGTGAGCGGACGTCACGAGTGGACGGCGGTGCTCGCATGCGACATGCCGCATGTCGACCGCGCACTGCCCGCGCTCGTGCGGGCTGCGCAGGACGTCCCCCCGGAGGTCGACGGCGTGATGGCGTTGTCCGACGAGGGCCGGGCCGAGAACCTCGCCGTGCTGATCCGTTCCGCGGCGCTGAGCGCGGTGCTGCGCGAGGTGCCCACGGTGGACGTGTCCGTGCGCTCGGTGTGGCGTCATCTGACGTTGGACACCGTCCCCGTCCCCCACGCCAGCACGAGCGACGTGGATACATGGGAAGATGTGCGTAGATTCGACCTGCACTGAATCGCCACGTCGAGGAGACATCATGCCCGGACTTCCGCACCAGCACGATCCCGCCGCTCATGAGGACGACGACCAGCGCGAGAACCGTTCGGCGGCGTCGGAACCGACCGTGCGCTGGGCCTCGTGGGACGAGGCCCGACGGATCGCCTACGGCACCCCGCACTCCCTCCCCAACATCCTGTTGCCGCTGGCGAAATGCCTCGACGAGATCCTCGCCGAGTCCGTGACCGCCGAGATGCCCGTGCCCCACTACGCCTCCGCCGCAGCGGACGGCTGGGCCGTGGCCGGGGAGGGCCCGTGGCGGATCCGCATGCCGCGCCCCGCCGAGACCGACGAGCGCCTGCTGCTGACCCTGCCCCCGGACCAGCGCATCCTCCCGGTGGTGGAGCTCAAGCCGGGTGAGGCCACCCACGTCAATGCCGGGGACGCCGTCCCGTTCGGGACCCGCGCGGTTCTCGAGGCCCACCGGGGTCACGTGGTCCCCGCCGACCCCGCGGCTCGCGACATGCCGACCGGTGAGCACGGCCGCGGACCCGAGGAGGGCGACACCCTCGAGGACGCCACACCCGCAGCGACCCTCGTGAAGAACCAGGACGTCCGGGCCGTGGGCGAGGAGATCGAGCAGGGGGACCTCCTGCTGCGCGCCGGTCGCAAGCTCAACCCCGCCCACCTCGGTCTCGCCGCGAGCGCGGGCCACGACATGCTCCCCGTACGACGCCGCCCGCGCGTGACCGTGCTGCTGGGTTTCGCCAACGTGGTCGAGGACGGCATTCCCGGCCCCGGTGAGGTGCGCGACGTCCTCGGACTGCAGCTGCCCGCCGCGCTGCGCGAACTGGGCGCGAACGTGGATCAGGTCCGGCGCGTGGCCGACGGCGCGGACGGGATGATCTCCGCATTCACGGAAGCCCCCATGGGTGCGAGCTCGCTGCTCGACGCCCGTGCGGAGATCGTGGTCTCCACCGGCGGCACGGGTCATGGGGAGGACGATCACGTCCGTAAGGCCCTCGAGGATCTCGGGGCCCACCTCATCATCGACGGCGTGGCGCAAGAACCCGCCCACGGGGTGATCGTGGCCCAGCTGCCTGACGACGGTCCCGTGGTGCTCGCGCTGCCCGGTTCACCGCTGTCCGCGATGACCGGTCTGCTGAGTGTGGGGCACGCCCTGATCGCCGGGGCCAAAGGTGAGGCCATGCCGTTCACGCGCCGCGTCACCGCGGGTCAGGACCTTGAGGCCACAGGCCGCACCCGCGTGATTCCCGCCTACCTTCAGGACGGCCATGTGTTGCCGGAACCCACCGTGGGTCCCACGATGCTCTCGGGTCTCGCCCACGCGGATGTGCTCCTGGTGGTTCCGGAGGACGGCATGAGCGCGGGCCAAGACGTGGAGGTCATCCCCCTCCCCTGGCGGGGCTGAGGCGGGGGCGCCACGGGATGGACCTACGGGGTGCGTCCGGCCGCCAGGAACTTTTGGGTGCCCTGAGCCCCCCCCGCGCAATTTTCAGGCGCCGTGAGGCCATGGAGCCCAGCCGATGGTGGCTCCAGAGTGACTCGGAATTCGCGGCTGGCCCCGGAATGACTGATATGTCCAGGACAGCTTTGGAACGCCTGGGAGTTACTCAGCGGCCCGGGCATGGCTGAGAGTTACCGCGTGGCCCGGGGTAACTCATAAATTCGCCCGCGGGCGGGCACCGGGGTGGACCTCAGTTCGCGGTGACGAAATAGACGATCGCCCCGATGATGAACGTCAGCGAGGCCAGCAGGGCGCACGACAGTTCCACCAGGATGCCCACGCCCATGGCCTTCGCGGCCACCCAGGATGTGCTCAGTGCGGTGTTGAAGTCTTTGTTGCGCACGGTCTCGGACAGCAGGAGCCCCACCACGAAACCGATGAACAGGCCCACCACGGGGATCACGAACATCCCGATCACCGCGCCCACCACACCGAAGAGCAGCGTGCGGTTCGGGATGGCCCGGCGTTTGAGCTTGCTGCCGGTGAGCACGAGACTCGCGGACATTCCCGCGAGGAGGAGCGTGCCGCCCAGGGCGAGCACGACCCATCCCTCGGGGGCACGCACCACGAACGCCCAGATGATCAATCCGATCAACGCGGTGATGGAGCCCGGGAGCACCGGGACCACGATCCCCACGCAGCCGATGACGATGAGGACGGCTGTCGCGATGGTGGCGATGATGTCTGCAGTCACGCCCTCATCGTACGGGCAAGGCCGCTGACGAACGGCCCGCCGCGGCGGAACGCGGCGCGCGCGGGGGCCGTCATCGACTGCGCAACCCATGCACAACACCCGGCGGCACCGGTGGTTCCGCAGACCCATGGCCCGTGAACCGCGATCCGAACAGCGGTCCCCGTGGCGCTCCGGGCGGCGGTCCGGGCGGAACCGGCAGCCGCCTATTATGGTATTTCATACACCAATTATGGAACGGATTCAGCGTGCCCCCCATCAGTGCCCCGCAGCGGCCCAGCACCTCCACCGCCCGCAGGGGCCGCTCATGGCACCGCACCGCGGGCAAGCCCGTGCGCTGGTGGCTCGTGGCCCTCGTGATCGTGATCGCAGCGCACCGGTGGATCCCGGACACCCGATGGCTCATGGTGCACATGGTCACGCTCGGGCTGATCACCACGTCCATCATGGTGTGGTCCCAGCACTTCACCGAGGCACTGCTGCACCACAAGCTCCCGGACTCTGGCCGTCCGCGGCAGATCGTGCGGATCTACGGGGTCACGGTGGGCACCGCCCTGTTGATCGTGGGGATGCTCGCGGGGTGGCGGTGGCTCACTGTGGCCGCGGCCACCGTGATCGGCGTGATGCTCACCTGGCACGGCCTGGCCCTGCTGGCACAATCGCGCACCGCACTGCCCGCGAGATTCGGACTCACCGTGCGCTGGTACGCCACGGCCGCGTTCTTCTTGCCCGTGGGGGCGGTGTTCGGCACGATCCTGGCCCGCGACCTCTCCGCGACGTGGCACTCCCGGCTGCTGCTGGCCCACCAGGCCGTCAATGTCCTGGGTTTCGTGGGCCTCACCGTGTGCGCGACCCTGCTGACGCTGTGGCCCACGATCCTGCGCACCCGGATGCGTGACGACGCGGTGCGGTTGTCACGCATCGCTCTGCCCCTCATGGCCGCGGGCAGTCTCCTCGCTGCCGTGTTCGCGGTGCTCGGAACGGCTTCGCTCACGGCCGCCGCGTTGCTGCTCTACGCCGCCGGCGCGGCCACGGTGGGGTGGCTCATGCTGCGCACCGGGATGCAGCGCCGCCCCGAGGGTTACATGGGATGGTCCGTGGCCTCGGGCATCGCCTGGCTCGTGATGACCACGGTGCTGGCCGGGTGGCTCGTGCTGACCCGCGGGGTGGAGACCTCCGTGGCGCAGTCCCTCACGATCCCGTTCGTGGCGGGATTCCTGGTGCAGACTCTCTTCGGCGCCATGAGCTACATCCTGCCCTCGACCATGGGCGGCGGCCCCGCAACCGTCCGCGCATCTCTGGCCGCCATGAACCGCGCCGGGGTCTACCGCGTCACGGTCGCCAACCTGTGCATCGCGTTGTTCGCCCTGCCCGCCGGGGTCCTGCCCTCGTGGGTCCGCGCGCTCGTGTCGATCGTGGGGGCCGTGGCCCTCGCAGCCTTCATCCCGCTCATGATCTCCTCGGCCAAGGCGGCCATCGCCGCACGACGCCGCGCCGTCGCCGAACGCGCGGCCGGCACCGCACCCACGGACCGCACCGGGGCGACCGCTGCCGAGTCCTCCCGCCACGGGATGGGAACGGCCCCCCAGTTCCTGGCCGGGGTACTCACGGTGCTGCTCGCGATCGCCGCGGGGATCGCCGTCGCACCCCAGTCCGCGGGTTTCTCTCTCACGGGCAGCAACAGTTCGAGCGCGGAGGGCACCGGGGAAACCACCGAGATCAGGATGCATGCCCAGCAGGACATGCGTTTCGACCCGTCCGAGATCCGGGTACCTCAGGGAAACCGCCTGGTGATCCACCTGACCAACGACGACCCCACCACGGTGCACGATCTCGTCGTCGCCAACGGCGCCACCTCCGGCCGCCTGGACCCGGGAGCCTCCGCGACCGTGGACGTGGGAGTGATCACCGACAGGCTGGAAGGCTGGTGCTCGGTGATCGGTCACCGCTCCATGGGGATGACCGTCGACGTGATTCCCGTGGACGCACAGGGCCAAGAGGTCACCGCCACCGGAACGGATGACGCCCACGGTTCACACGGGCACGCGGAGCACACCGGAACGGACCCGGCGCAGGCGGCGGATCTCAACGCCGTCCCCGGTGAGGGTTTCACGACCCGCTCCCCCGAACTGGCCCCCGCATCGAACGAAACCGTGCACCGGATGACGCTGGACGTCCAGGAAGTGGCCCGCGAGGTGGCCCCCGGCGTGACCCAGGACGTGTGGACCTACAACGGTCAATACATGGGGCCCACGCTGCGCGGGAAGGTGGGTGACACCTTCGAGATCACCCTGACCAACGGCGGCACCATGGGTCACTCCGTGGACTTCCACGCGGGGGACATCTCCCCCGACCAGGCCATGCGCACGATCGCCCCCGGCGAATCGCTCGTGTATCGGTTCACGGCCCACCGTTCCGGGATCTGGCTCTACCACTGCTCCACCATGCCCATGAGCAGTCATGTCGCAGCGGGCATGTTCGGCGCGGTGATCATCGATCCCCCGAACCTGCCGAGCGTGGACCGTGAGTACCTGCTCGTGCAGAGCGAGACGTACCTCGCGGCCCCGTCCCCGGATCAACCCGGTCTCCCGGAGGGGGTCAACGCGGTTCTGGATCCGGAGAAGATCGCCGCGAAGCAACCCTCGTTCACGATGTTCAACGGCCATGCCACCCAGTACATGCACGACCCGCTCACGGCCCGCCCGGGAGAGCGCGTACGGATCTGGGTGCTCGCGGCCGGCCCGTCCCAAGGGTTGAGCTTCCACGTGGTGGGCGGCCAGTTCGACACCGTCTACACGGAGGGCGCGTACCAGCTCTCTCCCGATGGACCCGGTAATCCCGGTGGGACGGGTGGTGCTCAGGCCCTGGATCTCGCACCAGCGCAGGGCGGCTTCGTGGAACTCGACTTCCGCGAGCCCGGGACCTACACGTTCGTCAATCACTCGTTCGCCGAGGCCGAGCGGGGCGCCCGGGGGCTGATCCGGGTCCAGGAGTGAGCGGGGCCCGGGCGACGTCGCATCGTCACCCGGGCCCCCGGTCACGTCCCGACTCAGTCGGTCAGTGCGCTGCGCAGCGTCCGTAGCGCCACGGACAGCGCGGCGAGTTCGGCGCCGGCGTCTCCGCTGTCGGCCATGGACTCGATCTCGTCCAGGACCTCCCGCAACCGCTCGAGCCGGTCCGCGTTCTCCTGCTCCCACGCCTGGACCTTCTCCTGGGCGTTGTCCCCCGGGGAGTCCAGGGCCTGACCCGCGAGCGCCACGAGCGTGGAGTACAGGTCCTCGCGCATGGCGATCCGGGCCATGTTCTCCCACCGCGTGGTCTGCGGCAGGGCCGTGATCCGGTTGAGCAGGTTCTCCAGGCCGTAGCGGTCGAACAGGGCGAAGTACACGCGGGCGATCATCTGCACGGTCACGCCCTCGCCGGAACCCTGCGCGGTGTCGTCCGACGACGCCGCGGCGTCGCCGGGCTCGTACCCCGCGATGCCCTGCGCCTGGGCGAGCCGGGCAACGTCGAGCAGCGCGAACGCGTCGAGCAGTTCCGCCCATTCCACGGCGAGTGCGCGGGGCACGCCCTGGCGCTCGGCGAGCTCGGCCTCGGTCCGGGCGCGCTCGGCGGATTCCTCGCCCAGCAAGCGGTCGTTGCCGAAGCGCAGTGCCACGATGGGCCGGTACATCTCCACGAGCTCCTGGATTCCGGAGTCGGTGTCCTGGCGGTGCAGGAACCAGCGGACCACGCGGTCCAGCAGCCGCCGCATGCGCAGCGACATCCGGTTCCACAGCTCCAGGGGCACGTCCGCGTCCAGCTGGGCGTGGCGGGTGGCATAGCTCTCGAGCTCGAAGATCTCCATGGCCACAGTGAACGCGCGGGCCACGTCCACGAGGTCCGAACCGGAGTCGTCCACCACGCGGTACGCGAAGGCGATCCCGCCGTAGTTGATGATCTGGTTGGCCACCACGGTGGCGATGATTTCCCGGCGCAACGGGTGGGTGTCCAGTTTGTCATCGAAGCGCTCCCGGATCTGGGCCGGGAAGTACTGGGACAGCGTGCGGTGGAACCAGGGGTCGTCCGCGAGGTCGCTGTCCACGAGTGCCGCGGAGAGCTGGATCTTCGCGTACGCCGTGAGCACGGACAGCTCCGGGCCGGTCAGGGGCTGGCCCTGGGCGGCGCGCTCGCGCAGCTCGGAGTCGGAGGGCAGGAACTCCAGCTCCCGGTTGAGGTCCGCGTGCTCCTCCAACCAGTGCATGAGCCGGATGAACGTCTCGGTGAATTCCACACCGCGAGCGCGCTCGGTGGTCAGCAGGACGTTCTGGGCCACGTTGGTGCGGAGCACGAGTTCGGCGACCTCGTCCGTCATGGACTCGATGAACTCCGCGCGCTCGTCCGTGGAGAGCAGGCCGGCCTGGACCATGCCGTCCACCAGGATCTTGATATTGACCTCGCGATCGGAGGATTCCACGCCGCCGGAGTTGTCGATCGCGTCCGTGTTGACCAGGATCCCGTTCAGCGCGGCCTCGGTGCGCCCGAGCTGGGTGGCCCCCAGGTTGCCGCCCTCACCGATGACCTTGACGCGCAGGTCCTCGCCGTTGACGCGGATGGCGTCGTTGGCCTTGTCCCCGACCTCCTGGTTGGTCTCGGTGGACGCCTTCACGTAGGTACCGATGCCACCGTTGTACAAAAGGTCCGCGGGCGCGAGCAGCACCCTGCGCACGAGTTCCTGCGGGCTGAGCGACTCGACGTCGTCCTCGATCCCGAGAGCCTCGCGCACCTGCGGAGTGATGGGCACGGACTTGTCCCGGCGCGAGTACACGCCGCCGCCCTCGGAAATCACGTCCCGGTCGAAGTCCTGCCACGAGGTGCGCCCGGCGGTGAACAGCCGTTCGCGCTCCTGGTAGGAGGCCGCGGCGTTCGGGGAGGGGTCCAGGAAGATGTCCCGGTGGTCGAACGCGGCGATCAGGTGGATGTGCTCGGACAGCAGCATGCCGTTGCCGAACACGTCCCCGGACATGTCGCCCACGCCCACCACGGTGAACGCCTCGGACTGGGTGTCCACGCCCAGCTCGAAGAAGTGGCGCTTGACGGACTCCCACGCGCCGCGGGCGGTGATGCCCATGGCCTTGTGGTCGTAACCCACGGACCCACCGGACGCGAACGCGTCACCGAGCCAGAAGCCGCGCTCCAGGGAGATCGCGTTCGCGGTGTCGGAGAACGCGGCCGTGCCCTTGTCCGCGGCGACCACCAGGTAGGAGTCGTCGTCGTCGCGGCGCACCACGTTCTCGGGGTGCACCACGGTGTCCCCGGCCACACCGGAGGTCTCGGCCGACTCGCTCGCACCGCCCTCGGAGCCCGGGGTGGCATCACCGCGGGACGACGACGCCGTGTCCCGCGCGGTCTCGCCGGTCCCGTCCTGCGCGGTGCCGGTCTCGGCCTCGCGCTCGATGTTGTCGGTGACGTCCAGCAGGGAGGCGATGAACAGCTTGTAGGCCTCCCGACCCTCGGTCAGCCAGCCCTCGCGGTCGGTCGCGGGGTCCGGCAGCTGCTTGGGGAAGAACCCACCTTTCGCACCCGTGGGCACGATCACCGCGTTCTTGACCATCTGCGCCTTGACCAGCCCCAGCACCTCGGTGCGGAAGTCCTCGCGCCGGTCGGACCAGCGCAGACCGCCGCGGGCCACCTGGCCGAAGCGCAGGTGCGTGCCCTCCACGCGCGGGGACCACACCCAGATCTCGAAGGCCGGGCGCGGTTGCGGGGCCGCGGGGATGGCCGCCGGGTCCAGTTTGAACGCCATGGTGGGCCGGCTCTGGAACACGTTGGTGCGCAGCGTGGCCGTGACCACGTCCGCGAGCGCGCGGAACAGCCGGTCCGCATTCAGGCTGGGGACCTCGTCGAGCACCCCGGCCAGGCGCTCCAGGGCGCCGTTGCGCGCCTCGTCGCGGGCGGCGTCGTCGGTGAAGCGGGAGGGGTCGAAGCTCGCCGAGAACAGCTCCGCGAGCTCGTGGGTGGCCCGCGGGTAGTCCACCAGGGTGTCCGCGATGAACTCGAACGAGTTGGGGTAGTTCAGCTGCAGCAGGTAGCGCACGTAGGCGCGCAGCACGGCCACGGTGCGCCAGCCCATGCGCTCGGTGAGCACCAGGCGGTCCAGGCTGTCCGACTCGGAGCGGTTGGAGAGCACCGCGCACAGGGTGTGCTCGATGAGGTCCTCCGTCTTGGCGTCCTCGGGGCCCTGGGGGTCCACACCCTCGGGCAGCTCCACACCGAAGTCGTAGAGCTGGAACTCGCGCCCGTCCGCGGGGGTGACCGTGTAGGGGCGCTGGTCCAGCACGGTCAGGCCCATGTTGTGCAGCAGCGGCAGCAGCTCGGTGAGGGACAGCGCCTGGGTGAGGTAGATGTTCAGCCGGACCTGGCCGTCCGCGGTCTGCGCCACGCGCACCTCCGCGGGCAGGTCAGGGTCGCGGCCCCACAGCTCTTCGCAGCGCTTGAGGTCCTGGATGGCCTCCTCGATCTCGTAGTCCTCGCGGTACGAGCCCGGGAACGCGTTCTCCCACACGGGGCCCAGCGCACCGGCCTTGTCATCCTCGAACTCCAGGCCGATCGCCCGGCCCAGGGACTCGGGCCAGGAGCGCACCGCCGCGCGCAGGCGGGCTTCGAGGTCCTCGTGGTCGAAGTCCCGCACCTCACCCGTGTAGGGCAGCCGGATGCGGAAGAACAGGCGGGCCAGGGAGGAGGAGGTCAGGCGCACCTCGAAGTCGATGGCCTCGGCGTCGAAGACCTCGAACAGCTGGGCCTCGATGCGCTGGCGCACCGAGGTGTTGTAGCGGTCCCTGGGCAGGAACACCACGGCGGACATGAAGCGCCCAAAGGTGTCCTGGCGCAGGAACAGACGGGTCTGGCGTCGTTCGTTGAGCCCCAGCACACCCCCCGCGGTCTCGTAGAGCTTCTCCGCGGACATGTGGAACAGCTCGTCCCGTGGGTAGTCCTCGATGATGCCCATGAGGTCACGGGCGGAGTGGGAGTCCGGGAGGAAGCCGAAGCGCCCGACCACCCGCTGCACCTTCTCGCGCACGAGCGGGGTCTGCTGGACCGGGACCGAGTAGGCGTGACGGGAGAACAGCCCGAGGATCAGGTACTCGCCATCCACATCCCCGTTCTCGGCGAACGTGCGCACCCCGATGTAGTCCAGGTACTCGCGGCGGTGGATCGAGGAGCGGCGGTTGGCCTTGGTCACGAACACCACCTGGTGGTCGCGCGCGTGGGCGCTGCCCAGGCCCGTGAGCTTCTGGGCATGACCCTCGGTGCCCTGCTCCCGCAGCAGCCCCAGGCCCGTGTCCGGTCGCGAGTGCAGCACGGCGTCCTCGCCGTCCACCTCGAGGTCGTAGCGCTTGATGCCCATGAACACGAAATTGCCGCCGCGCAGCCACTCCAGGAACTCCTGGGACGCGCCCACGTCCGGCAGCCGCGAGCCGTCCTCGAACGTGATGTCCTCCAGGGGCGCGAGGGAGTCGGCGATGCGTCGGGTCTGCTCCAGCATGGCCTCCTGGTCCTCCGCAACCCGGCGCACGTCCGCCACGAGCGCCTCGATGTGGCGCGCGAGCTCCCCGCGGGCCTGCTCGTCCAGGGTGCGGTGCAGCTCCACGCGGATCCAGGACTCCACGGCGGTGTGTGAGCGCCCACCGGCGGCGCCGCCCACGAGCTCGTCCGTGATGGGGATCGAGGTGGTGTCCCCGGAGGAGACCGCGGAGATGTTGGGGACCTCCCCCAGGGATCTCAGCACGTCCTCGGAGTCACGTGCGGCGAGCAGCAGCGGGTGCAGCACGAGCTTCGCGCCGCCCCAGTTGGCGGCGATCTCCGTGGTCAGCGTGGACACCAGGAACGGCATGTCCGTGGTGACCATGTACAGCACGGTGTCCCCGTGGTCCTCCCGGACCTCGATGCACAGTTCGTCCGTCCGGCGGCTGCGCCCGACCTCCCGGTGGCTCTCCGCCCGTTCCGTGAGCACCTGCTGGTCCGTGCCCGCCATGTCCGCGTCCGGGACCGAGCGGTAGTACTCGTTGAGCCACGCCTGCTCTGCACTCCATCGCGGCCGCTGCCACACCGTGGGGATGGCCTGGGTGGTGGCTTGAGGAGAGGTCACTGCTGCATCACGCCTTAGCTGTCGTTGAGTTGGGATGTCACTCCACGGCGTGGCTCATGGTGCCCGGTGGGGCACGGCACACAGACCTCCGCCGGACCGCTCGCCCCGGAACCCATGACGTCTGCCTAACCCACGGCCACACTGCCGCATGTTCCACCACCATAGGACCCCGCGAGCACCGGGACCAGACGCCGCGCGTGTTCGCGCAAGCGTTGCACGGCCCTACACTCATGCAGTTACGGTTTTCCCCTCGCACCCCGCCCACCGGCGACTGCGGGTGCCCGTGACCCCGCAGCCGGGGCGCAGGCCCGCCCCCCCCACGACAGAAAGCAGAGCAGTCATGACCAACGTGAACCCATCGGATGTGGTGGCGAACGCCGTCACCGCCGGGGAGGCCAAGGCCACAGCGCCCTCCGGCGCCCTCGTGCTGCGCGGCGTGCTGGGCGGTGCCGTGCTCGCGGCCACCACCTCGTTCGCAGTGTCGGCCACCGTGAGCTCCGGCTCGCCCGTGGTGGGCGCCCTGCTCTTCCCCGCCGGCATCACCATCGTGATCCTCATGGGCATGGAGCTGCTCACCGGCGGCTTCGCCCTGACCCCCATGGCCGCGCTGCGCGGACTCGTCCCGTGGTCGGCCGTGGCCCGGTACTGCCTGATGGTGACCATCGGCCACATCATCGGGGCTGCGCTGTTCGCCCTGCTCTACGCGGGCACCCTCACGGGCTTCGGCTCCCACGACGCCGGCGCGCTGGGCAAGAAGTTCGCCGACACCGCCGCGGCCAAGACCACTGCCTACCAGGCCATGGGCTTCGCGGGCATGGTCACGGTGTTCGTCAAGGCCGTGCTGTGCAACTGGCTCGTGTCCCTGGGCGTGTTCATGGGCATGGTCTCCAAGGACACCATCGGCAAGATCGCCGCCATCTGGCTGCCCATCATGGCGTTCTTCGGCCTGGGCTTCGAGCACGCCGTGGTCAACTTCTTCATGATCCCCATGGGCATGCTCATGGGCGCGGACGTGGGGCTGGGCGACTGGTGGATCTGGAACCAGATCCCTGTGCTGCTGGGCAACCTGGTGGGTGGTTTCGTCTTCACCGGACTCGCGCTGATGTACGCGCACCGTCCGGCCCGCACGGAGGCCACCGAGACCGCGGCCGCTCGCCCCGGCGCAGAGCAGTAGTCCGGTAGGTCGGTCAGGGGGCGGCAGCCAGCTGCTGCGTGGTCACCTCGACCACTTCCCCGTTCTGCAGGCTCGGCAGCTCGACCCCCAGGATCCGGCCCGCAGTCAGGCGGATGAACGTCCCGTGGGCCACGATCATCACGTCCTGCTGCGGGTACCGCGCGGCGATCTCGCGCAGTACCGCGATCCCCCGCTGCACCACGTGCTCGGCCGCCTCACCGTGCTCCTCCATGAACGCGTGCCGCTCGTCCTCTGTCATCCCGGTGCAGTCGTAGCCCTCCGCGTCCCCGAAGGAGCGCTCCGCGAGGTCCGCGTAGGTCCCCGCCGGTGCGAGTCCGAGCTGCGCCCCGATGATCCGGGCCGTCTCCCGTGCGCGCTGCAGGGGAGAGGAGACCAGCGCGTCCCAGTGTCGCCCCGACGCCGCGAGTTCCCGGCCCACCACGCGGGCCTGTTCCCTACCCGTGTCGTTGAGGGGGATGTCCGTGCGGCCCTGCAACAACCGTTGCAGGTTCCAGTGCGTCTGGCCGTGGCGGATCAGGGTCAGGGTCGTTTCGCTCACCCCACCAAACTACCCCGCGGGCACCCGGGGTGCCGCAGCGGCGTCGTCCCCCTGTGGCGGGGACGCGGACGACGCCGCACCCACCGCGGGTGCCGCGGGCCGGGGGTTCCGTCGCGAGGGCGGACGACGACGGACCGGCACCCCGCTCGGAGATGCCGGTCCGTTGGAAGCTCTTGCCGCGGGCGACGCCGCGTGGCTCAGTGCGCGGGGCGCTCGTCCGTCTCGATGTCCACGCGCTCCTTGCGCAGGGTCTCCTCGATCACCTCGGTGCGCTCGACGCGCTCGGCGACCAGTCGGACACGCTGGTACGGGACCCGCATGGTCTGCACCACGGGCTCGGTGCGGTACAGGATCAGTTCGTCCTCACCCACGGGCAGCTCGCGACCGTCCAGGAACGCCTGACGCTCCTCCTCGGTGATGGGGGTGCGCACCACGTTGGCCTCCTCCGAGGCGAGGGTGACCTCCTGGCGGACGGGCTCACTCACCACGTACTTGCGCAGCCGGGCACGGCCGGTGACCTCCTCCTTGCGGTTGATCACCAGACGCTCCTCGTGACGGATCACGGAAGCATGCTCGTCGTCCGGGGCTGCTGCGTGGCGGGGGTCGCGCGAGTCCTGCCCCGGTGCGGTGTTCTGTACTGCCATCCTGACCTCCTGGGAGAGTGTGGTTTTGAGATTAGCAGCCGGGTTCCGAATCGGCTCACCATGTAGCATCCTTAGATTCTTACTGGGTCCCGGGAGGTTGATCTGATGAGTTACTCGGATGACGGCAACGGTTATTTCACGCGTGCTCTGGACGCCGAGGACCGCGGTGAGCACGCCCTCGCGGAGACCGCGTACCGGCAGGCCATCGAGCTGTTTCACGAATCCGGCGACACCGCCAAGGAACTCGCCGCGTGCCACTACAACCTGGGCCACATCTACGTGGTCATGGAACGCACCAGCAAAGCCGTGGCGGAATACCGCACCGCGCTCGAGTACTTCTCCCAGCTCCCGGGCAGTGGCAAGCATAAGGCCCGCGCGCACCTGATCCTGGGGTCCCTGCTGGTCGAGACCGGGGAGTTGCGCGCGGCCGAGACCCAGTTGTTGGACGCCCTGGGCCAGTACCTGGACGCCCCCCACGAACCCCGCGATCAGGCCGACTGCTACAGCAACCTCGCACGGGTCTACCGCGAGACCCAGCGCAACGCCCAGGCCGTGACCGCGTACAACCGCGCCGTGGACTTCTACGAGGAGGTCCCCGATTCCTGGCGCGACCGCTCCGACTGTTTCACGGAGCTCGGAACGGTCTACGAGAGCACCGGCAAACTCGACGAGGCCGCCGCCGCGTTCGCCGAGGCCGCCCGCCTGCGCCGCGGCGCCGAGCAGCAGGGCGGGCGCCCGTGAGCACTCCCCTGATCTACGGGTGCATGACCCTGGGTGGCTCCTGGGGTCAGGAGTCCGTCCCGGCGTCCCAGTACGACGCCGCTCGCGAGGCCGTGTACGCCGCGCACCGGGCCGGGTTCGAACTCTTCGACCACGCGGACATCTACATCGGCGGCGCCTCTGAAACCCTGTTCGGTCGCATCCTGGCCGAGGACGCCCTGCTGCGGCGCGCGGTGCGGATCCAGACCAAGTGCGGGATCAAGCTGCCGGGTAACACCGGGCCCCAGGGCTCACCCGTCCACTACCGACTCGACCGTGACTCCGTGCGGTCCTCCCTGGAGGGGTCCCTGCAGCGGCTCGGCGTGGACCACGTGGAGCGGTTGTTCCTGCACCGCCCGGATCCGCTCACACCCCTGGGCGAGACCGCGCGGGCCCTGGACGAACTGCACCGTGAGGGCCTGATCGGTTCCGTGGGGCTGTCCAACATGACGCCGCATCACGTGGCCGCGTTCCAACAACTGTTGAGCGTGCCCGTGACCGCGGTGCAGATCCAGATGAGCCTGGCGCACCGCGATTTCGTGGAGTCCCAGGTGCTCGCCAATCACCCGGAGGGGACCGGGGTGTCGTTCCCGGGTGGGCTGCTCGCCCAGTGCATCGCGGACGAGATCGAGTTGCAGGCATGGGGTGCCATGGCCGGCGGGATCTATTCGGGTGCACCCGCGCCCGCGTCCGGAGCTACGTCCGCGCCGGCTGCCTCGTCCGCGCCGGCTGCCTCGTCCGGGGAGGACGGAATGGGCGGTGCGGAGACCGGGGGTGCGGCGTCGTCCTCCGGCGGTGTGAACGAGGACCCCGTACGGCGGACGAGCGCCCTCGTGGAGCAGCTCGCCCAGCGCATGGGCGTGTCCCGCGAGGCCGTGGTGGTGGGTTGGTTGCTGCGCCACCCGTACGGTATCCGCCCGATGGTGGGGACCCTGAACCCGCAGCGGATCGCCGCGTGCGCGCAGGCGCCGCGGGCCGCCGAGCTCATGACCCACGAGGACTGGTACGCACTGTGGACGGCGGCGCGGGGCCGTCCGCTGCCCTGATCCAGCCCCTGTCACCGCGGCCGTTCCGGCACGCGCCGCGTCCGTGTGGGCCCGGATGGCATATATGCGTCGTCATCAAACGGTGACCTTCCGGTGCTTGCTCGCGCCCCTGCTTGGTGGATATTTTCTTCTGTAAAGCCGATGCGGCGGACTGCCGCGGGGCCGAAGAGGGAGAACAAGGCTATGGAGCATCGCTGGCTGACCCCGTTGCACGGGCATGTCGTGTGCCGCCCGGAACAGTTCGGGTACCGCACGGACCTGGGCGTGCTGGACGCACCGGCCGGGCGCTCGCTGCGAGTGGACGAGCACACGGTCGTGGAACTGCGCGTGGGTTCCTTGCACCACCAGTGCGTGATCACCCACGCCGGGGAGCAGTGGGTCGAGACCGTGGGTCTGTTCGAGGACACCGCAGCGCAACTGCCCACGCTGTGCAGCATCGCCCACCCCACGCCGTTCGCCTCGCACGTGGAAGTGGGCTGCACGGTCACCGAGCACTCCCCTCGCGGTCTGCAGCGGGAGCTCGCGCGCCTGCACGACACCCTGGATGCGGCGCCCCTGGCGGTGTGCGTCCAGGACACCGAGGACCCCGCGGCGGTCACCGCTGCCACGTGCCACGCGGACCCGGACTCCCACGCCGTGCTGTGGTGGACGTGGCGGGTCTTGCCGGAAAGCGGCCACATCCTGCGCACCCGCGCGCAGCTGCGGTTGCGGACCCCGGTGAAGCTCGCCGCCTGAGCGACGTCGGCGCGGTGCGCGGGTGTGCGCAGGTCAGAACGGCGACGGCCCCGTATACGGTTCCAGCAGTTCGCGCTGTTCGGGGGTCAGGCGCACCACCGTGCGCGTGCTCGGGAGGTAGAACGCGAGCTGGGTCTGCGCGCGGACGCAGGGAGCGCCGTCGGCGAAGTCGAGGATCTCGAATCCCAGGACCAGGGTGGCGGCCCGGGCGGAGACCACCCACACGCGCACATCCACGGGGACGTTGCGGTACGCCAGGGGGCGCAGGTACTTGACCCGGTGCTCGGCGATCAGCGCCTGGGTGCCCTCCGGGAGCACTGAGAACAAGGGGATCTTGGCCGGCAGGACCTGCTCGCCCGTGCCTACGGGGACGCCGAACGCGGCGATGCGCGCTTCCTCGAGCACACGGACGACCTCCACGTTGTTCACGTGGCCGTACGAGTCCATGTCCCCCCACCGGAGCGGAACCTGGCAGGTCATCGAACGTTCGAGGTGGTCGTTCGAGCGCATGAGCTGACTCCTTGGTGGGTGTTTACCGGTACGAGATGCAGAAGCCTCGGAGGGGGTTCCGCTGGATGAGATGATATCCGCGGCATTCCTGTAAAGCCCCGCATCGGAAGGACATCCGTGGCACACGCGGCCCCCGGGCAGACCCTCGCCAAGAAGCGGCGGTGGCCCCTGCTGGTGTTGACCGTCCTGACGATCCTCGTGGTGCTGTGGCTCGCGGTGTGCCACGCGGTGCTGGACAACCCCCGCGTGGATCCGCCGAAACGATCTGACGCGGTGTTCGTGCTCGGACCGCCGGACACGTCCCGTATGGCCTACGCGGAGGACCTCGTGTTCAACCAGCACGTGGCGGACACGCTGGTGATCTCCGCCCCGGACCCCCAGCCGTACGAACCACCGCAGATGCAGGAGTACTACTCGACCCGCCCGTTCTGCGCGCCCCGGGAGGGTGTGGAGGTGATCTGCTTCAAACCGGATCCGTCCACGACCCAGGGCGAGGCCATGGAGCTGCAGAAGCTTTTCGAGGAACGCGGGTGGGACACCGTGACCGCCGTGACCTTCACCCAGCACGCGCCCCGATCGCGGCTCATCCTCTCCCGCTGTTATCCCGGTGAGCTACGCATGTCCGCCGTGGACTTCCACATCACGGGCAAGAGCCTGCTCATGCAGTACCTGCACCAGACGGGCGGCTTCATCAAGGCCTGGCTCACACCGGGGTGCGATCAGCAGCTCCCCTGGAACCCCAAGTCTCTGGACTGACGCTTCACGCTCACGAATCGAGGGGTGGTGCGCGGACCCACCCACGCTGGTTCGGCAGGGCAGGACATGGCCCCACGCGGGTGACTGAGGCGCGGTGCGCCGACCGTCGTGAACGGATGGCGCGGGGCATGGACGCGCGGTGGTCGACTGCCGCGCACAGTGCGGATCCGAGCAGGTCGCCGAGGCGGCCTCCGCAGCCGCTTATGCAGGTCGGAACCGGTTCCTACCCTGGGGTCTGCTTCTTCCCCGAGGTCTTGAGAGGACCACCACCATGCCCAGGTTCCCCCGATGATGGGCCCCAGCCATGCCGCGTGCGGTGCAGCCGCGTGGGTGGCGCTGACCGGTACCTACACCGTGCACCTCGCCGACGTCTCCGTGCCGGTGGGTCTGGGGGTGATGCCCGTGGGCGACCCCGGCGTCATCACCGGCGCGCTGATCTGCGCCGGCGCGGCCCTGCTCCCGGATCTCGACCACCCCGGGGGCACGGTCGCCCGCTCCCTCCCGCCACTGTCCACGTGGGTGGCCCGGGCGGTCGGCAAACTCTCCGGGGGCCACCGCAGGGCCACACACTCGCTCGTGGGGCTGCTCCTGATCATCGTCCTCGCGCTGTTGTCCCAGCGCGCGTCCGTCCCCGTGGGGGACGCCCTGCGCTGGAACTCCTTCTCCTGGCCCGGGACGGAAGGTCAGGCGGGAGAGATCCCGGACGCCGCGGCGTCGTTACCAGGACAGGTGTGGCCCCTGGCGGCGGTGCTGTCCGTGCTGCTCATCGCGTGCGCGGTGAAGGTCCTGGCGTTCGTCCCGGACCGGCTCTCCCACGCGAACTGGATCGTGGGCATCCTGCTGGGGGCGTTCGTCGCGGCGAATCCCCCGCAGAACCCGCGCTGGTTCGTGGTGGCCGTGGGTCTCGGGTGCGCCGTGCACATGCTGGGGGACCTGCTCACGACCCAGGGGATCCACCTGTTGTGGCCCCTGCGCACGTCCCTGCCGCTGCCCACCACGTTCTACAAAGGCCGCTCGTTCGTGCGCTTCCCCGTGCTCGGCAACGCGGGCTCCGCCCGGGAGATCGCCCTGCTGGTCCCGGTGACGCTCTACGCGCTCGCCGGACTGTTCTGCGCCGGCGTCACGTGGGCGGGACTCACGGTGAGCATCTGAGGCGCCACAGCGCCGTCGCCCCTACCGAGAGTTCGACGACGCCGCGATTCGCCAAACGTCGCACGCGTCAGGTATTCTTTTCGACGTTGCTCACCGGCGAATGCCGCGTGGAACAACGAGCGCGAGTGGCGGAATAGGCAGACGCGCACGGTTCAGGTCCGTGTGCCCGAGAGGGCGTGGGGGTTCAACTCCCCCCTCGCGCACCGCAAGAAGTCCCGTTCGACCGGAAGGTCGGGCGGGACTTCGTCATTCGCGGGGCCGGTCCAAGGCAACCGTTATCCGGCGCTCCCCACCGGACGGCTCCGTAGAACCGAAGCCGACGGAGACCGCGGGAACCCTCCGTATCGATGGTGCGGCCGGCCCCTCGCGCCGCGGCCCCCGCTCAATCCTCGGTCAGTTCGTACCGGGTCCCGTCCGGAGCGCGCCTGAGCACTCCCATGTCCACGGCGTGCCGGCGGAAGAACGCGGCGTCGAGCACGAACATCCGCAGCCGCTCGTTGAGCGCGGACTCCGCGACGGCTTCCCCGGGGCGCACGACCCGCCGGGCCACCGCGGCCACGACGTCGTCGACCCAGCGCACGGGCAGGCCCGGCACGCTGCGGATCAGATCCGCGCGCTGGCCGAGAAACTGCAGGCACCGGTCGTGTCCCTGCGCGGGGACCGGGGCATCACGCCCTCGTCCGGACCATGGACGCAACACCCCGGGTGGCACGCCCCGGATGCACGGTGGTTGCCGTGCGTCCGGGGCACCGGTTGGGTACCGCTACCCCCGACTCACCGTGACCTTGCCGGTGGAGCGGTGCCACGTGGCCACCACACCGCGGGAAAAGCGCTGGGCCATACCGCCGGAGACGGCGTACTCGTCGGTCGCGGGGTACCCCCACGCGTGTTCGTGCCCGGCCTTCTGCCAGGCCGTACCGATCCCGCCGCTGAGCTTGATCACGCGGGTGCCCGTGGCCGGGGAGTACATGGCGCGGTAGCGGGCGTTGCCGTTGCGGAAGTCCTGGTAGGCGCCGCCGGGGATCTTGCGCTCCGCCATCACGGGATAGCCCCACCCGCGCTCCAGACCGGCAGCCTTGTAGGCGTTACCGATGCCGGTCCCCCACTTCACGGGGTGGGCGCCGGTCGCGGGGCTCCAGTAATACGTGTAGTTCTTCGTGAAGCCCTGGTAGACCCCGCCCGCGCGGCCCGTGGGCTTCTCCGCCGACGTCGGTTGCCCATATGTCCCCATCCCACCCGTGGCGACGTAGTCGGTCCGGATGGCCCCGCGCAGCCAGGACGTCTGAGGGGTGCCCCGTGTGGCGGTCTGGCCCGTCGTCGTCGGCGCGGGCGGCAGCGTGGCCAAACCCTGGGCGATCAGGCCCACGACGTCGTAGTCGTCGTGGTCGTAGCCCTGCAGGGTCTTGAGGGAGGCGCGGGTGAACCCGTCCGCCCGGAACCGCTTCATGCCCTGGGCTGCGGCGGCGGACGCGGACCACGTGGGCGGGTTGGTGCTGCCGGCCACGTCCTTGGTCCCCGCGTGCCACGTGATCGGGAGGGAGCGCACCGCGGCACTCGGCGCGGTCTGCATGCCGCTGGCACCGCCGCCGCCGATGATTGTCGCACCGCCGCCACGGATCCAGTTCTGCCGATCGGCCAGCAGCTCGTACGTGATGAACTCCGCGCCACCCGAGTAGCCGGCGAGCCACACGCGGGAGGTGTCCAGGTCGTAGGTCTTCACGAGGCTGTCCTTGAGCGCGCGAAAGTAGTCGCCGTTGCCGTCCGCGTCCTCCCACCACGTGATGCCGTTGGGCTTGAGCTTGTGGTCCGGGGAGATGGGGACCACCAGGATCATGTTCTTCTTGCGGGCCTGAGCGGCCAGTGCTGTGAGCGCGGTCCCTTGGGGGCTGTGCACCCAGGTCTCGCCGGGGTTGTCGTAGTCCCCGCCCAGGTAGAACAGCACACCCACGGCCTTCGAACGGTCGATGCCGTTCGTGTAGATGTGGTAGCTCGAGTTCTTGCCCGCGGCCTTGAAGGGTTTGTGATGGGCGGTCGCGGGAAGGGCGGGGGCCTGAGCCGCGTGCACGGGCGCCTCGGGAACCCGCGGCGCGGTCCGGACCGCGGGAACCGCGGGAGCGGTCACTGCGGGAGCGGCGTTCGCCGGGGCCAGGAATGACGGGGAGAGCGCCAACGGGGACAGCGCCGTGACCACGGCGAGGGCCGCCGCGGGCACCACGGAGGAACGGAAGAAACGCATGGGGGGCTGCTTTCTACATGGGGGGGGTATTCAGTTGTGGCCCGCTCGGTCAGCTCATTCCGGGCGCAGCGCTGGCCGACCATCGGGGGAAATGCTCAGCCAGGTGAAGATCATGCCATCGGCGTGATCGAATTTTGCGAACGCGAAGCCCGTGCCGCGTTAATTTTTGGTGTCCCGGCCGCTCGCAGCCGTCGCCCCCCACGACTGGCCGCCCGCGGCCGCCGATCCCGCCCCGATCAGCCCCTCATCCGGGTCACGACGTCGGTGAGCTGCGCGTCTTCTTCCTCGGTGATCCGCACGCCCAGATCCCGGACCTCGGTCACGATCTCCGGGGCCGTCAGTTCCCGTTGCCGGGTCGGCCGCCCAGGGGTGCGCACGGTGGTGCCGTGTTCGGTCACGGTCACGTGGCCCCGCGGGGTGTGCTTCATGACCATGAGGTGATGGCGGAATATGGACTCCGCACCGGTCGAGGTCTGCAGGTGGCCCATCCGCACGTCCGCGGGGTGGATGGTGGACTCGTCCAGCACGTGTTCCATGGCCCCGTCCCGCTCGAACGACCACACGGGCCAGCCCTCGTCCGTGACCCGCCCGATCGAGAAGGTGCGGTCCCCCTCCACGCGGCGAGCGCCGTCGTGCAACGGGATGGGACCCGTGATGCTGAAACCGAAGCCGGGATCACACAGGTAGCGTGTGCCGGCGAGGTCCACGAGCACGGTCATGTGGGTGCGGGGGCTGTCGAACGAACGCACGCGGCCCAGAGCGCGGCGCACGGTGAAGCCCAGCGTTTCCAGAACGGCCGCGAACAACTGCGAGTGCTCGAAGCAGTACCCGCCGCGGCGGCGTCGGACGAGTTGGTCCTGCACGGTCGCCAATTCCACCCCGGGATGCCGTCCGAGCAGCACCTCCACGTTGCTGAACGGGAACGTGAAAACATGGGCGCGGTGCAGCCGTTCGAGCAGGCCCAGGTCCCGCGGGGCGGCGGCGAGCTGCGCGGCGTCGACGTCCAATGCCGCGAGGTAGCCGGGGACGTCCACGTCCTCGATCCGCCACGGGGACGCGGGGCGTTCGTTCATCATGACCTCCGGGGGCACGGGAGCGGGCCGGTACGCGGGGCACGGCAGGGTTGACCCGGCATCATGGTGACACACGACCGCGCCCCGACAAGGACCCGTCATGCATCCGCACACCACGTCCCCGTCCCCCTCATGAGCCACGCTCCGGGACGCGCCGCCGGCTGGATGTTGGGTCTGCTCGTGGTGCTCGCCCTCGTGGTGGGTGCCGTGTGGGTTGGTTCGGGACCGCTGCGTTCGATCGTGTCGAGTGCCCCTCCCGCACTGGGCAGGGCGGAATGCACGGTGACCACGCAGGACGGGGACGTCCCTCTGACCCGCGAGGAGGCCAAAGCCGCGACCACCGCCGTCGTGCGCGGTGCGGACGCCTCCGCGGTACCCGGCGTGGAGCCGACTGTCATGGAGCGTCTCACGCACGGCCCGCCCGACGACGCCGGGCCCAGCCTGCGCTGCCGCGGGCACAGCAGCGAGGGACTCGAGGCGCAGGAGATCACCCCCTCCGGGCTGACGCCCCGGGCCGAAGCGGTCCGGGACGCGATGATCGAGGTCTTCGGCCCCCTGAGCCTCGGCGGTTACGCCCCGGGCGGTGTGGGCCACGGACATGGCGAGAATTCCACGCACTACGACGGGCGCGCCGTCGACGTGTTCTTCCGCCCCGTGACGGAGGAGAACCGCCGGCAGGGGTGGCAGCTCGCGCACTGGCTCGTGGCCCACGCCGAGGACCTGGACGTCCAGTACGTGATCTTCGACGACATGGTCTGGGGTTCGCGCTCCCCCGCCGGGCGCTGGCACCCCTACGACGCGCCGCCGCCCGCGAACGAGATCCTGCGCCACCGGGACCACGTGCACGTGGACGTGGTGCGCGGGGAGCCCGCGTAGTCGTCGCACACTCCGGCCCGATCCCGTAACGTGACGAACCAGCCCGCACGGCACCCGTTGCGGTCCGTCCCAGCGCAGGAGGACACCCATGAACGCTCACGTGGTGGTTTTCGGAGCCACCGGATACACCGGCCGCCTGGTGGTCGAGTCCCTCGTGGAACGGGGAGTCCGCCCCGTCCTCGCCGGGCGCCGCGAACGGCCCCTGAACCAGCTGGCCTGCACGCTGGGCGGCCTGGACGTGCGGACCGCGGACCTGGCCGAGCCCGATTCCGTCCGCGCGCTGGTCTCCGAGGGGGACGTCCTGGTCACCACCGTGGGTCCCTTCGAGCGACTCGGGGACGTGGCCGCGAACGCCGCCGCGTCGCAGGGTGCCCACTACCTGGACTCGACGGGTGAGGTGGGCTTCGTGCGTCGGCTCCAGAAGCGCTATCCCGCCGCCGCGTCCGACGACGCCGCTGCGCCGGGTGATGCGCCCCGCGGCACCATGCTGCCCGCATTCGGTTACGACTACGTGCCCGGGATCCTCGCGGGATCCCTGGCTCTGGAACGCGCCGGGGACCGCGCCGAGACTCTGCGGGTGGGCTACTTCGCCCCCGGGGCGGGCCCTACCGGGTTGAGCGGCGGGACCATGACCACCATGCTCGAGGAGCTGAGCAAACCGTTCCTGGTGTGGCGTGGTCACCGGTGGCAGAAGCCGGGGCGGATACCGCGGCAACACACGTTCACGGTAGACGGGGCGAAGCGCAATGCGGTGATGGTCCCCGGGAGCGAGATCGTGTTCCTGCCGGAGGCGTTCCCGGAGGTTGCGAACATCGAGGTGTTCAACGGGTGGTTCTCCGCGCCGGGGCCAGTCATGAAGGCTGCGCTACCCGTGATGGCCGTGGCCGGTTCCTCGTCCCTGGCCCGCAAGGCGCTCGGCAAGGGCATCACCGCCCTGACCGGGTCCGAGGGCGGGCCGAGCGCGAGTGAGCGGGCGAAGTCGTCCTCCCTGGCCACCGCAGTGGTCACCGACTCCCGGGGCGAGACCGTGTCCGAGGTCCGTGTGGCGGGTCCCAACGTCTACACGCTCACGGGTCACCTCTTGGCGGCCGGGGCGGAGCACGTGCTCAAGGACCGTTCACGGGCGCGCGGGGTGGTGGGCCCGCTGCAAGCCTTCGGCATGGAAGGCCTCGTGGAGCTGTGCGCTTCGGCGGGGTTGCGGGAGGTCAGCTCCGGGGCGACTCGCTGACCGCGGTCGAGCCGCCTTCCACATGAGGATCTGCCGATGACGACGCCCCGGTCGCCGAGACCCCGGACGACGGTGCTCCGCGCACCGCGGCGACGTTCCCCCGGTGGGTAGACACGGCGTCGTCGGCATCCGAGGACTCACGGCCGGCGGCATCGGAGGAGTGAACGTCGTCGTCGCCGTGCTTCTTCCCGAAGGGCAGCACGTGGACGATGCCCACGATGATGGAACCCCACACGATGCCCAGCACCAGGGCGCAGAACGTCTCCACGAGCCACGCGAGCGCGGGGCCCACCCCGGCCACGTGGTGCACGGACTCACCCAGGTGGTGGACCCAGTCGTACACGGGGGTGAACCCGAGGTCGGCCATGCCCATCAGGATGATGTGCCCGCCCACCCACAGCATGGCGAAGACACCCACGATCGAGATCACGGACAGCACCGTGGGCATGGCCTTGACCAGGCCCCGCCCGAACTTCTGGGCGCCCTCGGAGTCCTTCTGGGCCAGGGCCAGGCCGATGTCGTCCATCTTCACGATCAGGGCCACGACGCCGTAGACGAGCACCGTGATGACGATCGCCACCACGATCAGGATGAGCGTGCGGGACAGGAACGGCTCGTGGGAGACCTCGTTGAGCGCGATCACCATGATCTCCGCGCTGAGGATCAGGTCCGTGCGGATCGCCCCGGAGGTGATCTTCTTCTCCGCCTCCGGACCGCGGTCCGCGGCGGGTTCGTCGGGGGCGTGCTCCTGGTGGGACAGGTGCTCGATCACCTTTTCCGCGCCCTCGAAGCACAGATACGTGCCGCCCAGCATCAGCAGCGGCGTGAGCAACCACGGCGCGAACTGGCTCAGGATCAAGGCCACCGGCAGGATGATCAGCAGCTTGTTGCGCAGGGAGCCGATCGTGATCTTCTTGATGATCGGTAGTTCCCGCTTGGGGTTAACACCCTGCACGAATCGCGGGGCCACCGCGGTGTCGTCGACGACGACGCCCGCGGCCTTGGCGCTCGCGCGCCCCGCCGCCCCGGCAATGTCGTCCACACTCGCGGCGGTCAGCTTGGCGAGTGCCGCGATGTCATCCAGCAGCGCAGCCAGTCCAGCGGCCATCAGGCTCCCTCAATCCATGTGCTCAGCCATCTTGATTAAGGACAAGCGTAAAGGGTGCCGCGGCCGGCGCGAACCACGAGCGGCATCGGCCCCTGTCCGAGGTGGTTCGCGCCTCGGTCGCCGAGACCGCTACGCGCGGTCGATTCCACTGCGGTGCAGATCGGCCATCGCCTGTGCGACCACGACGGCGCGTTCGGGGCCCAGGACGTCCACGAACGTGGCCGTCATCGTCTCGGCCACGAGATCACGGACCTTCCCTGCCGTGGTGCGGCCTTCGGCGGTGAGCTCGAGGTAGACGACGCGCCGGTCCTCGGGACACGGGGCACGCCGGACCAGGCCGCGCTTGGTGAGCCGGTCCGCGACCTTGGTGAAACCGCCGGTGCTGAAGGCCACCTGACGGGCCAATTCGGCCATGGGCATGCGCTGGTGCGGGGTGCGCGTCAGCCGCAGCAACGCCTCGGCCTCCGCGGCGTTCAACGCATGGGCCGCGGCCACCTCTCGGTGCAGGTTCTTGTTGGTGCTCTGGAACCCCTCGATCACCTGGCCCCACAGGGTCACGGGGTCCACCGCCTGGGCAGCGGTGTCGGTGTGCGCGGTCATGATCTCCCCTTTCGAGCCCTTCGAGCCCTTCGAGCCCTTAGAACTCGTTGAGCTGAGGGATGATTTTACCTCGCCACGGAAACATTTGTCCAAGAATCTTCTTGCCCAGCCATCCCCAGCCCCGTACCCTGTCCCGACCCCTTGAGCGGACCCCGACCGCAAGTTAGTCTTGCGAGGAAGATATTTCTGTTCAAATGAGTTCATCCCCCCCCCCCCCCGGACCGCCCCGTCGCATCCCGGACCCACGCCGGGAGGCCGCGACAGCAGCGTCGTCGTCTCCGGCGAACGCAGCCGGCGCACGAAACCACGAGGAGCCGCCATGACCGAGCAGGACCGCTTCTTCCTGGACAAGTCCGACCCCTCCAGCTGGCGGGCGGTCAACGCCTTCTCCCGCAAGGTCGGGGCCGCGGCCGAGGACGCGGGCATCCCCGCCTCGGTCGTGGAACTGGTCAACGTGCGGGTGTCCCAGCTCAACGGGTGCGCGTTCTGCCTGGACCTGCACGTCCGCAAGGCCGAGGCTGCCGGGGTGACCGCGCAGCAACTCGCCGTGCTCCCCGCATGGCGTGACACCGTTCTTTTCAATGCCGTAGAACGGGCCGCCCTGATCATCGCCGAAACGGCCACCCTGCTGCCCGACGAGAACACGCGGCACGCCGAGCAGGCCGCGGCCCGGGAAGCACTGAACGACGAGCAGTACTCCGCTCTGCAGTGGACCGCGATCGCGATCAATGCCTTCAACCGGATCTCCATCCTGTCCGGACACCCCGTCCGTCCCCGTAAGACTGCGTCCGCGCCGGCCGGTGCGACCACGAGCAGCGGAGGTGCACGATGACCAACCTGGAACGCAACCCGCAAGAGGTCCTGTGCACCGAGGCGATCGGCGCCGGGGCGGCCCTGCTGACCCCGCGGGACGTGCCCCTGGGTGGCCCGCGGGCGATGACCGTGCGCCGCACCCTCCCCCAGCGCCATCGCAGTCTCATCGGCGCGTGGTGTTTCCTGGACCACTACGGCCCCGATCCCGTGGCGGACACCGGGGGCATGTCCGTGGCGCGCCACCCGCACACCGGCCTGGCCACGGTGAGCTGGCTGTTCACCGGCGGCATCTCCCACCTGGACTCCGCCGGGTACAGCGCGGACGTGCGCCCCGGGGAGGTCAACCTCATGATCGCCGGGCGCGGGATCTCCCACCAGGAGTTCTCCACCCCGGACACCACCACCCTGCACGGCGTGCAGCTGTGGTACGCCCTGCCGGACGACACCCGTCACATGGCACCGACCTTCGAGCACTACACGCCAGAGCCCGTGAAGAACCACGGTGCCGAGCTGCGGATATTCATCGGTGAGCTGGCCGGATCCACGTCCCCGGTGAACACCTACACACCCCCGCTGGTGGCCGCCGAAATCCTCATGGAGCCGGGAACGGAACTGGAACTGAACCTGGACCCGTCCTTCGAGCACGGGGTCCTGGTGGACACCGGGGACCTGAGCCTGAACTCGGCGCCGATCCCGGAGGACCACCTGGCCTACCTCCCCACGGGGCGGGACAGCGTGGTCCTAACCGCCGGCGAGAAGCCCGTGCGGGCCATGCTCCTGGGCGGGGAGCCCCTGGGGGAGCAGATCGTGATGTGGTGGAACTTCGTGGGCCGCACCCACGAGGAGGTCGTGGCCTACCGTGAGCAGTGGCAGGCCGAGATCGACGCCGAACCGGCCCCCACCCCAGAGTCCGGAACTTACTCGGACGGGACCCCGTACCCGCGCTTCGGCCCCTTTCCCGACGATCAGCCCGCGCCAATGCCGGCCCCGACTTTGCCCACCGTCACTTTGCGACCCCGCGGCTGAGCCCGCCCGATCCCACCCAGGAGAGTCCCGTGGAAACCGAATCCGACATCACCGTCCGCCACAACGCCGACGGGCACCGCTACGAACTCCTCGACGGTGACGCGGTCATCGGCGAGGCGCGCTACCTGCCGTTCGACGGCGCCGACGAGCCGCAGCGGATCTTCTACCACACGACCGTCGACGACGCTTACAGCGGTCAGGGTCTCGCATCCACGCTCTCGAGGGTGGCCTTGGACGGCACCATCGCCGACGGGAAGACCATCGTCCCGGTGTGCCCCTACATCAAGTCCTGGCTCGGCAAGCACGACGACTACCAACCCCACGCCACTGCGGTCCGCCCGACGCACTTGCAGGCGTTGTCGGGGATGAATCGGTAACTTCTATCGGCGCCTCAGCACAGCCGCTTCCACTCACCCGACCGCGGGTCCCAACACGGTCACGAGGAACTCACTGTCCGGGGACCAGGGGCGTACGTCCCACCCCGCCAGGGTGAGTTGCGGTGTGAGACCCTCCGCAGCGGCGTCGGCGAAGAACTCCTCGGCGGAGTAGCCGCGCCCCGCGTCGAAACCGACCACCGCGCGGCCGTCCTGACCCAGGTGACTGCGGAAACCGCGCAGCACGTCCCGCCGGGTGTTTTCCGCTAGGAACGTGACCACGTTGCCCGCGCACACGATGGCGTCGAAGGCGTCCCCGAGGTCCATGTCGGCCAGTACGGCGAGATCGGCCACGCGATACTCAGGGCCCGGGTAGTCCTGCCGGGCGGCATCGATCAACTCGGGATCCACGTCCACCCCGACCACCCGATGCCCGGCCGCGTGCAGGTACCCGGACAGCCGCCCCGCTCCGCACCCGGCATCCAGGATGCGAGCGCCGCGGGGAACCATGGCGTCGACGAGCCGGGCCTCCCCCACTATGTCCTCCCCGCGCGCGGCCATGGTGCGGAACCGTTCGATGTACCACTGGGAATGCCCGGGGTTCCGAGCCACCTGGGCAAGCCACTTGTTCTGTTCCGTCATGGGGCCAGGCTATCGAGGTGCCGCCCCCTTGCCCACGCTCCGCGTGCCCGCCTCCGTGAACGGTCTGGGTAGGCTGACGATCGGCAGGCTCGTCGGCGAACAATGCTCGGAGGACAGACAGTGACTGGACGTGGAGGCGTCTCGTGGCGGCTGCGCCTCGCGGCGCTGCGGTACCGATTCGAGGAGAGCCTGTTCCTCTATCCCGCCATCATCATGCTGGGCGGGATCGTGTTGGCAATCATCGCGACGTCCGTCGATCATGCCCTGGGGTACGACACCCACGTGCCGTTCACGCTGGAGATGAGCAGCAACGCGGCCACGTGGTTGCTGGCCACCGTGGCCGGGGCGATGATCACCACCGTGGGCGTGGTGTTCTCCCTGACCGTGGTCAGCCTGCAGTTGGCCAGCAGCCAGTTCTCACCTCGGGTCATGCGGTCCTTCATCCGGGACCGGCTGAGTCAGCGCGTGATCGGCCTGCTCGTGGCCACCTTCTTCTACTGCGTGCTGGCGCTGCCCAGTGTCAGCGGGGAGACCACGGCCCCTGCGCCGAAGGTGTCGCTGACGCTCGCCGTGGTGCTGACGCTGATCACCATGATCGGCATCATCGTGCATCTGGATCACCTGGCCCACGGGCTCCAGGTGGGCAACGTGGCCCGGGTCATCGCGGACGAGGGAGAGAAGGTGGCCGCCGCACTCGACGAAGTGCCCTCCGGGATGCGTGAGGTCGACCCCGGGGACTTCCACGATGCCCCCGATGACGCCGCGGTCATTCCCGCCACGCGCAGCGGATGGATCAGCCAGGTGGACATCCGCCAGCTCCTCGCGGCCGCCTCCCCCGACACGACCGTGCGCATGGACACCCGCGTGGGTGCTTACATCCACGCCGGTGAACCCCTGTTGACGGTGTGGCCCCGCCCCTCGGCCGCCAGCAGGAAGGGTCTCGCCGAGTCGATCGGCGTGTCCGACATGCGCACCACGCTCCAGGACGTCGACTTCTCCATCCGGCAGCTCGTAGACATCGGGCTGCGTGCCCTGAGTCCGGCCGTGAATGACCCCACGACCGCCGTGGAGGTCATCCTGCGGCTGGGGAGTCTGATGCGGACGTTGCTCATCACTCCACTTCCGCCCCCGGCGTTGCAGGACGGATCCCGCCGGGTGCTCGTCCAGCCCTGGAACCTCTCCCATGAGGAATACATCGCCCACGCCTTCGATCAGCTCCGGCAGACGTGCCTCGACCAGCCGGACGTGGCCGCCACCATGTTGCGGGGGCTGCGGATGCTGATCACCCACCTGCGAGACCAGGGGCACCCCGATCTGGTTCCGGCACTGCAGCGACAGATGCAACTGCTGCTCGACGGGCTCGAAGCGCAGAAGGACATGCACCCCGAGGATCTACGCCACCTCCGCTCCCTGTCCTCCGACCACACGGATCCCGCCGACCACAGTCGATGACCCGCCCCCGCCGGGTTACGCACAGAAACCCGAGAACGGGCACTTCGTGACCCTCGATGTGTCCGCTGAGACCGGACCGAGGGAACAGTTCCAAGAGGCCTTCTACGGCACTGATTACATGTTCAATCCGCACGAATGGAAATTCATCACTCCGGCCGGGACCACGGCGAACTCGGTGGCATCAGCCGCGTCCTACATGTGCTTGCCCGATGCAGAGCGGCTCCCGGAGATGGGGCCCGCCGAGCGTGCGACCGGCAAGATCGTGTTGGACGTGCCCGCGAAAACGGGAACCCTGGTCTATGCGCCCGGTTTCGTGGACCAGGCCTGGGAGTGGAAGCTGTAGGCTCCATCCTTCGTGGTGCCCGCGCGTAGCGAACGCGCCGCGACCACTGCACGACGACGCCGCCCGGGCTCCGCACACGAAGCCCGGGCGTCGTCGTACCCGCGGAGCGCACCCAACGCGGCGTCGGGCACTGCGCGACGTCGTCGACCGGACCCGGCGACCTTTGCCACTCGGGCACCTCCGAGCACAGGCCCGGACGGCTCCCGGGCAACTCCTAAGAACACGACGGAGCACTACGGGGTGTATTTCCACACGTCAGGCGTAGCATGCCGATTGTTAGGTAGTCTTCTTTCCCTGCCGGACGTCCTTCTGACCATCCTTGAGGCCGCAATGCACTTGATCCCTCGCGAGCAGGAGAAACTGCAGATCGTCGTCGCCGCGGACCTCGCACGCAGACGCCAGGCCCGGGGCCTGAAGCTCAATTACCCGGAGGCCGTGGCGATCATCAGCTACGAACTGATCGAGGGCGCCCGGGACGGCCGCACGGTGGCGGACCTCTTGAGTTGGGGGACCACCATCCTCGGCCGGGACGACGTCATGGAGGGTGTGCCCGAGATGATCTCGGACGTCCAGGTGGAGGCCACCTTCCCGGACGGCACCAACACCGGCGACCGCCCGGTGCAGGTGGGCTCCCACTTCTAATTCGCGGAGGCCAACCCGGCGCTGCGCTTCGATCGCGACGCCGCCCGCGGCTTCCACCTCGACATCCCCGCCGGCACGGCCGTGCGCTTCGAACCGGGGGACAAGAAGACCGTCCGCCTGGTGGCGATGGCCGGTGACCGTGCCGTGTTCGGATTCCGCAACGCCGTTAACGGCCCTCTGGACAGTGAGGAACGCTCATGAGCTTCGAGATGTCCCGGCGGCAGTACGCCGCTCTGTACGGCCCCACCACGGGGGACGCCGTCCGGCTCGCGGACACGGACCTGTTCCTGGAGGTGGAGAAGGACCTCACGAGCCACGGTGACGAGACCGTATTCGGCGGCGGCAAGGTCATCCGCGACGGGATGGGTCAGGACGGCAACACCGTCCGCGACGGCGCCCCGGGTGACCTGGCCGTGGCAGACACCGTGATCACCAACGTGATCGTCCTGGACCACACGGGCATCTACAAGGCGGACGTGGGGCTGCGGGACGGACGGATCCTGGCCATCGGCAAGGCCGGCAACCCCAACATCATGGACGGCGTGGACGTGGTGATCGGTCCCGCGACCGAGGCCGTGGCCGGTGAGGGCCGCATCCTCACCGCCGGGGGCCTGGACACCCACATCCACTTCATCAGCCCCGACCAGTTCGCTACCGCCCTGAACTCGGGGATCACCACCATGATCGGTGGCGGTACCGGACCCGCGGAGGGCACGAAGGCCACGACCATCACGCCCGGGTCCTGGAACCTCGCGAACATGCTGCGCGCCGTCGAGAACTTTCCCATGAACGTGGGCCTGCTGGGCAAGGGGCACGCGAGTGCGGTGGAACCGCTGGCCGAGCAGATCAAAGCCGGGGCCATTGGGCTCAAGGTGCACGAGGACTGGGGCGCCACGCCCGCGGCGATCGACAACTCCTTGAAGGTGGCCGACCATTACGACGTGCAGGTGGCCATCCACACGGACACCCTCAACGAGGCCGGGTTCGTGGAGGACACGATCAAGGCCATCGACGGGCGGGTCTTCCACACGCCCGGAGACGATCGCTGCGGAGGACGTGCTGCAGGACATGGGCATCTTTTCCATCACGAGCTCTAACTCCCAGGCCATGGGCCGCGTGGGGGAAGTGATCCTGCGGACGTGGCAGGTCGCGGACAAGATGAAGAAGCAGCGCGGCAAGCTGGACGGGGACACCGAGCGCGGCGACAACTTCCGGCTCAAGCGCTACATCTCCAAGTACACGATCAACCCCGCGCTCGCCCACGGTGTGGGTGACTACGTGGGCAGTGTGGAGGCCGGGAAGTTCGCGGACCTGGTGCTGTGGGAACCTGCGTTCTTCGGCGTCAAACCGTTCATGGTGTTCAAGGGCGGGCAGGTGGTCTCCTCCCTCATGGGTGATTCCAACGGGTCCATCCCCACGCCCCAGCCCATGACCATGCGCGGTTCGTTCGGCGGGTTGGGTTCCGCGGTGCACTCCTCCTCCATCACGTTCATGTCCCAGGCGGCCGTGGACGCGGGCGTCCCGGAGCAGCTCGGTCTGCGGAAGACCGTCAAGGCGGTCCACGGCATCCGGTCCCTGCGCAAGTCCGACCCCGCGTTCAACGGCGAGACCCCCGAGCTGGACGTGGACCCCGAAACCTACGAGGTGCGCGTGGACGGCGAGAAGGTCACGTGCGAGCCCGTGGACGTGCTCCCCATGGCCCAGCGGTACTTCCTGTTCTGAGCCCACGCGGCCGCCGGCAATCCGCGGACGACGGCGCTCGGCGGGCACCCGGCGCCGCCAACCAGTCGTTACGGGCCCGTCGTTGCCGCCCCGGCACCGGCACCCCGACCAACCATTCCCGACACGTTCCCGACAAGGAGGATCTCGTGATCGTCGACCGCGTCCTGGGCAACCTGGCCGATCTGTCCCCCTCCGAACGGCAGGGGCTGCACGTGGAGAAGGTGGTGCTGCCAAGTTCCGAACTCGTGAAGCGGATCCAGCGCGTGACCACGGATCACGGCCGCACCCTGGGGTTGCGCCTGGACAGTCCGCGCGGCGCGGCCGGCGACCTCCAGGACGGGGACATCCTGCTCCGGGACGAGCGCGGCGTCGTCGTCGTGTCCGTCGAGGCCACGGACGTGCTCGTGATCGCCCCGCGCACCATCACCGAGATGGGCGTGACGGCGCACGGGCTGGGCAACCGGCACCTGCAGGCCCAGTTCTTCGACACGTCCTCCGAATACGGCGCAGAGGTCATGGTGGTGCAGTTCGACCACACGGTGACCCAGTACCTGGACGAGCACGGCGTGCCGTACGAGCGGCAGGAACGCGTGATGCCGGTCCCGTTCCGCCACGCGGAGCACACGCACTAGTGGCCGGGGACGCACAGGACTGGGCGGGTTCCCTGTTGCCGCTGCTGCAGATCTGCGATTCCGCGCTGCCCACGGGGGCGTTCGCGCACACGTTCGGCATGGAGACCTACCTGGAACGTGGCACCGTGTCGGACCAAGCGAGCTTCCAGGACTGGCTGGAACGTTTCCTCGACCACCAGCTCGTCTACGCGGACGGTCTGGCCGTGCGGCTCACCGCGGAGTTGTTCGCGGGGACGACGGCGAACGGAGCCTCGGCGGGTACGGCACCTTCCGCGCTGGCGGCCGCCGACGGCGCGGCGTCGCCCGCGGATCCCCCCGCAGCCCCGGCGGACGCGACACCCGACTCCGACTTCGACGCCGGCCTCGTCCGACTCGACGCCCTCATGTTCGCCCAGGCCCTACCGGCCCAGGTGCGACAAGCCGGGCTGACCATGGGACGCCGGCTGCTCGAGATCGGCACGCTGTCCCTACCCGGCCCGGGACTGGAACGCTACGCCCGCCTCGTGGCGGAGGGGACGTGCCGCGGCCACTAGGCGATCGTGTTCGCGCTGATCGGGGTGGACCACGGTGTGCCCCCGGCAGCGATCACGCAGGCCTTCCTGTTCTCCACCCTCACCTCGCTGACCCAGAACGCGGTGCGCGGGATCCCCATCGGGCAGAACGCGGGCCAGCGCACCCTGGGGGCACTGCGCCCCCGGGTCGCGGCCGCGTGGGAACGCATCTCCGCACTCGACATGTCCGATCTGGGCGTGGTCTCCCCGGGGTTGGAGATCGCCCAGATGCACCACGAAACCCAACGCGCGCGCATGTTCATGAGCTGAACCGCGCCACCGAACGTACGGAGGAATAAACCACATGACGGCAGTGAAGATCGGGATCGGCGGACCGGTGGGCGCGGGCAAGACCCAGTTGATCGAACGCCTCACCCGGGCGCTGAGCCAGGACATCTCCATGGCGGCGATCACCAACGACATCTACACGATCGAGGACGCCAAGATCCTCTCCCGCAACAGCGTGCTGCCCCTGGACAGGATCGTGGGACTCGAGACCGGCGGGTGCCCCCACACCGCGATCCGCGAGGACACCTCCATGAACCAGGCGGCGATCGACCGGTTGGAGCAGGAGCACCCGGACCTCGAGGTCGTGTTCGTGGAATCCGGCGGGGACAACCTCTCCGCCACGTTCAGCCCCGAGCTCGTGGACTTCCCGATCTACATCATCGACGTGGCCCAGGGCGAGAAGATCCCCCGCAAGGCCGGCCAGGGCATGATCAAGTCCGATCTGTTCATCATCAACAAGACGGACCTGGCGCCGCACGTGGGGGCGGACCTCACGGTCATGGAGGCCGATTCCCGCCAGTTCCGCGGGGACAAGGCGTTCTGCTTCACCAATCTGAAGACGGACGAGGGCCTCGAGCACGTGATCAAGTGGTTGCGCCACGACGTCCTCATGCAGGACCTCGCGTGAGCCCAGCCGCACCGGTGACCGACACGCACGCCTCCGCCGCGCCGACGGCCACGCGGGACTGTTGTTGATCGCGGGGCTGCTCGCGGTGTGGGGGATCTTCGCCCTGGTTCATCGCTCGTCGTGGCGGGCCTCCCCCGCCCTCCACTGACGGGAGCGTAGCGCCAGAACGGTCCACGTGACGAGTACGAAGGGCCACGTGTACGGCGCGACCCCCACGGCCGTGATGACCCACCACAGCGGCACGGTGAGCGCGGCGGCCAGGACGGGCACCCCGATCCGCAGGATGCGGGACCCCCGCGCGGGGAACGCGACACCGAGCGCCACGGTCACGAGCATCGCGCCGTAGCCCAGCAACCCGGATGCGGCGGGGCCCTGCCCGATCCCCACGAACCCGGCGAGCGTGCCCACCAGGGTCCCGGTCGCCGCCCACACACCGGCCCGCCACCCGGCGGCGAACATCCCCGCGAGCACCAACAACCCGCCTAGCACGGAACCGCCCAGGATTACCTGGTGCGCTCCCCGCACGGCCCCGGCGAGTACGTCGTGCACGGGGGAGCCCAGGGGCACCACGGCTCCCTGGGTCCGTTCGAACGGGACCGCAACGGCCACCGCAATGCTGTTGACCAGGCAGAACGGCCCCGTGAGCAGCGGAAGGGATTCGGGCCACGAGAACTTGGGGCGCCCCACACGATCAGCGCGCAGACCGCCGAACCCGCAAGGGTCCACAACGCCGCGGGGATCCCGGGCCCGCACGCGAGCACCGCGGCACACCCCGTCAGGGCACCGTTGAACCCGTGCAATCCCTGGTCTACCTCTGCGGGGATCACCCCGGCTCGGCTCCGGGCCAGGGCCCTCGCACCGACCCGTGAGCTCTCGGGATCGTGTCCCGGGATGCCACTCCGGGCCCGGGTCCCGCCCTCCCGGAGACGGTGCAGGCCCCGCGCGTCGTCCCACCCGGCGAGCGCCAGCGCACACCCTGCCTGGACCGCCGCCCCCGCGAGCGCGGCGAGCGCGAACCACGCGGACGCCACCGTCATGGCGGCGAGCGCGAACACCGCGGGGCCCCATCCGGCCTGCAGGAAGATCTGGCCTTGGGCCCGGACGATGCCGCGGAGGAAGTTCATGCCCCTATCCTCCTACCGTCATCCCCAGGTCGCGACCCATGTCCCGGGTGCAGCACCCATGACATGCGCCACGGATCCCACGCGGTGCCACCCGGCGGCGCACACACGGATACCCTCGAACCACTGACCCCGCTCACCGGAAGCCGCCCATGTTGATCCTCATCGCCGCCCTGCTCGCCGTGCTCGTGGGTACCGTCCTGCAACGGGTGTCCGGCACCGGGGTGGGCCTCGTGGTGGCACCGGTGCTGTCCCTGATCATGGGTCCCGGCCCGGGAGTCCTCGCGACGAACGCGGCCACCACGTGCTCCGGTTTCCTGATCACCCTGTCCGTGCGCCGATTCGTGGAATGGCGGCACGCGGCGGTGCTGGTCGCGTCCGCCGTGCCCGGGATCGTGGCCGGAGCGCTCGTGGTGCGCTGGGTGCCGAGCGCGTGGTTGCAGGTGGCCGTGGGTGCGGTGGTGCTCGCGGGCCTCGCGGTCACGCGCTTCTCCCCCGCGACCCCCGAGCTCTCCCGCCGCAAGGCCATGGTCCCGACCGGGGTGATCGGGGGATTCTTCAACTCCACCGCGGGTGTGGCGGCCCCCGCCATGGTGATCTACTCGCGCGTGACCCGCTGGGACCAACACCGGTTCGCGGCCACGATGCAGCCCGTATTCATGTCCATGGGGGCCTTGTCGGTGGTCTCCAAACTCGCGGCCGGGGTGCACTTCGCCCTGCCCGTCCCCGCGCTCGCGGCCGTGGGCGCGCTCGTGCTCACGGTCCTGGCCGGGATCGCGGTGGGGACCTGGCTGTCCCGCCACCTCACCAAGGCGACCGCGCAGAAACTGGCCATGGCGCTCGCGGCCGCGGGCGGCGTCGTCGTCCTGCTGCGCGGCGCGGCGACCCTGGTCCTCGGCTGAGCACGGCCGCCCCGCGACGACCCGGCATCACCCGCCGTACGGGCGCATTCGTCACGGGACGACGACGCCGCTGCCCCTGCTACCGCGCGGCCGCCGCCTCGAGCGCGTCCAGGTCGCGCACCTCGTGCCGCCGCCCGTAGGCCATGACGCCCAGGCACAGGGCCGCGATCACGGCACCGGAGGCGAACAGCCACGGGTAGGACGTGAACCGGGCGATCAGTGCGAGGACCATGGGCACGAAGAAGCCCATGTAGGTCAGGGAGTAGAAGACCGCGGTGAGTCCCGCGAGGTCGTCCGGGCGGGCGATGCGTTGGACCTCCTGCAACCCAGAGACCAGCACGAGCCCGTAGCCGCAACCCAGGACCCCGGAAGCCGCGAGGACCACCAGGATGTTCAGGGTCGAGGCGGCGGCCACCGCGGTGAGCATGCCCAGGATCACCGCGACCATGCCCACGGCGAGCGAACGGATGGAACCGTCCCGGTCCAGATGACGGCCCAGGGGCTGGATGAAGAACCCGCAGCCCAGGCCCACCAGGCACATGAGCCCCGAGAACGCGATGCCGTAGTCCGGGCCCACGACGTCCGCCATGAGCGCCGGGAGGATCGCGTACGAGGACGCCGCACATCCGAACACCCAGGGCGCGGACGGCGCCACCACGAACCAGAACCGGTGCTGACGCGTGGCCGGGATCTTCAGATCGGACAGGAGGGAGCCGTGCGGTGCGCTTGCGTGGCGGGTCTCGGGTGCTCCCACGACCAGCAGGACCGCGGGCAGACAGATCAAGAGGTTGATCACGTACGGCAACACGGTTTGCAGCGGGGCGAACTGGGCGAGCGTCGCTGCGATCACGGCACCCAGGGCGAAACCGGCCGTGAGCGACAGGGACGCCCTGCGAGCGCCCGAGACCCGCTCCGGGTGCTCCTCGTACGGCCGGTCGGAGAGCTCCTTGATCCACGAGGTCCCCACGGCCATGCCCAGTCCCAGGGCCAGCCCGGAGAAGACCCGGCCCACGAAAAGCAGCACCAGACTCCCGGCCCCCATGGCCAACAGGATGCTGCCCACCATCGCGAGGATGGGCGCGGGGATCATCAGTGCCCGCCGCCCGTGCCGATCGGACAACGGCCCGCCGATCAACAGGGCCGGCACGATCCCCAGGACGTACGCGGCCAGGAGCATGTCCACGGCCACCTGTTCGTACCCCTCCACCGTGCGGTACATGACGAGCAACGGGGTGAACTCGTTACCACCCCACGCCACCGCCAACAGCGCCGAACTGACCCTCATCCAGGGTTTCACACTCATGACACGATCCCTTCGTACACGCGCTGCAAATGCTCCGCCAACAGGGCTTCCACCCGTTCCGTATCTTTTTCCCGAACGCCCGCCACGATCTCCGCGTGCTGCGCCAGGATCTCGTCAGACCGCTCCTGGGCCGTGCGCACCGCGGTGGCGATCAACCGGATCTGCCGGTCCCGCAACCCCTGGTAGAAACCGCTCAACAGACTGTTGCCCGCGGCCTCCACGAGAGCGGTGTGGAACGCGGCATCCAGCTCACCGAATCGCGGCGTGCCCGCAGCCTTTCGCTGCTGTTCCAGGAGGTCGGCGAGGGTGTCGGGCAGATCGGGATCCCCGATCGCCTCCTTCACGCTCGCGCATTCCACGACCCGCCGCGCAGCGAGCACCTCGCGGGACTCGTGCGGGCCCACCGGCACCACGAGCGCACCACGCTTGGGGTAGAGCCGCATGAGCCCCTCCACCTGGAGCCGCAGGAACGCCTCACGGACCGGAGTCCGGGAGACCCCCAGCTCCGTGGCGAAGACGCCCTCGGACAACATGTGCCCGTCCAGCTCCCCCGTGAGGATCCTGGCCTTGACGTGCCCGTACGCGCGCTCGGCCGCGTTGTACGCCATGGTGCTCCCTGTTCGACGTCGCTCCGGCCGGTTCCGTACCCGCTGGCACGGCCGCGTGCCCCGGGGTGTGGGGCGAGCGGCAACCCGCGGCGATCAGTCCGCGGGTTGCATAGATACAAGCTGCATACTAAGTGTCGCACGTCACGCGGGCAACCGGGACGAGTGGCTCCGCAGCGTCGTCGAACTCTGCTGCGCCGCCGCAATCCGTAGCGCGGTGGAACTCTGCCGATCCGAACCCACGGGACCGAGGCCCGTGCCGGATCAGTGCTCCATCTCGTACAGCCGCCGGGCCCGGACGCGCGCCTCGTGGTGCACGGCGGCGTCGGGATTCACGAGTCGGTAGCACGCGAAACCCAGCAGCACCGCGATCGCGTGCCCGATGGCCGTCCATCCGGAATCCAGGACCATTCCCCCCGGCCGCCGCGGCCACGAGCCCGGCGGCCCACAGGAGCCTGCGGCGCGCGGAACCGTGATAGGTGGCCAGCGCGGCGAACGCGAAGAACCCGTAGCTCGCGCCCACGTCGATCCGTTCCGGGATCAGGTCGGGATTCGGGAAGGCCTGGGCCTCCCACATCTGCAGTGCCGCGGTGGACACGGTGGCACCCACGTGCCCGATCACGAAGCCGGCGAACACGCGCCGCCACCCGGAGCGATGTTCCCTGGGCACCACGACCAGGGAGAACGCGACCCACCACACCGCGAGCTCGATGGGTGAGACGTACATGGCGCTGCGCAGCAGAACGGTCACCGGATTGATGCCCAGCTAATGCAGACTCGTGGACTGCTCCACGAGGAACTCTCCCTCGCCGAGCGCGCCCTGCCGCTCGTGGTCGTGGCGTTCGACCAGCACGCCCCGCAGCAGAGCCCGGACACCGTGAACGGCATGGCGGTCGCGGGCGGGTTGATCCCCGCGGTGATCTTCCTGATCGTCATGCTCATCATGGCCGGCTACCCGCTCACGGAGGCAAAGTTCAAGGACATCATCAAGTCCATCGAGGCCAACCGTTCGCTGCGCCACGAGCAGCTGCACCCCGGTGAGGTCCCGGCTCCCGCGGGGACCCGCACGACCGCCCCGGCCCCACGGCCCGGGATTCCCACCCCATGACCACCCAGGGCCCGTCCGTGCCGTCCGAGCGCGGCGACGGGTCCGGCCCGTCCACACGCTGATCCGCCATAATCGAGCGGGCCCACCGTTCCAGAGAGGAAACACCATGAAGATCACCGAAGCCAAGGTCATCGTCACCAGTCCCTCACGCAACTTCGTGACGCTCAAGCTCACGACCGACGAGGGTGTCACCGGGATCGGTGACGCGACCCTCAACGGCCGCGAACTGGCGGTGGCCACGTACCTGTCCGACCACGTGGCACCCCTGCTGATCGACCGCGACCCGGCAAACATCGAGGACACGTGGCAGTTCCTGTACCGCTCCGGCTACTGGCGCCGCGGCCCCGTGACCATGGCCGCGATCGCCGCGGTGGACATGGCCCTGTGGGACATCAAGGGCAAGGTGGCCGGCATGCCGGTGTACCAGCTGCTCGGTGGCGCCTCCCGCCGCGGGCTGTCCACGTACGGCCACGCCTCCGGGCGGGACACCGAGGAGATCTTCGACTCGATCCGCTCCGAGCAGGAGCACGGCTACACCGCGATCCGCGTGCAGTCCTCGGTCCCGGGGATCACCGCGCTGTACGGCGTGGCCGCCCAGCCGCAGGCCTCCGGCGAGCGCTCCGACTACCAGCCGGCACAGCGTGCCGCGCTGCCCGCGGAGGAAAACTGGGACACCCGCCCGTACCTGCGCCACATTCCGTCCGTCTTCGAGGCCGTGCGCAACGAGTTCGGCCCGGAGCTGCCCCTGTTGCACGACGGCCACCACCGCATGACTCCCATCCAGGCCGCCAAGCTCGGCAAGTCGCTCGAGCCCTACGACCTGTTCTGGCTCGAGGACTGCACCCCGGCGGAGAACCAGGAGGCCCTGCGGCTGGTGCGTCAGCACACCACGCAGCCGCTCGCCATCGGCAAGGTCTTCAACACGATCTGGGACATCAAGGACCTGATCTCCGAACAGCTGATCGACTACGTGCGCTGCGCGTCCACGCGCTTCGGCGGGATCTCCCCGCTGAAGAAGGTCATGGACTACGCCGCGATGTACCAGGTCAAGTCCGGCTTCCACGGCTCCACGGACGTCTCCCCCGTGGGCTTCGCGGCGCAGCTGCACGTGGGCATGGCCATCCACAACTTCGGCCTGCAGGAGTACATGCCTCACTCGGAGAAGACCAACCAGGTCTTCCGTCAGCACATGACGTTCGAGAACGGTCTGCTGCACCCCTCCGACACCCCGGGCCTGGGCGTGGAGATCGACGAGGATGAGGCGGAGAAGTACGAGTACACCACCGCGCACCTGCCCTACAACCGCCTCACCGACGGCACGGTGCACGACCGGTGAGCGGGGTGAGCACGGACATCGCACCGCTCGTGGTGGTCATGGGCGTCTCGGGGTCGGGCAAGACCACGATCGGCACGCTCGTGGCCCACGAGCTGGGTGTGGACTTCATCGACGGGGACAGCCTGCACCCCATCGAGAACGTCCAGAAAATGGCCTCGGGCACGCCGCTCGACGACGACGACCGCTGGCCCTGGCTCGAGATCGTGGGCCGCGCACTGCACGAGCGGGGTGAACAGCACGAGGGCATGGTGATCGCGTGCTCCGCGCTCAAGCGTAAGTACCGGGAACGGATCCGCTCGCAAGCGCCGTCGGCGTTGTTCCTGCACCTGGACGGGTCCGTGGCGGTGCTGACCCGGCGGATCGAGGGCCGCAGCGGGCACTTCATGCCGGCCACGCTGTTGCAGTCCCAGCTGGACACCCTCGAGCCGCTCGCGCAGGAGGAGGGCGGCTACAAGCTCGATATCGATCAGTCCGTGCCGGATATGGTGAACGAGGCGGTGACCAAGCTGCGGGCCATGGCGGCGGCGAACTCGTAGTCCGCGCCTTCGCGGTGAGCATCCGAAGCGTCCCAGGGTGCTCGACAGGGCACCCCGGGACGCTTCTTCGATGCGCGTGCCCGTCCGCGACCCGGGACGACGGCGCTGGGCCCGGCGCCGTCGTCAGCCTCGCCGGGTCGCCGGCACCGAACCGGTAGTCCCGCCCTTCACCCCCTGCGCAGCAGGACCGCGACCTCGTAGTGTCCGGTGTGGGGAAACATGTCCAGCAGTCGTGCTTCCACGGGCCGCAAGGACGGCATCCGGCCCAGGTCCCGCGCGAGCGTCGTGGCGTTGCACGACGAGTACACGACGTGACCCACCGATGAGTTCTCGAGCCACGCACACAGGGACGCTTCCAGCCCGCGGCGGGGCGGGTTGACGATCGCGAGCTCCGGAGTGCCGGGCAGATCCGCGGGGGTCGCGGCGGCGTCGTCGGCGAGGAAACGCACGGAGCCCGGACCCTCATCCGGTAGCTCCATGGCGCGGGCGGTGTCCCGGGCGGAGGCCACGGCCTCGGCGGAGATCTCGGTGCCCACGACCTCGCGCGTGGGAGCGGCGACATGCAGCGCGAAACCCCCGACCCCGCAGTACAGGTCCCACACGCTCGCCGGGTCCACGGCGTCCACCCAGTCCGCGACCTGGCGGTACAGCTGCTCCGTGACCCGTGTGTTCGTCTGGAAGAACGAGCGCGGCCGGACTCGCAGGTCGATGCCGTTGACCGGCATGATCAGCTCGCCCTGCCGCGAGAGCAGGATCTCCTCGGCGCCCTCGATCACGGCCTTGTGCTCGGGCTGGATGTTCACGGAGAGCACGTCCGCGTGCGGCACGAGCTCGCGCAGCAGATCCGTGTTGTCCCGGATCTTGGCCAGCTGCCCGGTGCTGCGCAGCACGAACCGGATCATGAGCCGCCCGTCCGGGTTCCCCGTGACAATCAGGTGTTTGAGCTCGCCGCGCCGTTTGGCCACGTCGTACGGCAACAGCCGCACCCTCGCGATGAACTCGGCGAGCGCGTGGATCGCGCGCGTCACGGGTTCGGGGTAGAGCGGGCAGTCGCGCAGGTCGATCCCACGGCCCCCGCGGTCCAGGATGCCTAGGGTCGGTGCGCCGACCTTCCCGGCCACGACCATCTTGGCCTTGTTGCGGAACCCCGCCTCCACGGACGCGACCGGCTCGAGCCACCGCGGCTCACCGTGTGAGTCCACGAGGTCGCGCACGAGCTGTTGTTTGCGAGCGAGCTGCCGCGCGTAGGGTACCTCGATCACCGTGCAGGATCGGCACAGGTCCCGATCGTAATATCCGCATTCCACCCGCTCGATTCTACGACGACGCCGCACGCGCCCCTTCCCCACTCGGGCCGCCCGCCCGCTGGTAATCCCGGCGGTATCGTGACAGCGTGGCACGGACACCGCCCCTTCCGTCCGAGGACCTGCCATGAGCACCCCACACCCCTCCCCCGCCGCGATGCGCGGCCGCAAGGACCCCGCACTGGGCGTCCGCCCGGTGGACTACACCTCGTGGCGCCCTTCCGAGCGGCAAGGGGACGCGGACGCCGCCGGCGATGACTCCGAACCTCGGGCCGGAGCAGCGCCGGACGGGACGCCTCGGTCAGGTCCCGGGCCCCGAACAGTTCCCGGCGCGGACGGCACCCGTGCTGTTCCTGCCGCGGGCGGGGCACCCAAACCGGGCCCCGGGCCGCGCACGGTCCCCGCCGGGGAACCCACCACGCCCATCGCGTCCGAAGCACCACGCGAGCTCACGGTGGACCCGCAGCTCGCAGAGTTCGTTCGCCTGTTGCGCGCGGGCATCACCCCCGACACCACTGCCCCCGAGCGTGCGTTCTACACCGTGGACTCCGATCTGTCGGGGGCCCCGGCGCTCGAGGTGCCCGCGGACGGCGTCGTCGTACAGGGCGTGTGGGACGTGAGCGAGAGCGCGCTGCAAGCCGTCGTGGCGGACCCCGAGGACACCTGGACCGCGGACCTCGGGCGCACCGACTACTACGTGCGCGGCCGGCTGTGCGTGCAGGTGACCCGGGCGGAGCACCGCGTGGTGGGGATCTACCGCAGCGGGTGGGCGATCGCCCGGCGCCCGGACGAGACCTGGGCGGACACCCCCGACTCCCTCGAGCACACCGGCGCGAAACCCGGGGGCAGCGGCACCCGCTATCCCACCAACCGCAGGGAACTGCTCGAACGGTTGCGCGGGGCGGGCTTCGAGGTCACCACGTCCGGGCCCACCCACGGGAAGATCACCCACCCGGACGTCCCCGGTAGGTTCCTGCCGTTCTCCTCGACACCGTCCTCGCAGCGCTATGGCCGCCACGTGACCACCGCGGTGAAGCGGGTCTTCGGGATCGACCTGCGGGACCCCGCGAAAACCCGGTAACTGCCCTAAGTACCCCCTAAAGGGAGGGCAGGCATTTCCCCTCGGGAACCCCGGAATCACGTGCCAAAGGCGTATGCTTTTGCACAGTTCACTCCGCCCGTCCCGGGGAAAATGGTTAGTCTGGGCAAAAGTTCGTCAGGGGGCAAGCGCGTCGAGGTTCTTGGGGAAGAACCGGACGCCCGCGGCGGAGACACGTATTACTTGGGGGATCATTCATGCTCACGTACTCGCAGCTGCGCCGTTCCAGGCCCGGCCACCGCTCACGCGTTCGCGAGGAGGACTCCGTACGCCACGGGTGGGTGCCTGCCGGGAACCGGTGGATCGCGGTGGACGTGCACGAACCCACGGCCACCGAGCGCGGCGGGACCGTCATCATCGTGGGGTCCCCGGGACGCGACCGCGTGACCCTGACCCGCAGCATGATCCACACGGCCCGGGCGCTGGCCGCTCACGGGTGGCGTGTGGTGCGCCTCGACTGGTCCGGGACCGGTCAGAGCCCCACCGCCGAGGAAGCCGTGGACGCCGGACTGTGGGTCGACGACCTGACCACCGTCCGCGATTGGGCGAGCTCCCACGGTCCCGTCCACGGGGTGGGCTTCAGCCTGGGCGGCACCGTGCTCGCCGCCACCGAGGATCATGGCTGGGCCTCCCGGCTGGTGCTGGCCCCCGTGTCCGGTAAGCAGTGGGTGCGCCACCAGAGCGCGCTGCGCCGCATGGGCGGACCCGACCTACCGCCCCGCGTGAGCGAGGGCACGGAACTGATGAACCTGCAGCTGTCCTCGCACGGCGCGGCCGCGCTCAAGGCGCTTCCCGAGCCCGCGGACGGTCCCGATCGTCGGATCCGCATCCTGTCCGACGAAGAAGCAGGCGCACTCCCAATCAACGTGCACCCCCGCGCGGCCGCCGTCCCCGCCCGTCTGATCGCCACCGTGCGTGCCGCGCTGGACGCCGCCCCGGCCGGGACGACGCCGGATGACACCGCTCGTCCTGACGGGGACGGCCTGGTCCCCGAGCAGGAGATCACCGTGGACGTGGCCGGGACACCCGTGGTGCTGCGGCGCTCGACCAGCGGGGCCGCCCGACGCCCGGCCATCATCACCGAGCCGGTGACCCGCGACCACGACGCCCCCGGGCTGGCGTTCATCTCCCCGGGTTCGGAGGTCATGGAGGCCTCCGGCGGTCTGTGGCTGCGCACCGCGCTGCTCGCGTCCGCGCGCGGCGCCGTGTGCTTGCTCGCCGAACGCTCCGACACCGGTGAGCTCGTGCGCTCGGACATCACGCAGGACTCCAACCCGTACGCTCACCACACCCTCACCGAGTCCCGGGAACTCGTGATGCACCTGAGCGAACTCACGGACGGTCCGCTCCTGGGGGCGGGCATCTGTCTGGGCGCGTGGGGCCTGGTGGCCTCGGCCCACGGACTGCCCGCAACCGTGAGCGAACGACTCACGCTCATGGTCATCAACAACGTTGCGTGGCAGCGGGCACCGTGGCGCTACTGGCGCCAGGGCCTGCGCGGCGGCCCCCTGGCCCCAACCCTGCCCGGGCAGGACGAGGCGGCGGCAGCGCGGTCGTCCACTCCCGCCGCCGACGACGCACCCGCCGGCTCCCGCTGGGATGCCGTCCTGGCCGGGCTCAACGCCTACGTGGGGACGACGGCGCGCACCGTGGTACGCGGCACCCGTCACCGCGCCCGCAACGCGTCACCTCGGGTCAATGCGCTCGCGGCCGGGGTGGGGGTCATCGACGTCCCGCAACCCACGCTGCGTCGGCTCGCCAAGATCCCCGGACTCACGGTGGACGCGGTCTTCGGACCCGCCGATGCCAAGCACTGCGGGGTCACACCTCAGCGCCTGGGCCCGCGCAGCACGCTCACCGTCCTGGACCCGTTGGACCACTCGCTGTTCGCCACGGAATCGTGCCGCCGGATGGTGGATTACGTCCTGGCGTACGTGCCCGAGGTGTGAACCGCGGCGTGTACGGGACAGCGGGCCGATGACAGCCGCCGGCAAATGACTCAGGAGCCCCGCACGGGTGGCGTTGCCAGCACGTGCGGGGCTCTCTCGTCGATACGGCTCATGGGGCCGTCATGAGGTGACGCTTCACCTGGCCCGTTGATGGATCGTCGGCTACTCGGACTCGGCGCCCACCGGAACCGATGGGACGCCCAGCGCCCGCACCCGCGTGGCCGCACGACCCTCGTCGGTGAGGGCTCCGCTGACCGGAACGTGCACCGTCTCACCCGGGAGCACATGGACGTAGCCGTCCTCGGCCACGGCCCCGCGGGGCAGGTCCAGCGCCACGAATCGCGCAAGTCCGAACGCCGTCACGGCCACCGACCACTCCCCCTGTTCCGTCCTGACCCAGTGAGCGTCGAGTCCCGGATCGGGTGCATCGTTGCGTCGCGGTCCCCCGGTCAGGTGGACGTCCCGGGCGAGCACGCGACCGGAGGGGTTCACGAGCTGGGCGGACACGGCGTCGTACTCCCGCTCGCCGAAACCGTACGCGTGGTCAAGGTCCCGGAACGTACCGTCCGCGAGGTCCGCGCGGATCACGGTCTCGCCGCGCGCGGGCACCGTGACCGGGATGTCGAGGGGTTGCTGGCAGCCGCCGTGCACCGTGGCCACGGTCAGTCGCAGCGTGGCCGTGAGCGGAGTCGGGCCGTCGTTCCAGACATGGACGGGTAGTCCGTCGCCGCCGGCGGGGAGGAAGGACACGGCCACGGGCGCGCACGCCCGGCGCATCCCGTACCACGCGGCGGTGGGCCGCCCGGAAGCATCCAGGACACCCCACCCGGGCCCCGCGGCCATGGACAGCGCCGAGAGCACGAGCGCTCCCCGGCACGGCGACTCCTCGCTGCGCCACTGGGCGAAAGTCCGCTGGAACACGTGGGCGAGCGCGGCGCGCTCGTACTCGAGGCGCTCGACGTGACCCGCCCCTGCGCCGTCGGACGCGGGCTGCCCCGGGGTCGCCAGACCGGCGTCCGGATCGCTGTCCCGGTCCAGGAACAGTCGGTGGACATAGATCGCGGTGGTGTCCTCGAAGGTCCATTCCGCCCCCGGGTCGTGGGCGACACCGGCGCGCCACGCGTCCGCGGAATCCCCATCGTCCTGCGGACCGTCCGTCCCGAATTGCTCCCGCACCGCGGCGGGTTCCGGCGGCACCGCGAAGGCCAACGCCTCCGCCGCGAACCGCACCCCGCGGACCACCGCGTCCTCGAGCGGTCGCCCGTAGGCCCCCACCCCGAAGTAGTGGGACACGCCGTCGGCCGCGTCCGTGGGAGCGACGGTCGGCACCGATGACGACGCCGCCCGCTCCCCCGAGGCCTCGCCCGTCTCGTACGCGTGCTGTGCGGCGTCCAGGTCCGCGTCCGAGCACGGAGAGGACGGGACGACCACCACGTCCGCATCGGCCTCCCCGACCGCGCGGGGAACGTCCCGCAGGACCACGTCCGTGCGCCACTGCTCGGCGGGCCGGCCCGCGAGCACGGGGGCCTGGATGACCTCGGTGCCCCCGGAGATCACGACCGTGGACGGATGAGAGGCCAACCGTGAGGCGAGGTATCGGACCTCGTGGCGCAGCCCGGCGCGCCACTCGGGATCGTCCGGCGGGTCCTGAGGCCCCAGGGCCACGTCTTGCCAGACCATGAGACCCAGCTCGTCGCAGGCGCGGTGGAAGTCCTCGGTCTCGTAGCACGCCGTTCCCGGGACGCGGATCATGGTGCTGCCGCCCGCGTGCAGGCGTTCCAGCACGTCGCGGGTGCGCTGCGGGTCCGCGGCCACCTCGAAGGGGTCCGCACCGGCCCACACGGCACCCCTCGCGAACACGGGGACGTCATTGATCCGCAGGGCCAAACCGCGATGGTCCCGGTCCCGCGGTTCGGCACACACCGACCGGAACCCCACGGCGTACGTGCATTCCCCCTGCCCGGTGCGCACCCGCACCCGGTACAGCAGTTGCTCGCCCATCCCATGCGGCCACCACAGCGCGGGGTCGGGCACGGTCACGTCCACACTGAACGTTTCGCGCGATGTGGCATCGGACGCGGTCACGACGCGCTCGGCGGTCACCGGCTGCGCGTCCACCTCATAGGGAGGCTCCACGGTGATGTGTACGGTTTCACGCGCATGTTCCACCGCAGCGCCGCGGGCCACCGGAACATCCGGGTCCGCTGAGCATCCGACGCCCGCCAGCTCCGTGGCCGCGCCCGCGCTCCCGGCCGTGTCCGCGTAAAGATCCGGGGTCGTACCCGCGGTCGGGCCGAGTTCCACGGTCACGACGCCGCTACCGTCCTCCCCGACCCGCGTGCGCACCGCGCGCGGTACGAGTCCGAGCGAGGGGTGGGGAGTGTCGTCGTCGGCGGAAGAAGGAAGTGGGACAGCGCGCAGGCCGCCCCACGGACCCAGCACGGGCAGCGCACCGGGCCAGTCGATCGAGCCGATCAGCGGGGTGCGGCGCCACCGCAGGGAGCGGTCGGACACGAGCGGCGACAACCAGCGGGCGCGCGGCTTGCGCGGCACGCTCACGGACGCCGTGGGCAGGACCCGCAGGGCGATCTCACACGGCCCGGACGGCAGCTCCACGATCACGTCCCACGGTGCGAAGGCACTGTGGGACTCGTGCACGACCCGGTCCGCGACCAGCAGCTGCGCCACGGTGGCCACGCCCGTGGACATGAACCGGTGCCGACCACCGGCGGTGGTGAACCGGGTGCGGTACTCCCACACGGTGTCGGGACCGTCAGTGGCCAGCACGGTGGCCACGCGGTCCTCCCCGAGGGCGTCCCGCAGGGCACCGGACACCGTCCCCGGGACCCGCGCGGGAATCCCACGAGCGAGGGCATCCCCCGGGTCCTGCGACGGGTCGAGGCGCCGGAGCGTCCACGCGGCGTCGCGCACCCCGGTCACTCCCCCAGGCCCAGGGCCTCACGCACCGCGCGCATGCCCGCGGTGTGCCCGGCCACGAACGCCTCCGCGGACGAGTCGATGCGCGGTGTCCTGCCCGAGGCCGCCCGGGCCAGCTTGAACTGCAGGGCCTTGGCGGCGCCGGCGGCGGCGTCGAACTGCTCGGCGGCCTCGATCAGCTGCTCCGCGTCCAAGTCGCTCGGCCACTCCTGCGCACCGCGGGACAGGTACCGGCACGCGTGGGCGGCGAGCCCGGACGTGAGACCGGCCTGGCGCGTCGTCGCGAACGAGTACTGGTGGAAGTACTCCATGCCCCGCTCGGCGAGCACCGGGACGTGCTCCCGGATCGCGGCGACGAGCCGGTCGGCCGGATCGGGGTGCGCGGTATTGCCCGTCCCGGCGTCCGGGGCGCGGCGCACGTGCCCCCGCGCGATCTCGACGGCGCGCTGCCACAGCGCCTCGGGCGCCAGGGACCGGATGCCGTCCAGTCGCACGAGTTCCACGTACGGGTACGGGACCCACCCGGAACCCACACCCGTGCCCAGCGCGTTGTCGAGGTCCTCCCCGTGCAGCACGTGGACACCGTCGTTGTGCAGGTAGACGAGTTCCCCCGCGACCGGATCCAGGCGCAACGGCACGATGGACGTCTTGGTATGGACCCGCCCGTAGGACACGCCCTCGGTGTCCGGGAGGTGGTAGGCGTCCACCTCCACGATCAGGGCGTCCCCGCGGGACATCACCAGCTGCACGTGTTCGGCCAGGGGCCGCCACGTGTCGTACTCCCCCACCGTGAGGCCGTAGAGCGTCTCGAGATCCTCCTGCCGGGGCTTGAGGAACTCCCACTGGTCCCCCAGGAAGTCCGCGCTGAACGCGGCCCCGAGCATGGGCAGCGGGTCCAACCCGAGGGTCGCGGTGAGACCGATCCACACGTCCATGTAGCAGTTCGTGGGTGACCACGGTTCCGCCGGGTCGTGCAGGACGGAGCGCGGTGCGTTCGCCACGGTGAGCGACTCGCACCCGCGCACGGCCAGGACCTCGTGGCCGAAGGGCTCCCGCACGGACGCGGTACCCGCCGACCCACCGTGGTTCACGGTCACGGCGGTCATGGCAACCCCAGTTCCTGACGCACGGTCGCGGGCCACGCGGCGGTGTCGAAACCGTGGCGCATGGCCAGGGCCAGGGCCACCCGCTCCAGACCGAAGCCGAAGCACGCGGAGTGGGCCACGGCGCCGTCGGCGGTGCGCAGGTGGAAGCTCTCACCGAAGTGGTCCTCGTGCAGGTTCGCCGAGGCGATCGCCGTGGGGTGGCCCGGGTAGACCTCCGTGAGGATCTCGAACTTCAGCTGCGCCTCGCGCTGACCCGCGCTGAGCAGCTTGCCCGCGCGGCCGAAGAACGGGTCGTTGGCGGTGTCCGCCTGGACCTCGAGCCCCAGGGAGCTCAGCAGGTTGGTCCCCGCCTCGAGCCACTTCTCGCGGTGCTCCCGGGCCTCCTGCGGCGTGCCCAGGCACACCGCCTCGAACATCCGGAAGGTCACGAAACGCATGGGGTCCGGGCTGGGCTCGTGGCGGTAGCACTCGCCCACGAGCTCGAACACCGAGCCGTCCACCTGCGAGCCCTCGAGGTACGCGTACAAGGGGTGGCACACCGCGGGGACCAGCGCGTGGCCGGCCGGGGTGAGCTGGGCGGACCAGTCACCGTGCTCCTCGTACGTGCCGAGCAGCTCACGGTGGGCCTTGTTGTCGCCCTCGAACGCGGAGATGGTCCCGAGCAGTTGCGGGAAGGACGCGACGTAGTCCGTGCGCTCGAGCAACCGGGTCCCGTTGACCGGTGGGAAGCGCAACCGGCGCGTGCCGGCGTCCGGGGACAGCCGCGCCGCGACCTTGCGGGCCGCGGCGGCGATGCCCTGCACGACGTCCTCGGCCTGCGGACCGAGCCCGGTCACGCCGTCCCCGAGGGTGGGCAGGAACCAGCCGTGGGCCTCGAGGCCCTCGCGGAAGGTGTCCTGCAGCTGGGAGAGGTCCTGTGTGGTGTCCGTGGCGCTCATCGTTGCCCCCTGGAAACGAGTTGGAGTGTGGCGGTGTGGAGCAGGATGCGGTCGTTGTTGACCATGACCGAGGGCCCGATGCTGTCCCGGTACAACCGGGCCAGGCTCACGGGCGAACGATTGGCGAAAGCGGTGATGCCCACGATCACCATGGCGTCCCCCACGATCCGGCGCACTGCTTCCGCGCCCGAGACCTTGAGGGTGTTCATGGCGATCGCGAACTGCATGGACTCGGTCACGGCCGGATCGTCCCACGCGGCCTCGTAGCGGGCCACGCTCGCACGCACCACGTCCGTCATGGACTGCAGCTGCACCTCGAGTTCCGCGAGCCGCAGCGCGGACGGCGGTGTGGTCCCCGGGGTCTTACGCGCGGCCTTTTGCACCACGGACCGGGCGGTGAGCCCGGCCTGGGTAGCCATGCCCAACCACGCGGAGGCCCACAGGCAGTGGGCCGCCGGGAGCATGGTCTGCGCGGAGATCATCTCGAACAGCACCGTGAACATGGCGTCCGCGGGCGTGGTGGCGTCCAGCTCGAAGGACTCGGAGCACGTGCCCCGCATCCCCAGGGCGTCCCAGCCACGCTGGCGGTCCAGCTGCAGGTTCTCGGCCTCGACCACCAACAGCACCTGGTCGCTCGACGCCGCGTCCTCGCTGCGCCGCGCGGTCACCAGGATCGCGTCCGCGTACGCACCGTAGGAGATCACGGGGCAGCTCTTGTGCAGGGCCACCCGGCCGTCCTCGATCGGGCGCACGGCGCACGTGGAATTGCGGGTGTCCCCGCCGATCTGGGCCTCGGTCGTGGCGGAGGCCAACAACAGCCCCTCGGTGGCCACACGGCGGGTGTAGTCCCGCAGGAAGTCGGTGTCCGCGTGGCGGGTGAGGCACAGCACCTGGGAGTGGTGCATGGCCAGGATCATGGCCGTGGAGGTGCACTCCCGACCCACGCGCTCGAGCATCCGGCACAGCTCGGTGATGCTGTAGCCCAGCCCGCCGTCCGCCTCCGGGATCGGCGCGGCCAACAGGCCCTGGGCGCGGGCCTCCTCGATGGCCTCCCGCGGGAACCGGGACTCCGAGTCCACCGCGTCCGCGAACTCGCGCGCCACGGCGGCCACGGCCTCCGCGCGCGCGGCGACCCGCTCGGCCCGGTCGGTGTCCTCGGCACCCCGCTGCGGGGTGTCGGTCAGTACCGCATGATCAGTCATTGTTGATCGCCTCCACGGCCTCGGTGATGGAGTTGATGGACGTGAACGTGGCCTTGGTCAGGCGCTCCTCGGGGAACTCGATGTCGAACTCGTCCTCCAGGCCCAGCATCACGTTCACGGACGCGTGGGAGGTCATGCCTGCGCGGTACAGGTCCGCATCCGCGGCGATCGTCCCGGCGTCCTCGGACAGCTTCCCGTGCTGGCCCAGCACGGAGCGGACGGTGGTCTCGATGGCGGTGGAATCCATGGGGTGAACCTCTTTCGGTTGATGTGGTGGTTTTCGATGTCCGCGCCCCGGGTACCGGTCGGCGCGGTGGTCTGGCCTCCGGTCAGGGCTGAGGTGAGCGGATGGCCAGGGCCACGGCCATCGCGAAGCCTCCGTCGTGGGACGTGCTCACGCTCCACGCCCCGAGTCCGGCGCCGCGGGCCAGGCGGGCGGCCGTGCCCCGCAGTTCCACGCGAGGGGCACCGTGGGCGTCCGAGCGGATCATGATCTGGGGCCAGGCCACGGCGTCGTCGGCGCTCGGGCGCAAGACCTTCAGCACGGCCTCCTTGGCCGCGAAGCGCCCCGCCACGGACTCCGCCGCGAGCGGGCGTCCGTCCGGACGCGTGAGGTCGGCGATCTCCTCGGGCGCGAACAGTGCCCGCAGGTACCGCTGCCCGCGCTGCGCGAGCGCTTCGGCCACGGGCGCGACCTCCTGCAGGTCGCACCCCACGCGGGGTACGCCGACGACACCGTCCCCGGCCTCGGTCCCGCGTGTCACGGTCACGGGCGCGCTCGTCACGACGAGCTCCGTGAGGTCACGTCCTCGAATGCCGAGGGCACCGACGGCTGGGGCGAGGTGCGCTTCACGCCCACCCGATCGGCCCAGCGCCCGAGGGCGACCGTGGCCGCGGGGGTCCAGCACGGGAACTCGTGGCCGCCGTTGCACTGGCCCGCCTGGCCGTACTCGGTGTACTGGTAATCCACTCCCTGTGACTCGAGCTCGCGCGCCATGGTCACCGTGGTGTCCTTCAGAGCGGGTTCGATGTCCCCCTCCTGGCCGTTGCCCCGGCCGGCGAAGAGTTGCACGTGGACATTCTTGAGCTCCCCGCTCCGGACCGCGGGATCGTTCGCACGCCACTGTTCCTCGGTCGTGATCGAGCCGTTGCCGAACACCGAATCGGTGCGGCCCGTGGCCTCCTGGGATCCCGTGGCGATCGTCTGCTTGGCCTCGTCCGAGGACAGGTCCAGTAACCCGGACAGGCTCACGGCCTCCCCGAAGAGATCGGGACGTTGCTCGGCGTAGCGCATGGCGCCGTACCCGCCCATCGAGTTGCCGATGATCACGCGGTGCTCGCGGTCCGCCCTGGTGGACAGGTGCTGATCCACCCACGGGACCACCTGGTCCAGGTGGAATGTCTCCCAGTTCTGCGTGAGTTCCTCCTGGGACGCCCAGTCCGAGTACCAGCCCACCTTGCCCCCGCTCACGATGACAGTGATCACGGGCAGACCCTGGGTGAGCTGCTCGGCCTGACCCGCCTCGTACCACTGCAGGGCAGGGGACTCCGTGGCACCGCTGCCCGGGAGGAGATACACCACCGGGTACTTCTTCGCGGGGTCGTAGTCCTGCGGGGTGATCACCACCACCGAGTTGCGCCCGCCCGGGGCCTCGGCGGAGACCTGGTCCGTGCTCACCGCGAGTTCCGCGGCCCGCTCCGAGAGCCCCTGCGCACCCGTCACGGTGATCCCGTGGGACGGTTGCGTGAGTTGCTGCGGGTCCGCGAAACCCACCCGGGACAGCGCGGCGTCGTCGAAACCCAGGCTCTCACCGGAGGAGGACGGCGCGTGGTCGCCGGACCCGCCGGCCGCGCAGCCGCTCAGCAGCACGGCCGTGAGGGCGCACCCGGCGAGCGCGCGGGCGCTGCGTGTTCTCAGACGGCGCACGGGACGACCTCCTCGGCGGGCGAGGGGCTCAGGCCCAGGGCGGCGTCCACGATCTCGAGGGCCGTGAGGCGTGAGGCGTGGGCCTGGAGGGAGTGGTCCAGGGCGGGCACGTGGGCCACCCTGATCCGGCGGCCCTGGCGCTGCAACCGGGCCAGACCCTCCTCCCCGCGTTCCTGCTGGAAGAGCAGACCGTCCTCCGGCCCGAAGTAGAACGTGACCTCGGCGCCCCGGGACGCGTACTCCATGACCACCTCGGGAACGTTGGGGATGTTGCGCCGGCCCAGCACGAGCCACGCGATGTACGGCATGCGGCGGCGCACCCGGTCCTTGGCGCGCGTGCGCCAGCTCGTGGTGACCTCCACGTCGCTCATGGTGCGCAACTGTTCCAGCACGGCGTCCACGTCCCAGTTGCGATAGAGCTTGTCGTAGTAGCTCTCCGCCGCGCGCCACGCCACGTTGTTGAGCACCACGCGGGTGGTCATGGCGCTCGTGGGCGGGGCCATGGCGACCAGCCAGCCGCCCACGCACAGCCCCACCCCGGTGACCTTCTCCCCGGTGCGCTCGGCCAGCCACGCGGCACCCAGGTCCAGGTCCGCCACGCCCTGCCCCGTGTAAGGGTTGATGTCCTTGACCTCATCCAGGCCAGCGGCGTCACCGCAGTGGTGACGCTCGATGCGCAGCGCGGGGACACCGCGCGCGGCGAGTCGGCGTGCCTGCACGGTCCACAGTCCCGTGGGCCCGTCCTTGGGGTCCGCGGACGGCGGTGCGAGCACCACCGCGCCGGCCCCGGTGCCGTCGCGGCCCACGGGGTGGGTGTAGGAGGCCGGCAAGTGGTCCGGGCCCAGCTCCAGCAGGTCCTCCTGGACCTCCGCGCCGAACTCCGCCACATGGAAGCACGCGGTCGTCGTGGGACGCCAGCCGCTCACGTCCACCCAGTCCTCCCTGTGGGACGTGGTGGGGACGGAATGGTCCAGTCGACCCACGAGGGCGGCGATCGCCTCCGGGCTCGCCTTCGCGTAGATCGCGGCCACGCCGTATAACTTCTTGGCGATGCGCCGGTCCTCCTCGCGCACCGTGATCAGACCCGGCATCTTGATCTTGCGGGGATCCGGTAGGGCGCGGATGGCCGCGGCTTCGGCGTCGGTGAAGTGTGCGCCGCCGATCTCCACGCCGTCGGGGACCTCGGGCGGCAGGATCAACCCGCTCGTGCGCCGCAGGCCCGTGTACTGGCGCATGTAGACGGCGCCCGAGACCGGTTCCCACAGCACGCGCCGATCGAACGGCAGGGGTGAGGTCGCGAGCACACCCGCACCGATGCGCAGCCCGATCCCGTGCACGGGCAGATCAGGTCCTACGAGCTCCCGCGCGGCACGGTGGGCCACCGCAAGGTCCTCGTGCCACACCTCGAGCGGGTTGCTCAGGGCCGGACGCGCACCGGATTCGGAGGTCCCGCTCCACGCCAGGCGGATCACGAGCCACCCGGATTCCGCGGCGCGCGCGGCCACGAGGCGCATGCTGCGGTGACTCACGACCTCCTCGCGCGCCAAGGCCGGCGCCACGATCACGGCGCCGCGCACACGATCGTCCGCGGGGCCGTGGACCCACGCGTGGAAGGTGTGGTCGTGGTCCGTCACGAAAGTTGCCTGCCCGGCAATACGCATGAAATCTCCCCCAGTTCTGCTCCGGTGCGCCTCAGCCGCGCCCCTTCGCCCGTCCCCCGTGGCGATGGGTGCCCTCTCGAAGACCGGGCCCCACCCCGAAGTGCGGATCGATGCCCCGAACTCCGCGTCACTTCCGCGTTCCCCCGCGGGAGTCGTGCATGTTTGCACTCATAAAGCATAGCCAGGGAGACGCCGGTCGTAACCGAGATTACCGTCCCCTAATGTGTGTTTTTACATCAAGATCACTGTTTTTCGCGCTCCCACCTGAGGCGATACCGACGTGTACCTATATGAGCCCACACAGAATTGTCACCACTGTGGTGTTAGGTGCTTGTGCACACGATTATGATGGCAAACGTCGGGACACGCGGGATTCGTGTTTCGGCGACATTCACCGCTCCCGGTGGGACAGCCATGAGGCATCGCTGCACCACGTGGCGCGGAGGCGGACTGGGGAAGTCCGCCCATTCGGGAAAGGCGGCAGCGGCTGAGCTGCTCCGCTTTTCATGGGGGAGGAGATAGCGTGGCAGCACGCGTCCTGATCATCGGACTCAACTATTCACCGGAACATACGGGCATCGCGCCGTACACCGCCGGCATGGCTCGCGCGCTGCGCGAGGAGGGATGGGACGCCCGGGTCATCACGGGTCTCCCGCACTACCCGCAGTGGCGCGTCCACGAAGGGTATTCGCACCGCCGCGCCGCGCACGAGGAGATCGACGGCGTACCCGTCCTGCGCGTGCCGCACCCCGTTCCCCACGACGCCGGACAGCTGCGCCGGCTGGGAATGGAGATCGTCTTCGGTCTGCGTGCCGCGACCGCCGCGTGGGGCGATCCCGACGCCGTCGTGGTCGTGAGCCCCGCCCTGTTCTCGTCCGCGATCGTGCGGGTGCGCGCCGCGCTGAGCCGCACGCCGGTCATCGCGTGGGTGCAGGACATCTACACCGCCGGGCTCACCGAGACCGGCGCGGCGAGCGGACCCGTGGCGCGCGTCATGCGCGGTATCGAGAGCACCTTCCTGCGTTCGTGCCAGGGGGTGGTCGTGATCCACGACCGCTTCTCGGACTACCTGCGCCGCGAGATGGCCGTGCCCGCGCGCCGGATCAGCACCGTGCGCAACTGGACCCACATCTCCCAGACCCCTTCGGTGGACACCGACGAACTACGGCGTCGTTTCGGGTGGGGCGCGGGCGACGTCGTCGTCCTGCACACGGGCAACATGGGGGCCAAGCAGGACCTCGCGAACGTCGCCGCGGCCGCGGACGTGGCCGAGCGCACGGGAGCGCCGCTGCGGTTCGTGCTCGTGGGCGGCGGGCACCAGCGCCCGCAGCTCGAGGAGCTGGCCCGGCGCACGCCGCGCTTCGAGGTCCTGCCCGGGGTCGACGACGAGACCTACGCCGGACTGCTGCGCGCCGCGGACGTCCTGCTGGTCAACGAACGACCAGGGCTCAAGGAGATGTGCGTCCCGAGCAAGCTCACGAGCTACTTCACCGCTGGCCGTCCCGTGCTCGCGGCCGTCGAGGCCGAGAGCCCGTCCGCCGCCGAGCTCGACGCCGCGGACGCGGGCATCCGTGTGGCGCCCGGGGATCCCGAGGCACTCGTGGCGGGCGCCCTGCAACTGCACGAGGAGTGGATCGCGACCGGCGGCGCCACGCACCGCGGCGGACGCCGCTACGTGCGCGACGTGCTCAGCGCCGGCGCCGCGGTCCGCGCCTTCAGCACCGCGCTGCGCGCACTGCTACCCACTGAGACCACCGCGCCTGCGGCGGCACTGCATTCCTGATCGGCCGGGACACCCGTCCCGACGTACCACGTCACACAGGGGAGACCACTCATGACCAAGAAAGCACTCATCACCGGCATCACCGGGCAGGACGGTTCCTACCTCGCGGAGCTGTTGCTCGCCAAGGGCTACGAGGTCCACGGCCTGATCCGCCGCGCGTCCACGTTCAACACGTCCCGCATCGACCACCTGTACCAGGACCCGCACGACCCGCAGGCGCGGCTGTTCCTGCACTACGGCGATCTTTCCGACGCCGCCCGTCTGGTCACGCTGCTGGGCGAGATAGACCCGGACGAGGTCTACAATCTCGCGGCCCAGTCGCACGTGCGCGTGTCCTTCGACGAGCCCGAGCACACGGGTGACACCACGGGCCTCGGCACGGTGCGTCTGCTCGAGGCCGTGCGCCGCGCCGGGGTGAAGTGCCGCTTCTACCAGGCCTCCACGTCCGAGCTGTTCGGGGCCACTCCCCCGCCGCAGAACGAGGACACCCCGTTCTACCCGCGCTCCCCGTACGGCGCGGCCAAGATCTACTCCTACTGGATCACCAAGAACTACCGCGAGGCGTACGACATGTTCGCCGTGAACGGGATCCTCTTCAACCACGAGTCCCCGCGCCGCGGCGAGACGTTCGTGACCCGCAAGATCACGCGTGCCGTGGCCGCGATCGCGGCGGGCAAGCAGGACCTGCTCTACATGGGCAACCTGGACGCCGTGCGCGACTGGGGCTACGCGGCGGAGTACGTGGAGGGCATGTGGCGCATGCTCCAGGTGGACAAACCGGAGGACTTCGTGCTGGCCACGGGCCGCCCGTCCACGGTGCGCGAGTTCCTGGAGACCGCGTTCGAGCACGCCGGGCTGGACTGGGAGAAGCACGTCCGCTTCGACGACCGTTACCTGCGCCCCACCGAGGTGGACGCGCTCATCGGTGACCCGTCCAAGGCCGAGCAGAAGCTCGGGTGGAAGGCCACGGTGCACGCCCCGGAGCTCGCGCGGATCATGGTGGACGCGGACCGCGCTGCCCTGGAGTGCGCCGGTTCCCCGTGGATCGACACCGTGTCCGAGCGCATCTGGACCCCGGAGCACGCGGCGTGAGCGCGGACGTGACGAACCGCCGGGACACCGCGGCCGGCCAGGAGCACTGGCCGCACACGGTGAGCGACCCGGCCGATGCCCGCACCACCGACGACGTCGCCTACACCCCCGGCGCGCTGGACCGCTCCGCGCCGTTCTACGTGGCCGGTCACCGCGGTCTCGTGGGTTCCGCCATCTGGCGTCACCTCCAAGACGAGGGTTTCGAGAACCTGATCGGTGCGAGCTCCCGTGAGCTGGACCTGCGGGACCGCGCGGCCGTGGAGGCGTTCATGGCCGAACACAGGCCGCGCTACCTCGTGCTCGCGGCGGCCAAGGTGGGCGGGATCGGTGCGAACAATTCCCAGCCCGTGGACTTCCTGTCCGACAACCTACGGATCCAGCTCAACATCCTGGACGCCGCACGCACCGAGGGCGTGGAACGCGTGCTGTTCCTGGGCTCCTCCTGCATCTACCCCAAACTCGCGGAACAACCGCTGCGCGAGGACTCGCTGCTCACGGGGTACCTGGAGCCCACCAACGACGCCTACGCGATCGCCAAGATCGCCGGCATCCTGCACGTGCAGTCGATGCGACGCCAGTACGGGCTGCCGTGGATCTCCGCGATGCCCACCAACCTCTACGGCCCCGGGGACAATTTCTCCCCGTCCGGCTCCCACGTGCTGCCCGCCATGATCCGCCGCTACGACGAGGCCGTGCGTGCCGGTGACACCGAGATCACCAACTGGGGTTCGGGTTCACCGCGGCGCGAGTTCCTGCACGTGTCGGACCTGGCCACGGCGTGCCTGTACCTCATGGAGCACTACGACGGGCCCCAGCAGGTCAACGTGGGCACCGGCGAGGACGTGACCATCAAGGAACTCGCCGGTCTCGTGGCCGCGGCCACCGGGTACGAGGGCTCCACCTCGTGGGACACCTCCAAGCCGGACGGGACGCCCCGCAAGCTCATGGACGTGTCCCTGTTGCATTCGCTGGGCTGGTCCGCCTCGATCGACCTGCCCACCGGGCTCGACGACGCCGTGGCCTGGTACCGCGCGAATCGCGAGCAGGCGCGGGGCGCCTGAGCGACCGGATGCCCCACTTGATGCGGGCCATCTCCGCTGCCCCGCGGGGATGGCCGCGGCGTGCCGACCGCAAATAGCAGGGGAGCCCGGCGTTCAGAGCCGAGCGCCCTGCTCGAGAAGGCGGCCATGAACATCCACGCCTACGTGGTCGATCACGTCGATGCGCCGTTCCGGTGGGAAGAACTCACCGTGGACGAGTCCGTTCCCCTGGAACTCGCGGGCCCCCTCGCGTGCGGTATCACCACCGGGGCGGGAGCTGTGCTCAACACCGCGAACCCCGGCCCGGGTGAATCCGTGGTGGTCTACGGTGTGGGCGCCGTGGGGCTCGGGGCCATCATGGCTGCCCGCAATTCGGCCGCAGCCACGATCATCGCGGTGGACCTGCATGACTCCCGCCTGGAGCTCGCCCAGCGCTACGGGGCCACGCACGTGATCAATTCCGGGAAGGAGGACTCGCTGGAACGGATCCGGGAGATCACCTGAGGGGCAGCGGACTACGCCATCCAATGCACCGGTGTGATCGCCGTGCTCGAGGAGGCCATCGAGGCGGTGCTCACGCTCGAGTGAGCTCCGCCCGCCGCGTCGTGGGGCGCCACGCGTCCACGCCCACGACCAGGCCGAGGATCGCGATCACCAGCAGCAGCGAGGCCGTCACGTCCGTGAGCCAGTGGTACCCCAGGTAGAGCCGACTGAACGCGACCACCCCGATCAGCACCACCCCCGCCGCGGCCACCCACCATCGGGTGAGCGGGGAGCGGGAGGGGCGCAGCGTCGTCGTACCCGTTGCGGCCTCAAAGGACGACGCCGCCGCGGTACCCGCCGCCGGTGACCGCGGGCTCGTCGAGGCGCCCGCGCAGGAAGGTGGACCGTCCGGTCGCCGGGGTCGAGGTGGTCATGTCGTCATGCTGCGTCCGCAGACCGGGAACGGGCTGTGCGTTGGCCCTACGCCACCAGGAGCCAGCAGCCCGCCAGCCCGATGGTTGAGAGGACCGCAGCCACCAGGAACGACCGCCACGGCGCACTGCGTCCCACCAGGACGTATGCGACGAGGACCACGGCGAACTCACGGATGACCAGCAGCGTGGCCGCGAGGTGCAGGTCGAACGACGCGACCCATGCGATCAGCGCACCGAAGACCACGCCGATCACCGGACCCACGAACGTCTTCCAGGCCGCACCGGTGCGCACGAGCAGCACGGAGGCCGCCCAGGACAGCACTACGGGGAAGGACACCATGGCGATGAACGGCACCATGGACATCGCGGGTTTCCAGTCGCCACCCAGCAGGGGCGTGAGGACCACACTCGCCGCGAGGGCGATCAGCACGCACGCGAACGCGAGCATGAGCGCGCGCAGCAACAAATGGTCACTCGCGCTCCGGATCTCCTCCGGGGTCTCCTTGTCCGCGATCCCCACGCGCACCACGTTCGCGGTGGACGCGGCCAGGGCGTCCCCCGGGGCGCGGCCCACGGCGCTGCCCGCGGTGTAGGTACCGAGGACGGCGGTGCCGGCGAACACGGCCATGAACAGTCGCTCGGCCTGGCCCTGGAACCAGGACACCAGCGCGTAGCTGGACATCGTGCCCATGTCGGAGAGGATCGAACGCTCGCCCGGCGTGGAGTGCGGCAGGGGCTGGGTGTTAAGGCGCGCACGGCGCCAGCACAGCAGGGCGAACATGCCCTCCGTGACGGCCAGCTGCAGGGCCGGGCCCAGCAGCGAGTGGGTCAGCACCAGGATGGTCCCGCCCACGAGCAGACCCGCGAGGGAGGCCCGCAACTGCATCCGGGCCAGGGTCCCCCACTGGTTGGTGGCCTGCAGCGTGCCCACGTACAGCAGACCCAGGGCCCCGAAACCGGGCGCGAGCGCCACGGGCAGCACCTGGAAGAACTCGCCCCAGTTCTCGAGCGTCCCGTTGTGCAGAAGGAACAGCATGAGCCCGGTAAGGATCACGAAGGCCAGGACGGGCATGATCACCCGGTAGCGGTTCATGATCTTCATGCCCCCGGGTTCGGTCAGCACACGGATCACCGCGAACCGGGCCCCGGAGTCGATCGTGACCTGGATGGCCGTGTAGAGCAGGGTCACCACGTTGTAAATACCCACGTAGTGCGGGGACGTGAACGCGGCGAGCGTGAGGATCACGATCGCGGAGGACATCCGCGGGATCGCGCGCTCGATGAGCGACTTGATCTGGTTCAGCATGCCGGCGCCGGGATGAGGGTGGCGGCTCTCGCCAACTGACGCCGCGCGTAGTGCCGCGTCCCGGGACGCACCCCGGCCACGATGGCCTCGAGCTGTCCCCCCGTGCCCCGGATGGATCCGGGGACCCCGCCGTTGGCCTCGAGCCACGGCCGCCCGGAGGCATGGGCCCACGCGGTCCACGCGCGCCGGATCTCGGGGTCGGAGACGACGCGCTCCAAGTAGGTGTCCGAACTCGACAGCTGGCTCTCACTCAACCGGTAGGCCACCACGGGGGTGGCCAGTTTCACGATCCGGGCCCCGGCGCGCAGGGCGTCGAACCACAGGACGTAGTCCTCCGCGGTGTTGGGCCGCGCGTAGGCGTCCGCGGCCACGAGCGCCTCCCGGGTGGCGAGCATGCTCGAGTGGAACAAGGGGTTGACGAACGGCAGCAGCAGTCCGATCTCGCGGGTCGTGAGACTGCCCGGGTACCCGGGGCGCGGGAGCATCCCCCGCCCGAAGCGGATCCCCGTGCCGCACACGATGTCCGCATGGCGCACGGCCCGGAAGCCCACCCGGAAACGCCACGGCAGGGAGATGTCGTCCGAGTCCATGCGGGCCACGAGCTCGCTGTCCGTGGACTCCAGGGCCCGGCGCATGCACGCCACGGTCCCCCGGTTGACGGCATCGGTCCGGACGACGACGCGGCGGTCCGTCACCCGGCGGGCCGCACGTTCGGTCTCGACGTCCGGGCCGTCCACGGACACCACCAACTCCGCGTCCCGCGGCATGGCCCGCAGCGTGGAGCGCATGGCGCTCTCCACGGTGGCGCCCGCCCGATAGGCGGGCATGATGACAGTAAGCCTGGGCATGGTGGTCCTCTCCCCCGTCACCACATCCCACTCCACCCGTCGAGGCTCCCCGGAGTGAGAAATTGCTGACAAATTCTTTGTCATATAAACAATAGATCACATGGAGGCTATCATGGTTACAGGCATCCGCGGCCCAGGGAGACCGCGCACCGGTTTTACCCCCGGTATCATGCGGATGTAGCGGGCTGTAGGGGTTGTTTCCAGGGGGTTCTGCGAACCGTCCACGGGAATTTACGGCCCGCGGATCGAAGTAAATCTTGTCCCCTAAACAGGGGTAATCAGATAAAGATTAGTCCACATTCAGGACGACAAATTTAATCAAAGGGGTGTGCTCTCGTCGGGCTGACGGGAGCACAGAGGAAATTGGGGGATCACGTGTCTTCACGTGCACGCAACACAGTTGCCAAATTCTTGGGCGTCGTCCTGAGCACCATCGTGCTCGGCGCGCTCGTCGGAGGGCTCGCCGCGGCGCTGCGACCACAGACCTACACATCGACCACCACCGTGATGGTGACCCCGGCGCAGAACCTGCCGAGCGGTCAGACCGAATCTGTGTCGCAGTACATCCTGAGCAACATGCCCACGTACAACAACCTGGCCATGACCTCGAGCGTGCTCAACGAGGCCGCGGATCACGGCCGGAGCACGGACGACATCGCCAAGGACCTCTCCGTGGAGGTCCCCACCGGCTCGAGCCTCGTGAAGCTCGCGTACACGGACACCGACGGTCAGCGCAGCGCGGCCATCGCCGATGACCTCGCGACCGGCCTGCGGGACTCCATCCGGCAGTTCTCGCCCCAGAGCGAGGGCATGTCCCAGGTGGACGTGGCCATCGTCCAGCAGGCGGAGGCCGCCACGTCCGACAACAAGCCCAGCGTGAAGCGTTGGGCCCTGATCGGCTCCGGGATCGGGGCCGTGGCCGGCATCGCCCTGGCGCAGGCACTCGGACGGCGACGCCGCTCCAACCGGCACCCGTCCGAAGCCACCGCGGTGAACCGCTCGAGTTACTCGGCGTCGTGAACTGGCAGCGTGCCGTCACGTTGGACCGGGTCCCGATCCTGACACTGATCGTCTTCCTGCTGGTCAGTTGGGCGTCCACGGTGTACTTTCTGGACCACTCCGTCGTGACGATCCCCAGCCCCTTCACACCCGTGTGGGGTGCCTACGACCACGAGGACGCCGCGCGCCTGGTGTCCTGGGCGATCGCGGGGCTGATCCTGGCCCTGCTGGTCCCGCTCCCGGGGGCCACGGTCTCCTGGCGTTCGCTCATCCACACGGTGGGCGCCCAGGTGCAGTCACTGTCCTGGTTGTGGTTGCTGGTCACATTCGGGACCCTGGCATTGATGATCCTCACCAAGGGTCACTTCCTGCTGGAGGCGCCCCGGTACCTGGAGTTCGTGGCACCCGCACCGCTGGTCTCGGCCGTGAGCGTGGTACAACCGGCGGCCGTGCTGGCGGCGGGGTTCCTGTCCGTGAAGCATCCCACGTTGGCACGGGTGGCCATGGTGTTGTGGCTCGTGGTCCTGTTCGCGTCCGCCACGCGGGTGTTCGCCGGCGTCATCCTGCTCTACACGGTGGGCAAGTTCCTGGCGGGCGGCAGGGTGTCCTGGCTGGGCTGGCTCGGCACGGCGATCATCACCGTGATCCTGCTGCCCATCCCGCTCTACTGCCGTGAACTGAACATGCACGGGTTGATCCCCTACGCCCATGCGATGGAGAAGATCCTCCAGGACCCCGCGTTCTTCGGGAAGTCCCTGGTGACCACCACGAGCAGTTTCGGGTTCAGTGTCCCGCTGTTGATCTTCGTGAGCCGGCAGCAGGGGATCACGGCGTCGGACATGCTCATTTCGCTCAACCCCGGCCCGGGATCCATGGTGGGCTGGTACGACATCCTCTTCCACATGCGCGTCCACGAGTTCATCCCGTATTCCGCGCTGGGTGAATGGGCCAGCTTCGGCGGGTTCGTGCTGCTGCTCTTCACGCTCGTGTGGGCCCTGGTGGTGCGGATCTGCCTCAAGAGCGTGGCGTCCAACCCCCACCCCACCATGGTGCTGTTCCTCTCCGCGGTACTGGGCATGTCCTTGCTCATGGTCGTGATGATCACCCAGTACAACACGCGCGCCGTCAGTCGGATCGTGTCCATGATGGTCCTGGTGACCATCCTGGACCGGCTCGTCCGGCCCTGGACCGCACGCTATCTGCAGCGCCGGTCCGCGCGACTCGCGCGATGGCACCGCGCGGACGGGGTGCGTGAGGATGCAGTCATCGGTGCGGGATGAGCGGGCCCCGTCACGGGGAGTCTCCGTCACGCGCCGTGGGTTGTTCGTCCTGACCGGATCCGCGGCGGTCCTGCTGGCCGCGTCCTGCGGGGAGGATCCGGACCGGACCACGTGGACGCGGGGCGCGGATTCCCTGCCCGACCGGCAGGTCTGGGCGCACATGGTGCCCCAGGGGTTGCCGCTGAGCGAGGATCCACAAACCCACTACGGCAGTGAGCGCCCACTGTTCCTCGCCCCGGCGGACACGCCCTACCCGCAGCTCGTGCAGTCCCAGCTGGACCAGGCCCGGGCCGCGGGTCTCACGGGGATGCAGATCCTGCTGCTGGAGGACGTCAACTCCGGTGACGACTTCGTCACCGACTGGATGGCGGCGGCGGACCCGACCTGGCAGGACGGGGCCCGCGGTTTCGCGGTCGCCGCGTGCCTCCAGGCCACGTCCCGCTCCGGGGCGGAATCCCTGATCCGGGAGTACGTGGCCGCGGCGGGGGACCGCCCGTCCGCCGCGCGGATCGACGACGCCCTGGTCGTGTGGGTCTACGACGCCCGTGCGCTGTCCCCCGACGACTGGCTCGCGTGCCGCCGCAGCCTCGAACGGGACGGGATCGCCGTCTACATCGTGGCCGAGCTGCGCACCGCCGCGAGCCAGAACGACAATGCCTTCGACGCGGCCGCCGTGGACCCGTACGCCGGTCTCTTCGAAGCGGTGTGGCTCTTCGACGACCACGACTTCATGATCCTTCCCGACGTCGCCCGCTGGGCCCGCGAACACGACACCGCGTTCGCGGGTGGGATCCTGCCCGGGTACAACCGGGAGACCACCAACGGCGGGTACGTGGATGCTCGGGCCACCGAACTGTGGCGCTCCCAGTGGCAGCTGCAACGCGATGCCGGCGCCGGGTGGGCCACCGCGGTGACCTGGAACGACGTCGTGGAACGCACGGCCGTGCAACCGACCACCGACTGGGGCACCACGCGCGCGGACCTCACGGCCCACTACGCGGCGCAGTTCCGTGGCGAGAGCCCGCCCACCCGGGACCCCGTGGGGTACGTGACGTCCCCCCAGTTCGTGCTCGAGGGTCGTAACGTCCTGGCGGAGGGCCTGGTGATCAACCACGGCGCGGACCCCGTCCGGGTGCGGGTGCGCGTCATTGCGCTGGACGAGCGCGAACTCGCGAGCTCCGACCCCGTCACGGTCGCCGCGGGCGAGGCCGGGGCGGCGGTGCTCGATCGTGGGATCGAGGCGGACGCCGGGAGCTGGGTGTACGCCGTCGTGGACGTCATGGACGGGACCGGGCGGAAGCTCAGCAGCACCCGTGGGGCGCCGGTCGTCGTCTACGCGCCCGAGGACCCGGCCGTCCCGCAACCCGCTCGCCGCACGTACTACTCGCTCGCCTCCGATCGCAGCGCGGCGTTCACCGACCTCGTGACGCCACCGTCCCGCGACGCCGACGCCCGGTCCCTCCGGCTGACCGCACGCGAACCCGTGCGCTCGCTCGAGGTGCTGCACAACACGTGGCCCGCCGGCCTCGCCGTGGGACAGCGGGACGTGGCGTACGAGGATCCGCCGCGGAGCATCGTGGGCGGGCAGGACGTGACCACCCCGGCGCACGGTTTCACGGTGGCGCGCGCCGTCGGTCAGGACGGCACCATCGCCTATTCCACCCCGGTGTACCGCCGGGACGACCCATGAGAAGACCTCCGAGGCACGCACCTCGGCACGCAGACCACGACCATCGCGCCGCCATCGCGGTTGCGGGCAAGGGAGAGAACATGACACACACGACGAGACGCCTGGCCACCTTCACCGGCCGCGGTTACGACAAGGGCCGGGGGGCGCTGCAGTGCGCCGCGTGGGCCCTCGTGGCGGAACCGCTGCAACGCTCCGTCCTGTGCCCGCCGCGCGTGCGCACCCGGATCCTGCGGGCGTTCGGTGCGCGGATCGGGGACGGCACGTTGATCCGCCACGACGTGCGGATCCACTGGCCCTGGAAGCTGAGCGTGGGCGAGAACTCGTGGATCGGCGTGGGCGCATGGTTGCTCAACCTGGAGCCCATCACGATCGGCTCTGACGTGTGCGTGTCGCAGGGCGCCATGCTGTGCACGGGCAGCCACCGCGCGGACGACCCGGCCTTCGAGTTCGACAACGCCCCCATCACGGTGGCCGACGGCGCATGGATCGCCCTGCGCGCCACCGTCCTGCGCGGCGTCACGGTGGGCGAGGGCGCCGTCGTGGGAGCCACCGCGCTCGTCACGCGGGACGTCCCGGCCGGGGAGCGCGTGCTCGCCCCTGTGGCCACGAAGGCGTGAGCAGCATGCGGATCCTGCAGGTCGTCGCCCTGGTCTCGGGGACCAATGCATACGGCGGACCCACCACGGTGGCCCTCAACCAGTGCCGCGCGCTCGCCGCCGCCGGGCACGACGTGATCCTCGCTGCGACCGGCTCCGATCTGGGCGCGCCCCTGCCCACCGAACGCGACGGCGTGCGCACGCAGCTCTTCCGTCCCGTCCAGGCCCTGCCGGGTGCGGGTTTCGCGGGTCTCACCTCGCCGGCCATGCTGTCGTGGCTGCGCCGGGTCGCGCCGACCGCGGACGTGGTGCACGTGCACACGGCGCGTGACCTGCTGACTCTGCCGGCCGCGTGGCTCGCGGAGCGCGCGGGCACCCGAACCGTCCTGCAGACCCACGGGATGATCGATCCGTCCGAGAATCCCCTCGCGGGGCCCCTGGACGCCCTGCTGACCCGGCGGGTGCTGCGGGACGCGCACCGGGTCTGCTATCTCACCCCTCAGGAGGAACAGGACCTCACCGAGGTCGCCCGCGGGCCCGTGAACCTCATGGAACTGCACAATGGGATGCCCGTATCCTCGCGCCCCCGCGTGCCGCGGGAAGACGACGAGTGTCGCGTGCTGTTCCTCGCGCGTCTGCAGGAGCGCAAGCGTCCGCTCGCGTTCGTGGCCGCCGCGCGATCCCTGGCCGAGCGGTTCCCGCGCGCCACGTTCACGCTCGTGGGCCCGGATGAGGGCCAGGGGGACGCGGTGCGCGCGGCGATCGCGGCCGCGGGCCTCGGCGAGCGCCTCACGTGGGCCGGCCCGGTGGACTCCGCGGGCGCGGCGCGGTGGATGGCGGAATCGGACGTGTACGTCCTGCCCTCCGTCCACGAGCCGTACCCCATGTCGGTTCTCGAGGCCATGTCCGCGGGACTGCCCGTGGTCGTGACGGACACGTGCGGGCTCGCGCCCACGGTCGCGCGAACGAGGTCCGGCGCGGTCGTGGACGACACCCAGCCATCCCTCGAAGATGCCCTCGCGCAGCTGATCGCCGATCCCGAGCGGCGACGGCGAGCGGGTCGGGCGGCCGCGGACACGATCGCGCGCGAGTACGGGATGCGCGCCGTCGTCGAGAAGCTGCTGGGCGCGTACCGGGACTGAGCAGACGGCGCGGTCCCGGAGGACGACGCCGCCGGTCACCCCGCGCGCGAGCGCCGCGCTCGGGGGTGACCCGGAATGCTACGTCGTGAAACGGGGCGCCCGCGCCCCACCCCATAGGATGGACGGGTGAAGGCCTTACTGCTCGAGAACATTCATACCGACGCCGTCGACTCGCTGCGTAGCCGCGGCTTCGAGGTGGAGACCCGCAAGGGTGCCCTGGACCCGCAGGAACTGATGGCCGCGCTGGACGGCGTGGACCTGCTGGGGATCCGCTCCAAGACGCGCGTGACCCGCGAAGTGTTCGAGGCGCACCCCACCCTCAAGGCCGTGGGTGCGTTCTGCATCGGGACCAACCAGATCGATCTCACCGCCGCCACGGACACCGCCACGGCCGTGTTCAACGCGCCGTACTCCAACACGCGTTCCGTGGTGGAGCTCGCGCTGGGTGAGATCATCGCGCTGGCGCGTCACCTCACGGACAAGAACTCCGCGATGCACCAGGGCGTGTGGGACAAGTCCGCCAAGGGCTCCCACGAGGTGCGGGGCCGCACCCTGGGGATTGTGGGCTACGGCAACATCGGCAAGCAGTTGTCGGTCGTGGCGGAGGCCTTCGGAATGAACGTCTACTTCTACGACATCGTGGACCGCCTGGCCATGGGCAACGCGACCAAGTGCGATTCCCTGGAGCAACTGCTGAACACGGTGGAGACCGTGACCCTGCACGTGGACGGGCGCGAGAGCAACACCAACATGTTCGGCCGGGAGCAGTTCCGCCAGATGCGCCCCCGTTCCCTGTTCCTCAACCTGTCCCGCGGTCACGTGGTGGACATCGAGGCCCTGCGCGAGGCCCTCGTCTCCGGCCACCTGGCCGGGGCGGGCCTGGACGTCTACCCGTCCGAACCCAAGGTCGCTGGCGAGGCGTTCGAGTCCCCGCTGCAGGGGCTGCCCAATGTGATCCTCACCCCGCACGTGGGTGGTTCCACGGCGGAGGCCCAGGAGAACATCGGCGGTTTCGTCTCCGGCAAGCTCATCGACTACTGCCGCTACGGCACCACGAGCCTGTCCGTGAACTTCCCCGAGGTGCAGCTGGACCCCCACATCCACGGCACCCGGTTGCTGCACATCCACAGCAACCTGCCCGGCATGCTGGCTCGCGTGAACGCGGTGCTCGGCGAGCACGGGATCAACGTGGACCGCCAGCAGCTCGTGACCAAGGGGCAGATGGGTTACCTGGTCACGGACTGCGGCAACGGTGTCACGGAGGACGTCGTGGCGGCCGTCAAGGCCCTGCCCGAAACCATCCGGGTGGCCACGGTCAGCTGAGCCGCGCTGCCGTACGCTGGGATGACCGACCTTTTCCCCACAACGATGTGGAGACATCATGAGTCACCCGGCCGTACCCGGCGCACACCTGCAGAATATGGATCCGGACCCTCACCGCGGTGAGGAGGTGGACTTCCAGTCCCCGGGCGAGCGGGCGGAGGCGGAGAAACCCCGCACCCGCACCGTGCGCTGGATCGGCCTGGCGGGCGGTCTGTTGCTCGCGGTGCTCGTCTACACCCTGATGCCGCAGGACGTTCCCCATGCCGCCCGGCTCACGGCCGCCACGGCCGTGCTCATGGGCGTGTGGTGGATGACCGAGGCCCTGCCGCTGCCCGCGACCGCCCTGGTCCCCCTGGTGGTGTTCCCCACGCTCGGCACGGACGTGAAGTTCGACGCCGTCGGGGCGTCCTACGGCAACAACGTCATCTTCCTGTTCATGGGCGGGTTCCTGCTCGCGCTCGCGATGCAGCGCTGGAACCTGCACCGGCGGATCGCGCTGCTCACCGTCAAGGTGATCGGTACCAAGCCCACACAGATGATCGCGGGGTTCATGGTGGCCACGGGCTTCCTGTCCATGTGGGTGTCCAACACCGCGACCGCCGTGATGATGCTGTCGATCGGCGTGTCCGTGCTGCTGCTCGTGACCAAGATCGGTTCCGGTGCCGACGCCGCGCAGGGCACCTCCGCCGCGCCCGCCCCGGAGGAGATCGACCCCCAGGACAGCGAGGTCAAGGAAGAGATCGTCAAGTCCAACTTCGGCACCGCGCTGATGCTCGGGATCGCGTACGCGGCGTCGATCGGTTCGTTGGGAACCATCATCGGCACCCCGCCCAACACCCTGATGGCCGGCTACCTCTCGGATGCGCACGACATCACGATCGGTTTCGGTCAGTGGATGCTCGTGGGCGTGCCCCTGGCCGTGGTGCTGCTCGCGCTGTGCTGGGTGCTGCTGACCAAGGTGTTGTTCAAGCCCGAGATCACCGAGATCCCCGGCGGCAAGGAACTCATCAACGACGAACTCGCCAAGCTCGGCCCTATGTCCCCGGGTGAGAAGCGTGTGCTGACCATCTTCGTGCTCGCCGCGCTGTCCTGGGTCTTCGTGCCGGTGCTCTTCGCGGATCCCATCATCTCCGACGCGGGCATCGCCATGGCCGTGGGGCTGCTGTTGTTCCTGTGCCCGGCCGGTGCGGCACCGGGCGTGCGCCTGCTGGACTGGGACTCCGCGGTCAAGTTGCCGTGGGGCGTGCTGTTGCTGTTCGGCGGTGGCCTGGCCCTCTCCGCGCAGTTCTCCACCTCCGGGCTCACCGAGTGGATCGGCGAGCGCGCCCAGGGTCTCGGCGGACTGCCCGTGGTGTTGCTCGTGCTCATCATGGCCGGCGGCATCCTGCTGCTCACCGAGCTCACGTCCAACACGGCCACCGCGGCCACGTTCCTGCCCGTGGCCGGCGGTGTGGCCATGGGGATCGGCGTGGACCCCATGCTCCTGGCGATCCCCGTGGCGCTCGCCGCCACGTGCGCGTTCATGCTGCCGGTGGCCACCCCGCCCAACGCCATCGCGTTCGGTTCCGGGTACGTGACCATCGGGCAGATGATCAAGGGCGGGATCGGGCTCAACCTGATCGCCCTGGTCCTGATCACCGCCACGACCATGACCCTGGGCGTGTGGGTGTTCAACCTGGCGTTCTGACCCGCGGTCGCCCATCCGGCGACGACGGCGCGGCGCCGCCTTAGCAGGGTGACCGCAAGCGGCGGCGTCGTCGTTCTCCAAGGCATACGACAGCGTGCGGCGGCACCCGACCGCAGAGGAAGGACCCCCGGACCCGCATGATGCGGATCCGGGGGTCCTTCTACTACATGTGTGGTTACTTCTTCTTGGCGACCCGGCCGCGCTTGACGGCCTTGGCGGCGTCCTTCTCCGTGCGGGCGGCGGAGTTCTCCAGCACGCCGGAATCGGACTCGATGTGCGAGCGCATGAACCACTGGAAGAGCTCGAGCCCGCGGACCTGGGCGATCAGCATGTCCTCGGTGATGGGATCCACGTCGCTGATGCGGGCCAGGGCATCCCGATGGTCGGTGATGACGCCGTCGTAGACGAGGTCCAGTGCCGCGAGGTGCTCCACGCCGGAGGCGCGCTGGACGTCGTAGTCGTCCCACGTGCGCTCGGCCGCGATGGCGCCGGGCAGACCATTCGGCGACACACCCAGGGTGGCCATGCGCTCCGCGAGCTCGTCCACGTACCCGCGGACCTCATCGATCTGCGGGTCCAGCATCTCGTGGACGGAGATGAAGTTGGGACCCACCACGTTCCAGTGGGCGTGCTTGAGGGTCAGTTGCAGGTCGTTGAGCGCGTGCAGCCGCTGCTGCAGGATCTCGGCCACACCGTGGCCCTGCTCCGTGGTGAGACCCGGAACGGTGTAGTTGGCGTTCTTCGTGGATTTCTTGGCCATGACAACCTCCTCGTGGGGCGGTGGTCCCGGGGTGGAACCACACCATGCCGTCTTATTTTGATGTATTCAGAATAACAAGGACGCGAGCATTGCACCAGGGGTCACTCGGGAGCCACCGCCCTGGGGCGTTCGTGGCCTCGGGGTGCCCGGAGATCGGCCAGACGGCGCTCTGGTCCCGAAGCGCCTCCACGGTGCTCTGGCTCCGGAGCGCCTCTACGGTGCCGCGGCACGACACCCCGCTGACGGAACGCGAGTGGGAATCCGCGAGCCGCCCGGATGCGGGCTGTGAACTCCGCCTAAACCGACCCCTCGGCCCATTCCGCCGCGGACGCCGAACGGATCGGGGGTTTCCTGCTGAGCTGGTTCCCGCCGCGCCACACCGAGAAGCTACGCCGGACCGGCCGGGACACCGTGCGCATCCTGGGTGGTTACGTGCGGGGCACCGCTGCGGTGGCGGTGATCGAGATGCTCGCGGTCGCGGTCGGCTGTGGTTGCTCGGTGTGCCGCTCGCGACCCCGCTGACCATGATCATGTTCCTGGGAGCGTTCATCCCCATCGTGGGCGCCGCCCTGGCGGTACCCCCTCACGGCGGTGGCGTGATCCGTGGTCCAGTTGTAGCTGCCACGGCCCGGTCGGATTGGTGATCCAGCTCACGGGCTCTAGGGTGGAAGAAATACCTGAGACCTGGAGTATCGGATGAGTTCCTATCCCCATCTTCTGTCCCCACTGCGCGTGGGTTCGCTGACCCTGCCCCACCGCGTGATCATGGGGTCCATGCATACAGGCCTCGAGGAGGTCCCGGGCGGTGAGCACGAGCTCGCGCGCTTCTACGTGGAACGCGTGCGCGGCGGCGCCGGGCTGATCGTCACGGGCGGGATCTCCCCCAACCCGGAGGGCGCTGCCCGCCGCGGCGGTGCGCACCTCAGCCGCGAGGACCAACTGGGCCCCCACCGCACGGTCACGGACGCGGTACATGGCGAGGGCGGGCTGATCGCACTGCAGCTGATGCACAGCGGACGGTACGCGATGCACGAAAACGCCGTGGCGCCGTCGGCCATCCGCGCTCCCATCAACAAGGTCACGCCGCGCGAGCTGAGTACGGCGGAGGTCGAGAGCACGGTCGAGGACTTCGCGAACGCCGCGCACCTCGCGCAGCGCGCGGGCTACGACGGCGTGGAGATCATGGGCTCCGAGGGATACCTGATCAACGAGTTCCTCGTGGCCCACACGAACGAGCGCACCGACCGGTACGGCGGGTCCGACGCCGCTCGCCGCCGGTTCGCCGCCGAGATCGTCCGGCGCGTGCGCGAGGCCACGGGCCCGGACTTCCTCATCATGTACCGGCTCTCCGCGCTGGACCTCGTGCCGGACGCCCAGCAGTTCGCGCAGGTCCTGGAGCTCGGCCGGGAGATCGAGGCCGCGGGGGCGTCGATCATCAACACGGGGATCGGGTGGCACGAGGCCCGGATCCCCACGATCGCCACGAGCGTGCCGCCCGCGGGGTTCACATGGGTCAGCAGGGCACTGCGCGAGCACCTGAGATTACCCGTGGCCGCGGTCAACCGGATCAACACCCCGGAGATCGGAGAAGCGGTGATCGAACGCGGGGACGCGGACCTCGTGTGCCTGGCCCGCCCGTTCCTGGCGGACCCGCAATTCGTGGCCAAGGCCCGCGCACAGCGCCCCGCCGAGATCAACACGTGCATCGCGTGCAACCAGGCGTGCCTGGACCACACCTTCTCCGGCCGCCGCATGTCATGCCTCGTGAACCCGCGCGCGATGCGCGAGGACGAGCTGGTGCTGGGCCCCACGCGCACCGCGGAGCGGATCGCGGTGGTGGGTGCCGGACCGGCCGGGCTGGCCTTCGCGGAGGCTGCGGCGCAGCGGGGTCACCGGGTGACCCTGTTCGAGGAGCAACCGGAGTTGGGCGGCCAGTTCCAGTTGGCGCTGCGCATCCCGGGCAAAGAGGACTACGCCCACACCGTGCGCTACTTCAGCACGCGCCTGGCCGAGCTGGGGGTCACCGTGCGCACGGGGCACACCGCCACCGCGCAGGACGTGGCCTTCGCGGACCGCGTGGTCGTGGCCACCGGCGTGACCCCGCGCGTCCCCGGCATCCCCGGGGAGGACGGCCCCACGGTGCTCGGGTACAAGGACGTCTTGGCCGGCGCCCCCGTGGGTGAGCGCGTGGCGGTCGTCGGCGGCGGCGGGATCGGATTCGACGTCGCGCACTTCCTCACGCACGACCCGCACTCCGACTTCTACACCGAGTGGGGAGTGGACCGCTCGCTGGAAGCGCGGGGCGGGTTGCTCGCCCCGGCGCCGTCGAAACCGAGACGGCGCGTGACCCTGCTGCAGCGCAGCGCCGGTAAGCCCGGAGCGCGACTGGGCACCACCACGGGGTGGATCCACCGCGCCGAACTGCGCATGGCGGACGTGGAGTTCGTAACCGGGGTGCAGTACGTGCGGATCGACGAACAGGGCGTGCACGTCCTGGCGCCCGCGCAGCGGGATGCGTCGCAGACCGGCGACCCGGACACCGAGGACCGGATCGAACGGATCATCCCCGCGGACACCGTGGTGCTGTGCGCGGGCCAGGAACCCCGCGCCGAGCTCGCCCGGGAACTCGCGGGAGAGAACGGGGAGCGCCCCGTGCACGTGGTGGGCGGCGCGCACGTGGCGGCGGAACTGGACGCGAAACGCGCGATCCGTGAGGCCGTGGAACTGGCCGCGTCGCTGCCCTGATACGGCGTCGCAGTCACGACGCGATCACAGAACGCCCCGCTGTCAGTGTGCAGCGGGGCGCTCGGTCAGCGGCTCATAGGGGCGTCCCCGGTGATCCGCCCCCGCCTCCCCCCCCACGAAGCGACAGGCGCGAGGGGGGGGCAAGACGGTATGTAAGCGGCGCCTCGGGACGTCAGCGCGCGGTGACGCTGCCGTCCTGCACGTTGACCGTGTACTCCTTGTCCCGGTTGTCGATGTCGAGCTCAACTTCCCAGCGCACGACGTCGTCGTCCTCGTCCAGGGAGGCCTCGTCCAGCACCTTGGTGCCCGACTCGGACTCGGCGGACTCGAAGACCCGCTTGATCGCGTCCTTCGCGCCCACGGCCGCGGCACGCAGCTCGGCCACGTCGTCCTCGTCCGCGCGGCCGTCCGCACGGTCCTCCTGGACGTCCTTGCCCGTGGCGTCCACCGTGACCTGGTGGGCGTTACCGTCCGCGATCAGGTCCACCTCGAACTTGTCCGCGCGGCGGTCGTAATCGATCTCCACCACGTCACCACCCTGGTGCCGGGCCAGCGCGGAGTCCACGGCGGCCAGCGCGGCGGCCTGCCCGCCGTTGACGGCCGCGCCGGACGCCGAACCGCTCGGGCTCGCACTGCCGGACGCGCTGCTCGTGGGCGAGGCGCTGTCGGACGGCGAGGCGCTGTCCGTGGCGGACGCGGTGTCGGACGGGGATGCACCGGTCGCGTCGGGCGTGGCCGCGTCCTGCGTGGTGCCGGTGGCCGCCGCGGTGGCGTCCCCGGCGCCCTGGGTCGCGTCGTTCTGCGCGGGGGCCTGGTTCTGGGTGGTGTTCCCGCAGCCCACGAGCAACGAGGCGCTCAGCAGTGCGGCGGAACCGAGGGTCAGGATCTTCTGGGGTCGCTTCATGGTCCCGAGTATCGCCCGCCCCGGGGGACTGGGTCGAGGGTCCGTCGGTAGAAGTCGCAGTGTGTTGACCACCCGCGCTGCACCGCGGTACGCCGCGACGCGCCGGGCCGGCCACCGCGTCCTGCCCGGCCGGGCGCGCTCCCAGCGGGATCACGCGCGCTGTCACCGCCCACTCAGCCTGTCCGGCTACTATTCTGAACACTGTCCATGACCGTGTGTACCGCCGCCCCCTGCGGTCGCACGCCGCGCAGCGCCACTGGCTGACCGAGGAAGGAGGCGGGATGGGTTTCTGGACCGGGCTGGAGAACGGGATCGAGAAGGTGGTCCGCACCGCCTTCACCGCGGGTTCTCGCAAGCGGGTCGAGGCCGTGGAGATCGCAAGCGCCCTGCGCCGTGAACTGGACCAGGAGTCCTTCACCGTTCCCGCGGGCCGCACCATGGCACCCAACGTCTTCACCGTGGAGTTCTCCGACGACGACTTCCCCCGGGCCCAGGAATGGGGCGTCCAACTGGCCGAGGAACTGTGTGACGTCGTCATCCGTCACGCGCGCTCGCAGGCCTATACCCTGCAGGGCGCGGTGCGCGTGAGCTTCACGCGCCAGTCCGAACTCGAGGCCGGCCACTTCGACATCCTATCCTCGTTCGAGCGCACGAGCACACCGGAGGTTCCCGCGGACGCCGGGACCTCCGCGCGCGCACCCCAACCCCCGGTGCCCGCCCCGCACGCCCGCCCGCGCGATGGCCAAGCCGCTCATTCGGCCGACGACGACGCTGCGGACCACGTTCCCGGCGGCTATCACGACCCGGTCGACGACCAGGCCGGGCTGCAACCGGTGCCGGTGATCCAGGTGGGCGCCGAACGTTTCACGCTCAACGCGGACCGCGTGAGCGTGGGCCGCTCCGCGCAGGCGGACGTGACCGTGGAGGACACGGGGGTCTCCCGCGAGCACCTCGAAATCCGGCGCCAGGGGGACCATTTCCTGGCCGTGGACCTCGGTTCCACGAACGGTTCCTATGTGGACGGCCAGCGGATCCAGGGCAGGGCCCAGCTCGTGGACGGTTCCGTGATCACCGTGGGGCGCACCAGGTTGACCTTCCGACTGATGCTCCCGAGGGAGAGGCGCTGACGTGTCCGAACTGACCGTGACCCTGCTGCGCTACGGATTCCTGGCGCTGCTGTGGATCTTCATCGCCGCCGTGGTCTTCTCCCAGGCGCGTGACCTGACCGTGGGCGGCAAGGCCCGCGCGGCCGTGCGCGGTGGCCGCGAGAAACTGCGTGACGCCCGCGCACGGGAACCCCGCCAGGAGGCACCCCAGAACCCCCGCCCCGCCGCCCCCACCACCGGGGGTGCGCGTACGCGCGCGCAACAGCTCGTGGTCGTGGACGGCCCGCTCGCCGGGCGGAGCTTCCAACTGGGATCGGCCCCCGTGATGCTGGGCCGTTCCGCAGAGGCCACCATCCCGCTCGAGGACGACTACGCCTCGGGGCGCCACGCCCGCCTGTTCGCGCAGGGATCCAAGTGGTTCCTGGAGGACCTCGGGTCCACGAACGGCACCTACCTGCAGGACCAGCGACTGTCCCGCGCCACCGTGGTGGACCCGGGCGCCCGGTTCCGGGTGGGGCGCACCGTGATGGAACTGAGGCCGTAGCCCATGCCCATTGCTTTCCGATATGCTGCTCGCTCCGACGTGGGCCGGGCCCGTTCCAAGAACGACGACTCCGCCTACGCCGGCCGCTACCTGGCCGTCGTCGCGGACGGGATGGGTGGTCACGTGGGGGGTGACGTCGCCTCGGCCTCCGCGGTGATCGACCTGACCCATCTGGACCACGCCGGCTACGACGGTGATGCCGAGACCGTGCTCGCGGACGAGATCCAGAACGCCAACCAGAACCTCGCGAAACTCGTGCAGTCCAATCCACGGTTGGGCGGGATGGGCACCACCGTGACGTCCCTGCTGATCGACGGGGACGAGATCTGCGTGGCGCACATCGGGGATTCCCGCGCGTACCGGTTGTCCGAGGCCGAGGGTTTCGAGCAGGTCACTACCGACCACACGTTCGTCCAGCGGCTGATCGACGAGGGCCGGTTGCAGCCCGAGGAGGCCGAGACCCACCCCCACAAGAACGTGCTCATGCGGGTGCTCGGTGACGTGGACGCCTCCCCCGAACTCGAGGTGCGCACCGTGCGCCCGGCCGTGGGTGAGCGCTGGTTGCTGTGCTCCGACGGCCTCAACGCGGTGGTGAACGCTCAGACCATCGAGAACGTGATGCGCTCCACGGGGGATCTGAACCAGATCGTGAACTCCCTCGTGGAACTGACCCTGGACCGCGGGGCCCCGGACAACGTGACCGTGGTTGTGGTGCAGGTGGACGAGATCCCCCAGGGCAGCGAGGCCCACCCCATGACCGGGGAGAGCCAGGGGGCCGTGCCGGATCAGTCCCGCACGTCGGATGAGCAACTCATGAGCGAGTCCGAGGTGGAGCACTGGGACGGACCCATGGACTCCCCCGTGGCCGGCGGCGGCACAGACTACCGCGAACCCGGTTACCCCCACACCACATCGCAGCCCACCCAGTCCTCGGCCTCCGTGCTGCGCCGGGACCTGGCCGAGCGTCCCCACCTGCTCGTGGGTGCCGCGGCGAACGCGACCCAGACGGGGCGTATCCCTACCGTCTCGGACTCGGCGATCCAGCGCCGCGCCACGATGCTCGCGACCTCCACGCTGGACGTGACCACCGATCCCGCCGAGGTACGCAGCCTGTTGCGTCGCAAGGGTGACGACCCCGCGCGCGGGACCAAACGCCGTCGTGCGGCGTGGATCGTGGGCGTCGTCGTGCTCGCCCTCGCGCTGCTGCTCGGCGGGTGGGGTGCGCGCGCGTGGACCTCGTCCCAGTACTACGTGGGTGAGGACCGGGGTCACGTGGCCGTGTTCCAGGGGGTCTCGCAGTCCCTGGGTCCCATTTCGCTGAGCGAGTTGAGCGCGACCACCGAGATCCCCGTGGACTCCCTGTCCCAGTACGCGCAGGACCGCGTGCGCGCCACGATCCCCGCGGGCAGCCGCGAGGAGGCCGAACAGATCGTCACGGACCTGGAGTCCTCGCGCGGACCCGAACCCCGCCCCACGGGCCGGGTGACGGTCACGACCCCCACACCGAACCCGTCCGCGAGCGCGTCGCCGAGTGGCTCGGCCACCCCGCGCACGTCCCCCGGTGCCTCGGGGACCCCCGGGGGTGAGAACCGATGAGTTCGACCGTGAACGCCGCGCCCGAACGCGGCACAGGGGCTCCCGTGCGCCCCAGGCCGCGGCGGATCACCGAGTTGCTGTTGCTGCTCGTGGCCCTGGCGATCGGCGTGAGCGCCAACATCCTGGTGGATCCCGAACGCGCCCAAGCGGATCCCCGCCACATCATCATGAGCGGTACCGTGCTGGGCGTGGGCGCCCTGCTGGTGCACGTGGTGCTGTGGATCCGGGCGCGCTACGCGGACCCCTACCTGCTCCCGCTGGCCGTGGCGCTCAACGGGCTCGGGCTGGCGATGATCCACCGCATCGACCTGTCCACCAACCAGAGTGCCGCCAACACCCAGGTGGTGTGGACCGGCGTGGCCATGCTCGCGTGCTGCGTGGTGCTGTGGTTGCTCAAGGACCACCGGCGACTGCGCAACGTCACGTACATCATGTTGCTGCTCTCCGCCGTGCTCCTGCTGCTGCCCATGATCCCGGGCCTCGGCGTGGAGATCAACGGCGCCCGACTGTGGATCTCGGTGGCCGGGCGCACGTTCCAGCCCGGTGAGATCGCCAAGATCACGCTGGCCATCTTCTTCGCGGGCTACCTCTCGACCAACCGGGACCTGATCCTGCTGGCTGGGCGCAAGATCGGCCCCGTGCGCCTGCCCCGGTTCCGGGACATCGCCCCCATGTTCGCGGCGTGGGTGATCGCGATCGGCGTGCTGGTGCTGCAGAAGGACATGGGTACCGCCATCATGTTCTTCGGCCTGTTCCTGGCCATGGTCTACCTGGCCACGGGACGCCTGGGCTGGATCGTGCTGGGCGTGCTGCTCATGGCCGTGGGAGGTTTCGCCGCGAGCCGCATGTTCTCCCACGTGGCCCTGCGCCTGGACGCGTGGCTGGACGCCTTCAACCCGGACGTCTACAACCGCTCCCCCGGTGGCTCGGCGCAGATCGTGCAGGGACTGTTCGGTCTGGCCTCCGGCGGGCTGTTCGGTCAGGGCCTGGGTCAGGGGCGCCCGGACCTGGTCTCCTATTCCAATTCGGACATGATCATCACGGCGTTCGGTGAGGAGCTCGGGCTGATCGGGCTCGGCGCGATCCTGGTGATGTTCCTGCTCTTCGCGACCCGCGGGTTGCGCGCCGCCCTGGGTACCCGTGACGCGTTCGGCAAGCTGTTGGCCGCGGGCCTGTCCTCGCTCATGGTGCTGCAGTTGCTCGTGGTGATCGGCGGTGTCACGCGGTTGCTGCCGCTGACCGGTCTGACCACCCCGTTCATGTCCGCCGGTGGGTCGTCCCTGCTGTCCAACTGGATCATCGTGGCGATCCTGCTGGCCATCTCCCACAGCGCGCGGCGCCCCGTGGTCACCGGTCCCGCCACGGACGAGGACCTCGCGACCTTCGAGCGCCGCCTCCGCGCCCGCGAGGAACGCCGCGACGACGAGCGCACCCGCACCGACGGCGCCGACGCCGCCCCGGTCCGGGAGCCGGCCACGGAGCCCACCCCGTCGCTGTCGCGGACCACGTCCGTATCCCACGACGCCGCGGCGTCCCCGGGCGCGGCGGAATCGGCATCCGCGACCGAGGCGATCTCGCGGATCACGCATCGCTCGAGCGGTTCCGCCGGCCACGGCGCCACGCGCGCCTCCCGGAGCGACCGCACCCGGGGTGACGCGGCGTCGTCGTCCGGTGAACGCGGCGCATCCGGCGGCAACGTGCACGACCAGAAAGGGGGGACCCGATGAACAAGGCGATCCGGCGCATGTGGCTCATGGCCGTGGCCATCATGGTGGTGCTGCTACTGACACTGACGTACGTGCAGTTCTTCGCGGCCAACGCCCTCCAGGCCAACCCGTGGAACAACCGCACGCTGTACGAACAGTTCGGCCGGGACCGCGGCTCGATCCTCGTGGGCGGGAAGGAGATCGCTCGCTCCGTGCCCGCGGACGGCGACTTCGCGCACCAGCGCGTCTACTCGGACTCCCCCCTGTACGCGAACCTCACCGGGTACTTCTCCCTGGTCTACGGGGCCACGGGACTCGAATCCGCCATGGGTGACCAACTCTCGGGCGCGTCCGACGACCAGTTCTACGACCGCGTGGTGTCCCTGTTCTCCGGGAACCAGCCCAAGGGCGCCTCGGTGGAGCTGACCCTGGACCCCGAGCTGCAGCGCATCGCGTACAACGCACTGGAGGGTCACAACGGCTCCATCGTGGCCGTGGACCCCAAGACCGGCGAGATCAAGGCCATGGTCTCCCGCAAGAGCTACGACGCGAACGCCCTGTCCTCCCACGACACGAACCAGGTGGTCGCAGCCGCCCAGTCCCTGAACGCGGACCCGGACAAGCCGCTCGTGAACCGCGCGATCAGCGGGGACCTGTACTCCCCCGGTTCCACGTTCAAGATCATCGACACCGTGGCCGCGCTGGAGTCCGGGAAGTACACGACCGACACCACGCTGCCGAACCCCAACGAGCTCCCGCTCCCGGACACGACAGTTAGCCTGCCCAACTACCGCCAGGGCGGGTGTGCCGCGCGCTCCCAGGTGGACCTGCGCTTCGCGCTCGAGCAGTCCTGCAACACCCCGTTCGCGCACATCGCCATGGACCTGGGCCAGGACAAGATCCGCCAGACAGCGCAGAACTTCGGCTACGGCCAGAACCTGGACATCCCGCTGCAGGTCACCCCGTCCATGTTCCCCGAGGACATGAACCAGGCCCAACTCGCCCTGTCCTCGATCGGGCAGTACGACGTCCGCACCACCCCGCTGCAGGTGGCCATGGCCTCCGCGGCTATAGCCAACGACGGTGTGATGATGCGTCCCAGCCTCATCAAGACCGTGCGCTCCTCGGACCTGTCCGTGATCGACCAGTTCCAGGCCGAGCAGCTGCGCCGCTCCACGGACGCAGAGACCGCGCGCACCGTCAAGGACCTGATGACCTCCGTGGTCAGTAACGGCATCGCGTCCGGCGCGGCCGTGCCCGGCGTGCAGGTGGCCGGGAAGACCGGCACGGCGGAGATCGGCAGGGACGGATTGAACGATTCGTGGTTCACTGGATTCGCGCCCGCCGACGACCCCCAGTTGGCGGTGGCCGTGGTGGTCGAGGACGTGGACGTCACCACAGGGTCTTCCCTGACCAGCCCCAGTGCACGGCAACTCTTCGAGGCGGTGTTGAACAAGTGAGACCATCGTCGAACACCACCCTGGGCGGTCGTTACGCCCTGACGGAACGAATTGCCATCGGCGGCATGGGCGAGGTGTGGAAGGCCAAGGATCAGGTCCTGGGTCGGATCGTCGCGGTGAAGATCCTCAAGGACGAGTACAACGGGGATCCCACGTTCCTGCAGCGGTTCCGGGCGGAGGCCCGCCACACCGCCCTGCTCAACCACCCGGGTGTGGCCAACGTCTTCGACTACGGCGAGGACGAGGGCTCCGCGTTCCTGGTCATGGAACTCGTGCCCGGCGAACCGCTGTCCAACATTATCGACCGGCAGAAGTCGTTGGACCCGGACACGGTCCTGAACTACATCGGCCAGACCGCCCGCGCCCTGGCCGCCGCGCACGCGCAAGGGCTCGTGCACCGGGACGTGAAGCCCGGCAACCTGATCATCACCCCGGACAACCGCGTCAAGGTCACCGACTTCGGCATCGCCCGGCTCGCGGACCAGGTGCCGCTCACGGCCACCGGCCAGGTCATGGGCACGGCCCAGTACCTGGCTCCCGAGCAGGCCACCGGTCAGACCGCCACGGGCTCCTCGGACATCTACTCCCTGGGGATCATCGGCTACGAACTGCTCGCCGGCCGGCGCCCCTTCACGGGGGAATCCCAGATCGCAATCGCCCTGGCCCAGGTCAACGACAACCCTCCCGCGCTGCCGGACTCCATCCCGGACCCGGTGCGCGCCCTCATCATGTCCATGCTTGCCAAGGACCCGGAGGAACGCCCGGAGAACGCGGGCAAGCTCGCCAACGCCGTGGATGCGCTGCGCCGCGGGGACGTCACGGCCGCGGTCACGATGGTCCCAGGGATGCAGCCGTTCCTGTCCCAGGACTTCTCCGACGAGCAACCCACCGAGGCCATCGCACCGGTCTCGGGACCGAGCACCCGGCCCATGTCCGGGACGGCCGCCGCGGGAGTGACCGGTTCGGCCGCAGCCGCGGCCCAGCCGGACCCCAAGTACAGCGCCCACCCCTCTACCGCACAGTTCGACGCCGTGAACCGGCCACCGAACTCGCAGCGCGGTTCCACCCCGCAGGGTGAGCGGCGCAAGACGTCCGTGTGGGCGTGGTTGTTGCCGCTGCTTGCACTTCTGGTGGCCCTGGCCGTGGCCGGGGTGTACTTCTTCTCCTCGCGGGACGATTCCGGCTCCCCCGCACCGGGCACCGTCACGTCCTCCACCGTGAGCCCCACCGCGAACACCGTGGTGTTGCCCGCCAACATGGTGGGCCGCGACGCGGACAAGGTCGCCTCCGAGATCACCGCCATGGGCGTGAACGTGGACAAGCGGCTGCAGCAGGGCACGGGTCAGGCGGAGAACACCGTGGTCTCCGTGGAACCCGCGGCCGGTTCGCGGGTGAAGGTCGGTTCCACCGTGGTGATGTACGTCGCGTGGACCCCGGGTGCCCAGACGACCTCGGGCGCCGGGACCGGGGGCACCGGTGCCACGCGGTCACCGCAGCAACAGCCCGAGCAGAACCAGAACACCCAGGCACCGCAGCAGACCGCTCAGCCCGCTCCCACCAACGGCGGGGGCAATGGCGCCGGTAACGGCGGCGGCGCGGACAACGGCGGGGCCGGTAACGGAGCCACCAACGGCGCCGGGGAGACCGGCCAGAACGGAGCGAACACCCAGGCGGACACCGGCGCCCGGGGGACCACGGATCAGAGCGCCCGCACCGAGGCAGGATCGGGGCAGTCCGACCCCGTGCAGGGCACCGGTGACGGGGCGCTCGCGGCTCCAAGCGCTCCCGGCAGCGGCGCGGGCGGCTGACACGCATGGGGACGTCGGGACTGCCGGATCTGATCAACGACCGGTACGAGGTCGGTGAGGTCATCGGCCGCGGTGGCATGGCCACGGTGCACGTGGGACAGGACGTGCGTCTGGGCCGTCGCGTGGCGATCAAGATCCTGCGCCCGGAGCTGGCCGCGGACGAGACGTTCCACGAGCGGTTCCAGCGCGAGGCCCACGCCGTGGCGTCCCTCAACCACCACTCGATCGTGGCCATCTACGACACCGGTGAGATCCGCCCCCAGGGCCCGGACGGTGTCCTGCGCCCCTACATCGTCATGGAATACGTCCCCGGGCGCACACTGCGGGAACTCATGCACGGGCCGGGGGTCACCCCGGAACAGGCCATCGAGTACATGCTCGGCATCATGGACGCCCTGTCCTTCAGCCACCGCGCGGGGATCGTGCACCGGGACATCAAACCCGCCAACGTCAAGGTCACCCCGGACGGCAGCGTCAAGGTCATGGACTTCGGGATCGCGCGTGCCGTGGAGGACACGCAGGCCGCGCTGACCCAGTCCCAGGCGGTGCTCGGCACCGCACAGTACCTTTCCCCCGAACAGGCCAGCGGGGCCGCGGTGGATCCCCGTTCGGACCTGTACTCCGCCGCGTGCGTGCTCTTCGAGTTGCTGACCGGGCGCGCGCCGTTCGTGGGGGAATCCTCCGTGGCGATCGCCGCGCAGCACGTGCGGGACGCGCCGCCCGCGCCGTCGGCGGTGAACCCGCAGTTGCCGCCCGCCGTGGACCGGTTCATGGAGCGCGCCCTGGCCAAGAACCCCAGGGACCGGTTCGTGGACGCCGGGCAGATGCGCCGGGCGCTGCGGGAACTCGGCGGGCAACTGCCCGGCAACCTCGGGGCGACCCAGCCCATCAACGTCGCCCACACTGCCGACTCTCACACCAAGACCCTGCCCGCAGTGGGCGCCGGTACCCCGGCCGCCGCCGTGACCGCCGCGGGACGCAGCGAGGACGCCGAGCCCACCGTCTCCGCACAGTACGGCCGGTTCGACGACGACGCCGCGGCCGACGACCCAGCGCCCGTCGCCGCCCCCGCGTCCGCCTCCGCGCGGTACGAACGGCGCCGTCGCAGGCCCCTGTGGGTCGTGCCCGTGGTGCTGCTGCTCGTGCTCGCGCTGCTGGTCGGCGGAACCGTGCTGGGCGTGCGGTGGTGGCAGGACCAGCAGGTCGAACAGGTCGCGCAGGTGAGCGTCCCCCAGGTCACGGGGATGGACAGCACCACGGCGGAGAACACCCTGCGGGACGCGGGGCTGAACCCCACGTTCACCACGCAGCACAGTGACAGTGTGCCGGACAAGCACGTGATCAGCATGAGCCCCGCCGCGGGGGCCCAGGTGGACCAGGGGTCCTCGGTGGCCGTCGTGGTCTCCGAGGGGCCCGAGAACGTGACCGTGCCCAACGATCTCGTGGGCCAATCCTTGGACTACGCCCGCCAGTCCCTGCAGCAGGCCGGCCTCACGGCGGGCCCGGTCAGCACGGTCAACAGCGCCACCGTGCCCCACAACGTGGTGCTCTCGACCGATCCCGGACAGGGCGCCTCGGTGGCCCGGGACAGCGCGGTCAAACTGCAGGTGTCCACGGGCAAGGTCACGGTCCCGGACGTCGTCGGCCGCAGCCGCGCGGAGGCCGAACAGGCCTTGCGGGCGGACGACGTGCGACTCAACTACGACGTGGAGATCCGCGAGACCGAGGATGCTGAGGCTGGCACGGTGCTGCGGCAGTCCGCTCCCGCGGGGTCCTCCGTGAGCCAGGGGTCCACGATCACGCTCACGGTGGCCCGGAAGGTGACGCCCACGCCGAGCCCCACCCCGTCCCCGACGAACGAGGACGAGCCCACGGCGGAACCCACGACTCCCGCCGAACCCACGGATGCCGCACCCCAACCCACGCAGCCCCAACCCACGAGTCGCCCCACCGCATCCCGCGGGGGCGACGGCTGAGATCGGCCGGGCCTTACTGTGCGGGGCCCGACGGACCTCGCTCCGACGGAGTGTGCGGTCCGGGTGCCTCTGACGGAAATGGTTCTCAGGCGGTCATGAGCGGGGACAGCCCCGCGGCCGCCGCGGCGGCACCGTGCTGGCCCACTTCCTCGAGCCAGTTGCCGAGCATGAGGTAGCCACCCTCCGTGAGCACGGACTCGGGGTGGAACTGCACACCGTGCAGCGGGGCGGAGCGGTGCTTGAGACCCATGACCACCTGCCCGTCCTCGGTGGTCGCGGTGACCTCGAGGCAGTCCGGGACGGTGTCCGCGGCCACGGCGAGCGAGTGGTACCGGGTCGCGGTGAACGGCGACGGGACCGAGGCGAAGACGCTGTCCCCGTGGTGCACCAACTGGGACGTCTTGCCGTGCATGAGCTGTTGGGCGTGGCCCACGCGAGCGCCGTAGACCTCACCGAGCGCCTGGTGGCCCAGGCACACGCCGAGCAACGGTGTCCTGGTGTGCTCCGCCCAGCGGATCAGGTTCGCGCACACGCCGGCGTCCGCGGGGGCACCGGGGCCGGGGGACAGCAGGACACCCTGGTGTTCACCGGCGAGAGCGGTGGCCGCGGCGACGTCCAGGTCGTCGTTGCGCACCACGGTCGTCTGGGCCCCCAATTGCTGCAGATACCCCACCAAGGTGTAGACAAAGCTGTCGTAGTTATCCACGACGAGAATCTTCACAGACACTCAAGAACTCCTGCGCGTTCACCAATTGACAGAACTCGCGCCAGTCTACGCCCGCTCGGGCGGATAGACTGAACGCCGATCTCGCGGCAGGAACCGGTCCCCGCCGCACCCGCGGGCCGCCACGGCCGCGAACCCGCCCCCGGGCCACGCCCGGACGTGGTGCCCACGCAGCAGGAGGAAAGAACGCCAGTGTCTGAGCCCAAGAAGCGCTTCGGTCGATCCCGTAAGTCGCAGGACGACACACAGGACTTCGCCCTCACGGAACGGGACCGCGAACTCGCCGCCCTCGCGGCGGAGATCCTTCCCCGCAACAGCGCCGCCGCGTCCTTCGAGCGTTCTGCCGCGCGCAAATCCGGGTCCTCGGCCGTCTCCACCAAGGATGCGGCGACCGACCACGGTCTCACCGACGACGCCGCTGCGCCCGGTACCGGGGATGCGTCCGGTGACCCGGCTGTGCCCGCTGGCACGACGACGTCCGTCGGTAAGGGCCGGGCAAGGAAGAAGCGGGCGGCCGCGGCATCCGTGTCCGCTTCCGGGACCGCTGTAGCGAACGAATCCGGCATGAAGGTGGCCCGGGCCGGTACGTCCGGAGCGGACGCGTCCGGCGAGGCCGGGTCCACCGACGAGCCGGGCGTCGGCACGTCCGATACGGGCGAGGACGCGGAGACGCCCGCGGCGCGCAAGAAGCTGCGGCGGGACGAGCGACGTCGTGCGGCGAAGGCCGCCCAGGCGGAGAAGCGCGAGCGCCGGTCCACCGACTACCAGCCCACGCCGCTGTGGTACAAGGTGGTCATGATCGGGTTGATGATCCTGGGGCTGTTGTGGATCATCACCTACTACCTGTTCCAAGGCGTGGTGCCCATCCCCGGGATCAGCGTGTGGAATCTGGTGATCGGGCTCGGGTTCATGCTGGCGGGGCTCATCATGACCACCAGATGGCGTTGACCCTGCCACCGATCCGCACTCGCGCCCCGCAGGAGGCCTCGTGAACACTTCCCCTCACCCCTCGTCACCCGAGGACGGGCGGGGCGCCGGGCCCCCCGATCGGAACTTCCCGGACGACGACGCCGCTCCGGGGCCCCTGTCCGAGGCGTCGTCGCGCCGAGGCGCGAACGGAACTCGCCGCGAGGGGTACCGGATCAACCCCGCGCGTATGGAGGTGCGGGTGCGGCGCATTGCGCTCGTGGGACTCGTGCTCGTGCCGCTGATCTACTTCATCGTGCAGTCGTTGCGCTAGCCGCGCTCCTGCCCCGCAGAACGCAAGTGCCCCATCGGTCGGACAACCGGTGGGGCACTGTTCACGCGGGGAGCGAGTCGCTCGGGCACGAGATGCTCAGGTGCGAGTCGTTCAGTTGGTGGACTCCGGAGCGGTGAACTCCACGTCCAGGTCGATGCGCACCTTGTCGGAGACCATGACACCGCCGGCCTCGAGGGCGGCGTTCCAGGTCACGTTGAACTCCTTGCGGGAGATCGAGGTGGAGGCGGTGAAGCCCGCGCGGGTGGTGCCGAAGGCGTCCACGGCCACGCCGTTGAACTCGGCGTCCAGCTTCACGGGCTTGGTCACGCCACGCAGGGTGAGCTCGCCGGTCACGGTGCCCTCACCGTCGTTGAGCTCCAGGCCGGTGATCTTGTAGGTCATCTGCGGGTGGTTCTCCACGTCGAAGAACTCGGCCGAGCGCACGTGGTTGTCGCGGGTCTCGTTCTTGGTGTCCACGGAGTTCATCCCCACGGCCACCTGGCCGTTGGACTGCGAAGCGTCCTTGGTCACGTTGAGTTCACCGGAGACGTCGCTGAACACACCGCGCACCTTGGAGATACCGGCGTGGCGGACGGAGAACGCGACCTCCGTGTGGGCGGGGTCCAGGGTCCAAGTTCCGGGGGTCATACCTTCGAGCGTGGTCATTCGTTTCTCCTTGGCATCGGGCGGGCCGTCGTCGGACGGCCCAATTGGTTGCTTCGGAAACTAATTTACGACCCGCTGTTTGATGCGTCAACCTATTCTGGAGAAAACTTTGGGTGAACAGCGTCACACACGGCACGGCGAAGGCCCGCCCGTCAGAGGTGCAGGTCCAGCACCGAGCTGTCGCTGAGGCCGTGGAACTGCCGCTGGTGGTACACAAGCGGGCTGCCCGAGCCCTCTTCACCCAGGACCTCCACGACGGCGGCATTGAACACGAGCGCCGGCCCGGCCTTGATCCGCGCGAGCGGGATGGCCCTCAGCACGCGGCGCACCCCGAGCAAGCGGGGCTCGCCTGTGGACAGCGTGGTCCACTCCATGTCGTCCCCGAAACGGGGTGCACCCGAAATGGCGAAGGATCGTGCGAGTTCCACGTTGTCCGAATCCAGGAAATGCACCACGAAGGAATCGGCCGTTGCCACGACGGCCGCTGAACCGCGCTTGGCCTGCAGTGAGAAGCCGAGGATCGGGGGGTCGGCGGAGATGGAGGAGACGGAGGACGCCGTGAGGCCCACGGGGCCTTCCGGCCCGGCGACCGTGATGATCGCGATGCCCGCGGGATGCTGACCGAACGCGGACTTGAACCCTTCCGTCAGGCGCGGATCGCTGTGCAGCGCCTCCGTGGGGGCCACGAGGTCCACGGCATGTGCGGCGACCCGTTCTGCCTCACCCCCGGATGCCGGGACACCGTCCAACCCCTGGCCGGGGTCGGGGGTCTCGGGATCTGCTGAGGTGTTCTGGCTGACGCGGTCCGGCATGGTGGGTCCTCTCACACGGCTGTGTTCCCGGATCGGCGGTCCGGCCGCCGTTATCCGGACAGGCTAAATCCTGCCAGGCATCTCATGTCCAACACATGGTTTCGTAGTCCACATTCTGGGCCACACGGCGCAATGAGACGTCACATTGGGGGGACACCACCGCTACGCACCGTGCGACGAGCGAGCCCCCACTTCTCACCGTACGCCCACCCGCGGCCGGGATCACCCGATGCTCTTGTACTCCCTCGCGAAATGGATCAGGGGACGGTCCGCGGCACCCGCGTCCACCCCTCGGCCCATGGCCGTGACACGCCCCACGACCACCAGGTGGGTTGCCGCGGTGTGGGTGGACACGGTGTCCAGCTCGAACCAGCTCAGGCACCCGTCGATCACAGGCGTCCCCGTGCGCTCGGTGCGGTGGAACGGGACGGTGTCCAGCAGTCCGTCCACGGGGTTGCCCGGACTCGCGAGCCAATTCGCCACGGAGCGCTGATCCGCGTTCAGCAGGGACAGGGCCCAGGATCCGGAGCCCTCCACGGCCTCGCACATCCGCCCCATGTCGTACAGGCACACGAGCATGGTGGGCGGATCGTAGGAGACGTCCGCGAACGCCGTGACGGTGATCGCGTGGTCCTTGCCCCGGTAGCGCGAGCACACCACGCCCACCCCCACCGCGTGATCGGCGGCCAGGGTGCGGTAGCGCTCCACCTGCACGTCCGTGGGGCGGGGATCCAGGGCCTCGTTCTGCATGACCCCAGTGTGTCATCGCGCCCGTCGCGGCCCCGGGTCCGAGCGGGGCACCGGTTCTCGTGGCCGAGCGGCGCGCAGACCCTCGCGTTCGAGCGGGGCGCCCGCCCTCGTGTGCCGACAGACGGGGTCGCTCTCAGCACGTCAGCGCGCTCGCCGGTGCCCACCCGTCATGCGTAGCGTGATGTTCAACCGCCCGCCGTTCTTCAACCCCAGGTGCAGGCCACCCGTTCCGGGGAACACTTTGGGCACGCCGTGGAACGCGTACCGGGAGGGTCCGCCGAACACGAACAGGTCCCCCGAGCGCAGCTCCACGTCCCGGTACGGAGCCGTGCGGGTCTCGGTGTTGCCGAAGCGGAACGTGCACGTGTCCCCCAGGGACAGGGACACGATGGGCGCCGCCGAGAACTCGTCCTTGTCCTGGTGCATCCCCATGTGCGCGGCGCCGTCGTAGTAGTTGACCAGCGCGGAGTCGGGGACGAAACCGCGGACGACGTCCTCGACTTCGGGGGCGCCCACATCTCCCGCGTCCACCACCCCGTACGCGTCCGCCACGGCCCGCGCACCCAGGTCCACGAGCCAGTCCGGCAGGACCGCGACCTCCGCTCCCCCGGTGGCCCCGTAGCGGTAGGGGGTCCGATTCGCGCCGAGCATGACCGACTGCACGGACATCCGACCGCCGCCCGGCATCACCTGGTGACGCATGGGGGCCGAGCGCACCCAGTCACGGCACGCGGCCACGAGATCGTGCTGCCGGGCGACGGGGAGCCAATCGGGAACGTGCACGGCCCCGGGCGCGAGCACGGTGGGCTCGCGGGGGACGGTGAACAGCTCGGTGACCTCGTACTCGGCCATGCCCGTGAGCCTATGACCGACCCGCGACACCCACAACGCGCGCCGCCAGGCGCCGGCTGGGGCGATCCGAGCAGGGCGCCCCGAGAACTGAACCGGCAAGTCCGGGTCCGGTGGTGGCCCCGAGTCTGCCGGTAGGCGCTCCCTCATCCCGCTCCCCCGCTCATCCCCTCCCACCCCGAGCAACCCGTTCAGCACACCCGGGAGAGCAGCGGCCCGCGGAATATCGGGCCCCGTGAGCCCGTTATTCCTACAGCAAGTTTTCTCTGGAAAGGGTTTCATTCATGGCACTGCCCCTATCGGTCATCGACTTCGCCACCGTACGCGAGAACCAATCGGTGGGTGAGAGTTTCGCGGATTCCGTGACCCTTGCCCGGCACGCGGAGCGGTTGGGATACACGCGGGTCTGGTACGCGGAGCACCACAACATGCCCACGATCGCGTCCTCCGCACCGGCAGTGTTGATCGCCCACGTGGCCGCGCACACGGAACGCATCCGGCTCGGTTCGGGCGGCGTCATGCTGCCCAATCACTCCCCGCTCACGATCGCGGAACAGTTCGGCACCCTCGCGGAGCTGCACCCCGGCCGGATCGACCTGGGGCTCGGCCGCGCCCCGGGGACGGATCCGCGCACGCTGCGCGCACTGCGTCGTTCCCCCGAATCCGCCGAGAGCTTCCCCCAGGACGTCAAGGAACTGCGGGGCTACCTGACCGGCAACTCACTCATCCCGGGCGTGCAGGCGATGCCGGGTGCGGGGACCGACGTGCCGCTGACGATCCTGGGCTCGTCCCTGTTCGGGGCCCAGTTGGCCGCGGCCTACGGGCTGCCCTATGCGTTCGCATCGCACTTCGCGCCGGACGCCCTCGTGGACGCCGTGGCCGCGTACCGGTCCCAGTTCCAGCCGTCCGAACAGCTCGCGGAGCCGTACGTGATTGCCGCGGTAAACGTGATCATTTCCGAGGACGCGCAGGACGCCGCCCGTCAGCTGGAAGCGACCCAGCGCTCCCGGGTCAAGGCCATGGTGGGCCGCGGCCGGGAGTTCACGGACGAGGAGATGGACATGGTCATGGCCTCCCCCGCTGCCGCCCAGATCCTGCACATGATCAGTTACACCGGCGCGGGCACCCCGGACACCGTGGTGGACTACCTGCACCGGTTCGCAGAACACGCTGATGCGGACGAGCTGATGATCTCCCCCACCGCCACGCGTCAACCGGACGTCCTCACAGCCATGGAGTTGCTCGCCGACAACTGGAACTGAGCGCCGGGCATCCCCGGGTACATCCATGCCCCGATAAAGCACCCGGATCGCGATTCCGAGGCATTCTCGGGACTCAGATGTTCGCCCGCCATTCCGCCCGTGAGCGGCACCCGCGAGCCTCCCGATCAGACGAGGCGCGAGAGGAAGGCACCCAGAGCGGCGTCGTACTCCGAGGGGTTCTCCATGTTGGGCGTGTGCCCGCTTGCGGGGACCACCTCGAGCTCACCGTGGCGCAGCAGCTCGCTCATGACCTGGCCCGCGCCGTTGTCGAACGCGTCCGAGTCCCCCACGATCACGAGCGCGGGCTTCTCCCACGCACGCAGCGTCTCGGTGAAGTCGTTGCGTTCGGCGCGCCCGCGCATGGCCGCGGTGGAGCCCTCGAGCGGGGCGGTCCGGATCATCTCACGCACGCGCTCGGCGACCTCCGGCAGCCGCTCCACGTTCTCCTCCGCGATCATCTTGGACAGCACGTTCTGCGCGTAGGTCTCCATTCCGTCCCGCACGATCCCGTCCGCCGCCACATGACGACGCCGCCGCCCTGCCGCGTCCTCGGACGTGGGCACCGTGTCGTTGATGATCAGCGCGCTCACCCGTTCGGGATACGACGCGGCGATCTGCATGGCCACCTGACCGGACATCGAGAAGCCCAACAGGATCACGGTCTCCAGGCCGAGCTCGTCCAGCAGCGCGACGATGTCCGCGGCGAACTCCTCGGTGTACACGATCCCCTCGGTGACCTGGGACTCGCCGAACCCGCGCAGGTCCGGGGCGATCACGCGCCAACCCTGCTCCGCGAGAGTCGTGACCTGCCCGTCCCACATGGAGCGGTCGTACGCGTGGCCGTGCAGCAGCACGATGGACTCGCCCCGGCCCTCGTCCGTGTAGGCCAGCTCGGTGTCGTTGACGTGGGCGGTGTGCGTGGTGAATGTCGATCGGCTCATGGGGCCATGATGTCAGGTGGGGTGGCCCGGGAGCGGGTGGTGTCAGGGGTGCAGTCCACGCACCGCCCGCACGACACGGCCCGCACACGACGACGACGCCCACCCCCGGGAAGGGAGCGAGCGGCGTCGTACCGGGAGCTCAGATCTCCGCGTACCGCACCACCGCGCGGCTCGCGAGACCGGCGATCAGCGTGACGACCACGAGGCCGAGCGGGATGCCCCACCGTCCGAGCTCGCTCGCGAGGTCCAACCACAAGTCCGGCCAGGCCACGATCGCGGCGAGCAGACCCAGTGCCACGAGCACCACGGCCACGATCGAGATCACGGTCCAGATCACCCCGGCCGCGCGGTAGATCCCGCCGAAACTCATGCCCGCGAAGAGGCTCATGAGACTCAGCAGGAACAATGTCACGGCCACGATCAGGGGGTTGCCGTCACCCAGGGCGTGAATGGTGAGGAAACTGATCCCCAGCCCGAACCCGGTCGCGGCCTCCGCGGCCAGGATCACGAGACCCACGGCTGCGACCACCAGGGACGTGATCATGAAACCCATGGCCGTGCCCGCCCAGAAGTTCCGGCGGGTGCTGCCGAACGCGAGCGCGCCGGCGAAACCCCGGTTGGCGGTCAGCGCGCCGTGGGAGATCAGGAAGCCCGGGAGGGCCCAGAACACGGCCAGGTTGGCTTGGAATCCGTCCTGGACAGGCTGCGGTAGGGGCAGACCGGTGCGGATGCCGATGATCAGCCCGATCACGACCGTGAGGATCGCGACCAGGACCAGGATGGCCGGGGCCACCACGAAGGAGTTGAGTCGGTTGGTCAGGTACAGCGCGAGGTTCCGGCGGGCGTACTGCATCACACACTCATTTCTGCGTCGTCGGTGCCGCGCATGCCCCGCGCGGCCACGAGTTCCTGCAAGGTGACGGGTTCCAACGAGACATTGGCGGCGTCCGCGCGGCGCCGGTCCTCAGCGGTCGCGGTGCCGTCCACGGTGACGGAGAGGATGTTGCCGAGTCGGTACTCGCGCAGGACCCTGCGAGCGCCCACGACGTCCCGGACCACGGGTTCGAGTCCGCGCAGCACGAACGCGCTGTCCCGGGCGTCGTCGATGTCCGCGTCCACCGTGACCCGGCCGTCCTCAATCATGACCACGTTCTCGAGCAGGTCGGACACCTCGTCGATCAGGTGCGTGGAGAGGATCACGGTGCGCGGGTGTTCGGCCAGGGCGCGGGCGAACTCCTCGTAGAACAGGGCACGGTGCCCGGGGTCGAGCCCCAGGTACGGCTCGTCCATGAAGGTGTACGGCGCCCGCGCGGCCAGTGAGATGACGATCGCCAGCGCGCTGCGCTGCCCGCGGGAGAGCTTGGTGGTGCGCGTGCTCATCGGCAGCTTGAACCGGGACGCCAGGCGCTCGGCCAGCCCGGTGTCCCACGTGGGGTAGAACGTGGGCAGGATGCGCAGCAGGGAGGCCGGGGTGTCGTCGTCGTGGAACTTCTGGTCCTCGTGGATGAAGCACGTGCGTTCGAGCAACCGCGCGTTCTCCCGCGGATCCTCACCGTCGATCAGCACCTCACCGGAGCTGCGGAACGTGTGATGGAGGATCACGGACATCAGCGTGGTCTTGCCCACCCCGTTGGCCCCGAGCAGCCCGTGCACCCGATCGGGCGCGAAATCCACGGTGATGTCCCGCAGCACGTGCTTCTTGCCGAAGGACTTGTTCAGGTTCCTGATCCGGATCCCCTGCCCCGGCGCGCTCTCGCGGTGATCCGTGTGTCGTACGGGAGAACTCATGGCGAGACCTTTCTGATGAGTGCGACCATGTCGTCGAGTGTGAGTCCGAGCCTCCGGGCCTCGGCCACGGCGGGTTGGATGAAGTCTTCATGGAACGCCTCCCGGCGCTGCGCTCGCAGGATGTCCGGGCCATCCGCGGCCACGAACGTCCCGATCCCACGACGCCGCTCCAAGACTCCCTGATCCACCAAGCGTCCCAGCGCTTTCCCCGCCGTCGCGGGGTTGATGCGGTAGAACGCGGCGAGTTCGTTGGTGGATGGCACCGCGGAATCCACCGGGTAGTTGCCCTGGAGGATGTCGTCCGCGATCTGATCGGCCAGGACCATGAAGATCGGGCGACCGTCTTGTTTGGGTGTCATGGAGAACTTCCAGCTCCTTGGTTCATTACTCTACTAATGAACCACATAACCGGCGAGGCGGTCAAGGGTTCACGAATCGGATCAGGACGAGAACGACGACGCCGCCCGCCCCCGGAAGGGGGCGAGCGGCGTCGAGCGACCGGCCGGGGTCAGACCGGGCGCACCGCGGCCCACCAGATGAGCAGCATGGTCACCAGGAAACCGGTGAGGTAGTTCAACCACAGGAAGGTCTTCCACCCCGCGTTGGCCCGCCCGGAATCGGTGTCCGTGACACCGCTGAAGCGCAGCACGTTGAGCAGGTACGGCACCGCGAGCAGTGCGGCGAGCTGGCCTGGCCACTCGGTGAACACCATGAGCCCGCCCGCCAGGGCGTACAGCAGCGCGGCCACCCACACGGTGGGCCGGGCCCCGAGCACCGTGGCCACGGACGCGAGTCCGCCCTCCCGGTCCGGGACCACGTCCTGGACCGCGCCGAACATCTGGGAGGCCATGCCCCACAGGAAGAACCCGATGAGCAGCGCCCACAGTCCCGGTGTGAACGTGGCGCCCGCCAGCGTCAGGCCGTAGACCGCGGGCGAGACGAAGTGGGTGGCACTCGTCATCGCGTCCACGAACGGGCGTTCCTTGAACCGCAGCCCGGCCCACGAGTACGCCACCACGGCGAACAGCGAGACCGCGAGCACCGCGATGGACACCCAGTTGCCCGTGGCCACCGCGTACCCCAGGAGCACCAGGACGAAGGGCACCGGGACCAGGCACGAGGCCAGCAACACGGGGCGCTGCGCCGCACGGTCCACCACGGCACCCTCCACACCGCCCTTGCGGGGATTGCGCAGATCGGACTCGTAGTCGAAGACGTCGTTGATGCCGTACATGGCCAGGTTGTAGGGCACCAGGAAGAACACCGTGCCGAGCACCACGAGCCACCACGGGATGCCCCCGGTCAACAGCACCGCCGCGGTGAACGGGTACGCGGTGTTCACCCAGCTCAGGGGGCGCGAGGCCCAGAAGAGCTTACTCAGCACGGACTCCCCTTTCCTCAGCCTCCGGCGTTCGGGCACCGCGAGCGCCGCGTCCGTCGCCGGCACGACGTTCTTCACGGGCACCGCGTTCTTGGCGGGCACCACCGAGCAACAACCACAGCGCCGGCAGCAGGAGCACCCCCGCGAACGGGTACGCGAAATCCTCGAGCGGGGCCAGTCCGATCTGCACGCCGGAGATGTTGTGCTCCGTGTAGGTCATGATCCCGGCGGCGATCATGAGGTTGTCGAAGATCGCGGTGAGCACCCCGAGCAGCACGAAGGACGCCACCAGGGATCCCCAGAACAGCCCCCGCGGGCGCCGCACGAGCACGGCCACGAGCAGCACCACTGCCGAGATGCCCAAGAAGATGAAGTTCACGCTCCAGTACGTCACGCTCCGTGACCTCCTCGCAGTTCGGACGACGACGCCGCGGTGCCCCGCCGGTCGCGCAGCCACCGCCACAGCACGGGTGCCCCGAGCACGTAGATCATGGTCTGGTAGCACAGGAATGCCAGGAAGAAGACCTCTTCGAGGGGCAGTTCGGGGGCCACCAAGATCCCCAGGGTCAGCGAGTTCTCGCCGTGCCAGAACAGCCCGTTGACGATCCCCACAACGTCCCACGCGAGGAAGAACAGGACCCCCACGACGAGCACGAGCCACGCCCGCAGTTTGTGCCCCGACCAGAAGTAGAGGTTCCACCGCCGGTCGATCAGCGCGTAGCACCCCAGGAACACGAGCAGCATGAGCAAATACATCAGGACACCCCGCTGTCCTCGCGGATGGCGTCCCACACCACCTGGGATGAGATCAAGCACATGGGCACGCCGATCCCCGGGCGCACCGAGGACCCCGCGTAGAACAGGCCCCGGATCCCGGGATCGGTCACACCGGGGCGCAGCATCGCGGACTGGCCGAGCGTGTGACCGGGGCCCAGGAGGGAACCGCGCCACGCGTTGAACTGGGCGACGAAGTCCCCCGGCCCGTACGTGCGCCGCACCACGACCCGGGACTCGAGATCCGGGATCTTCGCCCAGCGGGCCAGTTGCGCCATGGCCGCGTCCGCGACCCGCTCGACCTGTTCCGAACCCGGTTCGTGGCGTTCCGGCGTGCTGATCCCGCCGCGACCCCACTCGGGGACGGCCGGTGCGGGCACCAGGATGAAGAGGTTCTCGTCCCCCTCGGGCGCAGTGGCGGGGTCCGTGGCCGACGTCATGGACACGTAGATCGAGGTCTCCTCCGCGAGCTCCCGCCCGGTACCGATGCGCGCGAAGTTGTCGTCCCAGTCCGCCGTGAACAGCAGGTTGTGGTGGGCCAATTGCGGCAGTTTCCCCCGCACGCCCAGGCACACGAGCACCCCGGACGGGCCCGGGTCCCGGCGCTTCCACCGCGATTCCGGGGCCCGGTACCGCTCGGGCAGCAACCTGGTCTGGATGTGGTGCAGGTCCGTGGCACCCACCACGAGATCGGCGGGCACGGTGGTCTCCGCACCGTCGGCCGCCGTCCGCGGCGCATTCGAGGCCGATGACGTCGCGCGGTAGCGTACGCCGCGCACGGAGCCGGCCGAGCGACGTCGTGAACGGGCGGCCGCCACCTGGGAACGCACGGAGCGCGGTGCCCGCTCGACGTCGATCCCCGTGACGGTCGCCCCGGTCACGATCTCGACCCCGGCCGCGCGCACCAGCTCGGCCATCGCGTCCACGAGCGCGCTGAACCCACCCACGGGGTACTGCACTCCGTCCGTGAGATCGAGGTGACTCATGAGGTGGTACATGGCCGGAGCGCTCGAGGGCGAGGCGCCCAGGAACACCGCGGGGTACCCCAGGATCTGGCGTTCCCGCGGATCGGTGAACCGCTGGTCGATGTAGCCCTTCATGGACCGGGTCAGCAGTGTGCCGAGCCGCGGGAGGTTCTTGAGCACCTGCGGGGTCATGAGCTCACGGGGGTGCGCGAAATCCGTGTAGAGAAAGTACTTCTTGGCGAGCTCGTAGACCTCCGCGCCGGAGTCCAGGTACATGCGCAGCGCGCGGGAGGATCCCGGGTCCAGTTGCTCGAACAGTTCCTCCGCGTGCCCGCTGACCACGTCCGTCGGTGGCTCGTCCAGGTGCTCCTCGAAGAACGTGCGGTAGCCCGGGCTCAGGGTGCGCAGGTCCAGTTCTGCTGCGGCGCTGGAGCCCATGAGCCGGAACCACCGGTCGATGACCTCCGGCATGAGGTACCAACTGGGGCCGGTGTCGAACGAGAAGCCCTCCGCGGACCAACGCCCGGAGCGCCCACCCAGGATGTCCTGTTGTTCCAGAAGGGTCACGCGGTGCCCGTCCTGGGCGAGCAGCCCCGCCGTGGCCAGGCCCGCGAAACCGCCGCCGATCACCACCGTCCGTGTCATCGTGTCACCACCGAATCCGAGAGGGAGCGCGCCGCGATCCGCAGTTTCACCGCGGTGGGCACGCTGATGCGTTGTCTGGTCAGTTCCCGCGCGGGGACGCGTTCGATCCGCCGGGACAGTTCCGTGAACAGTCCGTGCGCAATCAGGACCGCCCGGCGAGCGCGCCGGTCCAGGGCCAGGATCCCGGGCATCGCGGCGTCGAGATCCGCATTGAGGTCCGCGAGCAGCTGCGTCTTCTGGGTCTCGTCCAGGTGGGCGGGGTCCGCGCCCGGGAAGTACGTGCGACCGAGCTGGTCGTGGTCCGCCCCGAGGTCACGCAGGAAATTCACCTTCTGGAAGGCCGCTCCCAGCCGCCGGGCCGTGGCCCGCAGCATGGCCCGCTGCTCAGGGGTGTCCGCCCGTGTGCCGGGCATGTCCATGAACACCTCGAGGCACATGAGTCCCACGACCTCCGCGGAACCGTAGATGTACGACTCGAGCGACGCGCCGTCGTGCTCGGCCACGTCCAGGTCGGCGCGCATGGACGCGAAGAACGGTTCGGTCAGCTCCCGCCCGAAACCGTGACGGCGGGCGACGTCCGCGAAGCCGTGGATCACCAGGTCCGTGGCGAATCCCGTGGCCAGGGCCGAGTTCACGGCCGCCTCGTACCCGTCCAGGGCGGTGCGCACGCGGGCGGCTTCGAGACCCGCGGCGCCCGCGGTGCCGTCCACGACCTCGTCCGCGACGCGCACGAGCGCGTAGATCCCCGCGATGTCCCGGCGCACGGCGGGCGGCAGGGTGCGGCACGCCAGCGAGAAGGATGTGGAGTACCGGCCGATGACCGACCCGGAGGCCGCGAGGGCCGTGGCGGTGTACAGGCGAAGCGACACGAGGGGCGGCGCGTCCGAATCCGGCATGGGGGTCCTCACTACGAGTGTCTGTTCAGGACGTGGTGGCACAGCGCGACGAGCTGATCGCGCTGCGCCGCGGGCAGGGGCAGTTCGTCCAGGGTGGTCCGGGCGCGGTCCACGAGATCCGTGGCCAGTTCCACGGCCACGTCCTTGGCGCCGGAGGCCGTGAGCGCTTCCCGCGCGTGATGCACCGTGGTGCGTTCCGCCGCCAGGTCCTTGAGGACCCGGCGGACCGTGGGTACCCCCATCCCGTGGGCGGTGAGCACGGTGGCCTTGCCCGAACGTAGATCCGCGTCCACCGATTTGCCGGTCAGTCCCGGGTCACCGAACGTCCCCAGGACGTCGTCCACCACCTGGTACCCCACGCCCAGCATGGCGCCGGCCTGGGCCAGCCGCTCCGCGACGTCCGCGGGAGCACCCGCGAGCAGTGCGCCGGCCCGCAGCGGGGCCTCGAACGAATACGTGGCGGTCTTGAGCCGCTCCATGTCCAGGATGTCCTGCACCCCGGGGTGCTCGGCGCCGAAGCGATGCAGGGACAACAGCACGTCATCCAGCTCCCCGGCCGCGGAGGCGGTCACGGCGTCGAACACCACGTCCGCCACGGCGCGACACCGCGCGAGGTCCGATGCGCACGTGGTCGCGAGCCGCAGTGCCCCCGCCAACAACAGGTCCCCCGCGAGGATCGCCGCCGAGGCCCCCGCGTGTTCCGCTTCGTGCTCGGGTGCGCCGGCGCGGGCCGCGTCACGGCGGAACAGCTCTCCCACCGTGGGCATGCCCCGGCGCAGCCAGTCGCGGTCCACCACGTCGTCGTGGACCAGTAGGGCCGCGTGCAGCATCTCGAACGACGCCGCCAGGCGCACGCACTCGGGGTCCGGCACCTCTGTCTTTCGGTCGCCCGCCGTGTGGTTCCCGTCTCCGGCCGCATCGCGCACACCCGGCGTCTCCGCGGCATCCCCGGCGTCCGGCGCGACGAGCGGGTCAGGCGCGCTCGATCCATCCCCCGCGCCCCCGGCGAAGGAAGACCACGCGATCCACGTCAGTCGCGGTCGGATGAGCTTGCCGCCCACCATGTGCTCGCGCACCCGCTCCCACAGCACCCCGAAACCCGGGCTCGTGGGAACTCGATTCGCGGGGGCCGCGAAGAACGCGTCCAGCTCTTCCCCCACGGCGGTGCGGAAACGGCGCCAGGCGGCGTCGTCGGCGGGGGCGACACTCGGGGAGGCCCCAGGATCGGTAACGGACGGGATCCCGGGAGCCGCTCGGTGGGATTCACGGGACCGGGCGGTGCGTACGCGTTCGGTCATGACCCACCCGCCCCGGGATCGTCCTGGGACGCCTGGTCCGCGCGCCCACGCAAGTCTTCCAAGTACTCCTCCAGACGGGACTCGGTACCTCTCAGGAACCGGAGGACGGCCTCACGCCCGGGCTCGTCCAGGGCGTCGAGCTCGTCCTCGACCATCCCGATTACCGGCACGACGTGCTCCCGGGTCCGCTCCCTGGACGAGGTCACCGCGCGCACAGTCATCCGGCGTCGATCCCCCTCCACGGGCTCCCGGACCACATGACCCGCGCGCACCAGTCGGTCCACCACCGCGGTCGCGGAGGCCGTCGTGATGTGCAGCGCGTGAGCCAGCTCCGTGGGCCCCATGGAATGGACTATGAGCATGGCCATGGCCGCGTAATCGGTTCCCTTGAGCCCCAAGATGCGGCGGATCTCGTACGCGATCTCCGCGTTGAGCACGACCACCCGGCGCAGCGCACGCGACTGCGGGCTCACCGGCCCGTACCACGTTGCACTGCTCTCCATCGCGTTCCTCGCGTTGTGGATAACTAGACAATCTAGTAAACATCATGCTGCACGTGCGGGGGACGTGTCCACCCATGTCACGCGGGTGGAAAACGTTGTCCGCACCCGCCTTGTCGCGGTCATCGGCCGAGAACGCCCTGTCCTCAGCGGGTGATGGACGCGCCCCGTAGTGTCACATCAGACTGCGCAGGGCCCGCAGGACCGCCCCGCCGTAACCACCGTCGAACCTGATCGCATGCACCAGCAGCGGCGGCAACTGGTACCACGGCACCCGGTCGTGCCAGCCGTCCGCGAGGGGGTAGACGTCGTCGTACGCCGCGAAGCATTCCCGCCCGAAACCGCCGAAGAGCTGCATCATGGCCAGGTCGTACTCGCGGTGTCCGTAGAACGAGGACGGATCGATGAGCCAGTTCGTCCCGTTGCGATCGACCACGCGGTTGCCTGCCCACAGGTCACCGTGCAGCAGGCTCGGTGGCTCGGGAGGGCCCGCGAGTTCGTCCGCTCGCGGCGCCACGCGCGCCAGCAGGTCCGACGCCGCGAGGTCCAGGTGTCCCGCGTCGATCGCCGCGCGCAGTAACGGCTCGATGCGGCGGTGCAACAGGAAGTCGGCCCAGTCGTCCGTGGGCGTGAGATCCACCGGGAACGAGCCGATGCGTTCCGGCAGCTCCGCCGAGAGCCACCCGACGTGCGGGGCTCGCGCGCGGTGGATGGCCGCGAGACCGGCCCCCATGCTGCGTTCCGTGGCACGGTCCTGCCGTCCGGGACCCTCGTCGATCCACTCGAGCACCAGGGCCTCATCGCCCACGTGATGCACCCTGGGCACCCGCACCTCGGCGGGGGCGACGGCGCGCAGCTCCTCGAGTCCCGCCGCCTCCAACGCCAACACGCCCGCCGGGGCACCCGGCATGGTCTTGGCGAACAGGGGCCCGTCCGGGGTCTCGAGCCAGTATGCGTGGGCGGTGTCCCCGCCGCTCAGGGGACGGGCATCGCTCACACGCAGGTCCGCGACGATCTCACCGGGAAGCTCATCGATGGTGGCCATGCGTCTTGTCTACACCATGCCGCACAGCGCACCACCCCGCGCCCACCCGCTGCCCCGAACGCATCCCCCGCCCGACACCTAGCTCCGCCTCACCCCCCCCCTCTGCTTTTACTGAGCTAAAGCAGTTTTGAGGCACCCCCAGGTGCTTTTACTCCACTAGGCATCACGTGACGCGACACGGATCGCCGATCCCTGCAGGGTGAACACCCTCTGGCACAATAACGTCGTTGCAAATGCACCGACATGATGCCGGGTGCTTCCTCCGAGACCCGGGACCGCGATGCCTGCCGAGACCATTCACCATCCTGCCCGCCGCCGGTGGGCCGCCGGTCCGAGGGCCCGTGCGAGCACCGTCGTCCTGGCGAGCTTGTTCGCCCTGACCGCGTGCGGCGGCGCCGCAGAGTCCGCGCCCACCCCGGACGACTCGGTGGCCACGGTGGAACGCGTGGTGGACGGGGACACCCTGGACGCCACGATCGCGGGGAAGTCCGCGCGGGTGCGGCTGCTGAACATCAATACCCCGGAGGTCGCGCGGGACGGTCAGCCCGGCGAGTGCCTCGCGGACGAGGCCACGGCCAAGCTTGACGACCTCCTGCCCAAGGGAACCACGATCCACCTGGACTACGACGTGGAACGCACGGACCGCTACGGGCGCACCCTCGCCCGAGTGACCCGCGACGACGACGGGTTGAACGTCAACCAGGCACTCGTCAAGGCGGGCCTGGCAACGCCCATGACCGTGGGCGCCAACAGCACGTACCGGCGAGAGATGGACAGCGCGTACAACGTGGCCCAGGCCATGCAGGTCGGTTTCTTCGACCCGAAGCAGGACTGCGCACCGCCGGGGGAATCCGCATCCCCCGGCACCACAACTTCGAGCACCGCGAGCCCGAGCGCGACGCCGAGTCCCACCCCGTCCTCCACACCCACTCCCACGCCGACGCTCGAGGCGCCTCCCGCGGTCGTGGAGGACGAGGTCGCCGTGGGCGATCCGGCACCCCAACCCAATCCCGCTCCGCAACCAAGCTACAACTACGACCCCGCCCCCGCGCAGCCCGCGGCACCTCAGCTACCGGCCGCGCCCCGGGTACCTGCTGCCCCGCAGCTGCCGGCGGCACCCCACGTGCCCCCGGCTCCCGAGAGTGATGGCGGCTATCCCGGTTACACCGGCCCCCGGTGCTACGAACCGGGAGGCAAGGTCTGGCACCCGTGCTGAGTCGCTGATGACACGCCAAGGCGCGCCCAACCGATCGGTTGACCGGGTGGGCGTCCCTGCTTTTCGCCGCGCTTTCGTCACGCGGGTGCACCGGCGAGCCGCCGGATGCACGGCGGCCCGAACTCAGGGTTCCTGCGTGGACGACGTCGATCCCGGCAGGTCCCGGGGGTCGTGACGACCGGGGTTGGCGGTCGCGCTGCGCAAGGGGGACGGCGTCGTCCGCGGCGGGCGTGATGCCGTAGATGACCGCCATGTTCACACCCGGGGCCTGCCCCGACAACGGGCCGGCGGCGATCCGCAACGGAGTGCCATGTGCGTCGCGCGCCCCGGGGAAAGTCCCCAGCGTGGTCTCGTGCGTGGGGATCGCGGGGCTCGCGATGCCGGCGTCGGGCCGCAGCGACAGCATCAGGACCTTCTCGTGGCGGGCAACCCGGACGTCCCTCGTACGGTACTCGGGGGTGGAGGTCGCGGACGGAGCCACGGTCCAGTTCGTCGGGTATCGGAAACTCGTGGTCCCGCCCGGGGTCGTGAACGTCTGGGTGAGTGCCCCGGCCGTCACCGCCGCCTCGCTCGCGGTGGGCGTGGCGGTGACGGAGGGCGACGGCGTCACACTGTCCTGCTCCGAGGCTTCCGCGGTCGACGGCGCGACGGCTATCGAGCGCAAGACCCAGTTCTCGGCTCCCAACTCGGGCATCTTCATGTCCTGCACGTCGTGGGGCAGGATGACCACGGCAGGGCCCAGGTGCCCCCGTGCGGTCCAATCCGCCCGCTTGGGAAGACGAGCGCGGCGGGAGGCCGGCGGTTCCGTCATCGTTCGTGGGCCGCGTCGCGGGGCTGTGCTACGCTTACTCGTAACAAAGGATCATGAGTCCCGGCGCGAAGCTCTGGCTAGCCGGGCGGCAACCCTCCAGCTGTAGTGGGGTGCCCCAGATGAGGATCCGGCCGCCGCGCAACCGCGTGGTCGGCAAGTACGGCGCTCGGAGCTCGTCCTCCGGCGTCCTAAGGCCGGAGGATTTTTTATATGCCCGCACCCCTCGCAGCGTCAGAACCCGCGCCCGTGACTGGCCCGCCCACGGGGACGTCCTGGCTGGTCCGGCGCCCGCGCCGCTCCACGCTCGTCTCGTTCGAAGTGTTCCCGCCGCGGCCCACCGCGGACCCGGACACCGTGTGGCGCAACATCGACGCCATGGCCCAGGCCGGGCCGGATTTCTTCTCCGTCACCCACGGTCACGCCGGCCATCACGGCGTCTCCCGCGAGGCGCTGCGCCACCTGCGCCGCACGACCAAGACCCCGGTCATGGCGCACTTCACGTGCGGTGGCACGGACCGCGCGGGTCTCGAGCGCGCCGTGGACCAGTTGCTGGACGACGGCGTTCGCGACCTCCTCGCGCTGCGCGGCGACCCGCCCCTGGGTACCGGGGAATGGCGGACCCCCGCGGGTGGCCTGGGCCGGGCCTCCCAACTGGTGGAGCTGATCCGGGACGTCGAACGACGTCGCTTCGGCACCGGGTTCCGCCCGGGTCAGCGACCGCTGTCCGTGTCGGTGGCGTGCTACCCGTCCCCCGCGCGAGGCCGCGACTTCGAGGCGGATCTCGCGTCCCTGTGGGACAAGCAGGAGGCCGGCGCGGACTACGCGATCACGCAGGTGCTCTACGAACCCGAGGACTACGCCACGTTCCTGGAACGCGCGCGCTCGGAGGGCATCCACATCCCCGTGGTCGCCGGGCTCATGCCGCTGAGCAACCCGCAACGGTTGCAGCGCATGACCGAGATCACCGGGGTCCGGGTCCCGGAACGCCTCACCCGGTTCCTGCGCGCCGACACTCCTGAGGAACTGCGCCACCGAGGGGTCGCGGCCACCCTGTCCCTGATCGACGACCTCATGGATCTGGGCTGCGCCGGTTTCCACCTGTACACGTTCAACCGCCCCGAGGCGGCGCTGACCATCCTGGAGCACCTGCGGGTCCGGGATGCCGCACGCGAATACCGAGGCCGCAGCCCCGCGGCCTGACCGCCGCACCAGCCCCGACCGACCCGTGAACCGATCGTGTTGGCTTCGACCGCCACATCCGGGCAGGCCGAAAACCGTTCGTAGCGGCACCACCCACGCTGACGTTCCCCTTACCCCGCCGCGCCGGAGCACACCCGTTGCCGCGGCTCATCACACCCCCTAACCGCCATACCCCACACCAGCTCCGAGGAGTTCCCATGAGCACCCAGCCCGTCCCGTTCCCCGCCGCCACGATCCTGGGCTACCCCCGCATCGGCCCCGACCGCGAGCTCAAGCGCGCACTCGAGTCCTATTGGAAGGACCCGCAACAGCACCCCGCCACCACGGTGCTGGACACCCTCGCCCGGTTGCGTGAGCGCACCGCCACGCGATTGTCCGAACTCGGCCTCACCGCGGATCACGCTGTGCCGTCCGAGGGGTTCGCGGTGGACCACGTCCTGGACACGTCCCTGGCGCTGGGCGCGGTTCCCACGCGGTTCATCGCGGACGGCTACGAGCCCGCAGCCCCGGACACGCCCCGCGGGATCGAGCTGATCACGGCGTTGTCCCGCGGCACCGATCGGTTGGAGCCGCTCGAGATGACCAAGTGGTTCGACACCAACTACCACTACTACGTACCCGAGATCGGCCCGGACACCTCGTTGCGTGCGAACCCCGAGAGCCTCGTGTCCCGCTACCGGACCACCCTCGGGACCACCGGGATCACCACCCGCCCGGTCCTCGTGGGTCCCGTGAGCCTGCTCTTGCTCTCACGCCCCGAGACCACCGATGCCGTCGCGAGTCACCCCCTGCAGCGCCTCGACGACGTCGTGGCCGAATACGCCGCGATCCTGCGAGCCCTGGCCGAGGCCGGCGTCGAATGGGTGCAACTCGACGAGCCGGCCCTCGCCGCGGACGGGTGGAGTGTGGAACGCACCGAACTCGTGGCCGCCCTCGAGAGCGCCTACACCCAACTCTCGAACGAGCAACAGCGCCCCGCGATCCTCGTGACGGTGGGCTACGGCGATGCCGGCGAGGACGCCCAGCTCGCCCTGGCCCACACGAACGTCGACGCCCTGGCCATCGACCTCGACCGCGGGGACGTCCCCGGCAAGGAGGCACTCGAGGCATGGGGCGAACGCCCCGTCGTGGGCGGCGTCGTGGGCGGGCGCACCGTGTGGCGCACCGACCTCGCGCGCGCCGTCGAGACCCTGGACCGGCTGCGCGCCGCGGCCCGCGGGCCGGTGGCCGTGGGCACCGCGACGCCGCTGCTGCACGTCCCGCACGACGTCGCCCGCGAGACCGCGCTGGATCCGGACGTCACCAGCTGGGTCGCGTTCGCTGACCAGAAGGTGACCGAGGTGGTCGGGCTCGCGCGCGGCGTCGAGCACGGCTGGGATGCCATCCGGGACACCCTGGACGAGGACGCCACGATCCGCGCGGCCCGCGCCGAGCACCCGGCAACTCACAAGGCCGAGATCCGCGAGCGCACCGCCGCGGTGCAGGACGCGGACCGCCAGCGCGCGGACGCCGAACAGCGCCGCGCTGCCCAGCGCGACCGTCTGCGCTTGCCCGTGCTGCCCACCACGACCATCGGATCCTTCCCGCAGACGCCGCAGATCCGCAAGACCCGGGCGGACCACCGCGCGGGGCGGATCACGGAGGCCGAGTACACGGACGCGATCCGCGCGGAGATCGCCCACACGGTGCGCGTCCAGGAGGAACTGGGGCTCGACGTCCTGGTGCACGGCGAACCCGAGCGCAACGACATGGTGCAGTACTTCGCGGAGGGCCTGGACGGTTTCGTGACCACGCAGCACGGCTGGGTGCAGTCCTACGGATCGCGCTGCACGCGCCCGTCGATCCTGTTCGGGGACGTCTCGCGCCCCGCGCCCATCACGGTGGACTGGACCTCGTACGCCGCGTCCCTGACCGAGCGCCCCGTCAAGGGCATGTTGACCGGGCCGGTCACGATCCTCGCGTGGTCCTTCGTGCGCGACGACGCTCCGGCCGCCGAGGTCGCCGACCAGGTCGCACTCGCCCTGCGGGACGAGATCGCGGATCTCGAGCGCGCGGGAACGCCCGTGATCCAGGTGGACGAGCCCGCGCTGCGCGAGCTGCTGCCCCTGCGGGCGGCCGAGCGCCCGGCGTACCTCGAATGGTCCGTGGGGGCGTTCCGCCTGGCCACGGGCGGGGCGGCCACGGACACCCAGATCCACACCCACCTGTGCTATTCGGAGTTCGAGACCGTCCTGGACGCGATCGACGCCCTGGACGCGGACGTCACCACGCTCGAGGCGTCCCGCTCCGGTTCGGGCATCGTGACCGGGCTCGCGGCATCCGACTTCCCTCGGGACGTGGGTCCCGGCGTGTGGGACATCCACTCGCCCCGGGTCCCCACGTTCGAGGAGGTCGCGGGGCGCATCCGCCACGCGGCGCACGAGATCGGCGCCGAGCGCGTGTGGGTTAACCCCGACTGCGGGTTGAAGACCCGCGGCTGGCCCGAGACCGAGGCCGCACTGGACCGGCTGGTCGCCGCGGCGGTCACCGTGCGCGCGGAACTCTCCGCCGACGACGCCGCTCGGACGGCCGGCGCGCCCGCAGGTGCACCGGCGAACGTGGACCCGAACGACGCGACGACCGTGTCCGGGAGCGTCACTGTCGCCGCGTCGTCGACCCCTGCCGCGGATACTCCGGCGCAGCGCTGATTCACCCGTAAGGGAACGTCCACCCGGTGGCCGCCGCCGCGCGGCCACCGGGTGCGCCGAGGAAGGAAGAAGACCATGACCGCAGCCACCCCCGCACCGCTGGGCACACCCATCGTCCGGCCCATCCACCACAGTGCCGCGTACGCGTTCGAGACCCTGGCCGACGCCCGCGAGGTCTTCGCCCAGCGCGCGAGCGGTTTCACGTACGCCCGCACGGGTAATCCGAACGTCGCGGCGCTCGAGGCCGAGGTCGCGCGGCTGGAGGGAGGGGAATGCGCGGTCGCGACGTCGTCGGGACAAGCCGCGGTGAGCCTCGCTTTGCTCACGCTGACCGGGCCCGCGAAGGACGCGCACGTCGTCGTCTCCTCGCGGATCTACGGCGGGACGGTGGACCTGCTCACGGACACCCTCGCGGACACGGGCCTGGAGGTCACGTTCGCGGATCCCCGCGAACCGCAGCAGTGGGAGGATGCCCTGCGCCCCGGCACGCGCGTGTTCTTCCTCGAATCCGTGGCCAATCCGCTCACGGAACTGCCCGAACTCGAGGCGATCGCGGAGATCGCGCACCGCAACGGTGTGGTCGTGATCGTGGACAACACCGTGGCCACGCCGCACCTCTACACTCCCGGGCGCCACGGTGCGGACCTCGTGGTGCACTCGGCCACCAAGTACCTCTCGGGACACGGCGGGCCCCTGGGCGGTGTGCTCGTGGACACCGGGGCCTTCGACCCCACCGAGGACCCCGAACGGTGGCCGTGGCTGACCCGCAAGCACCACCGCTGGGGGGACCGTTCTCCCGTGGAGGTCTTCGGTGCCCGGCGTGCGCTGCTGGGTGTCGCCCGGTGCAAGTACCTCAACGACCTGGGCCCGTGCATGGGCGCGACCACGGCCCACGAGATCCTGCAGGGCATCACGACCCTGGGTGTGCGCGTGGAACGCCAGTCCGCCACGGCGGAGCGACTCGCCCTCACCCTGGCCGAGCATCCCGCGGTGGAGCGTGTCCACCACCCCCGCTTCGGGGATCCGCGACAGCAACAGCTGCGGGAGACCGGCGGCTACCGCGGGGTGGGCGGCGTGTTCTCGATCGACCTCAAGGGAACCCCGGAACAGGTCGAGCATGCCGTGAACTCGCTGCGTCTGATCAAACTCGCGGCCAACATCGGTGACGTCCGCACCCTCGTGGCGCACCCCGCGAGCATGACCCACTGCCGCCTCACGCCCGAGCAGTTCCGCGCGAGCGGGATCACCGAACGGACCCTGCGCGTGAGCGTGGGGCTCGAGGACGAAGCCGATCTCACGGCCGATCTCTTCCAAGCCCTGTCGGTCATCGCCCCGGCGCACGCACCGCAGCTCCGCTCGGCGTCGACCACCGCGGCCCACTGAGCTGCCCGCACCCCCCGAAGGAGACCACCCCATGATCCGCACCGACACCCGCCTGCCCGGACTCGCCACGCGCGCCATCCACGACGGCCAACAGCCCGACCCGACCACCGGCGCCGTGGTCCCGCCCATTTACCAGACCTCCACGTTCGTCCAGGACGGCGTGAACCAGTTCCGCACCGGGGGCCACGAATACAGCCGCGGTTCCAATCCCACACGCAACGGTTTCGAGGAACAGCTCGCCTCCCTCGAGCAGGGCACCCGGGCCTTCGCGTTCGCCTCCGGCATGGCCGCGGAGGACGCCTTGTTGCGCGCGGTCCTTGCCCCGGGGGATCACATCGTGCTCGCCTCGGACGTCTACGGCGGCACGTTCCGCCTCGTGGACCAGGTGCTGTCCAAGTGGGGTATCGAGCACGGCTTCGTGCCATCCGCCTCCGCGTCCGACGCCGCGGAGACCGTCCTCCCCGGACGCACCAAGGTCCTGTGGCTCGAGACGCCGTCCAACCCGTTGTTGCGCGTCGCGGACATCGCCGCGTGGGCGCAGGTGGCCGACGACGCCGACGCCCTCCTCGTCGTGGACAACACCTTCGCGTCCCCCGCCCTGCAGAACCCGCTCGTGCTCGGCGCCCACGTGGTCGTGCATTCCACGACCAAGTACATCGGCGGGCACTCGGACGTGCTCGGCGGTGCCGTGGTCGTGGGTGACACCGAGTGGCGGGGTCAGCCGCTGTCCGAGCTCATCGGGTTCCAGCAGTTCGCCGGGGGCGCGGTGGCCGGCCCGTTCGACTCGTTCCTCGCGGCCCGGGGGTTGAAGACCCTCCCACTGCGCATGGAACGGCACTGCTCGAATGCGCTTGAGGTGGCCCGCTTCCTGCGCTCACGCTCCGACGTCCTGGAGGTCAACTACCCCGGTCTCGAGGAACACCCGCAGCACGAGCTGGCTGCACAAACCCTCACCGGCGGATTCGGCGGCATCATCTCGTTCCGGCCCGCCGGGGGCATCGAGGCCGCCCACGCGTTCGTGCGCGAAACCGAGCTCTACAACCTCTCGGTGAGCCTGGGGGGTGTAGAGTCCCTCACCTGCGTGCCCCACAGCATGACCCACGGTTCCCGGGTGGGCACCTCGTACGAGGTTCCCGAGGATCTGGTGCGCCTGTCCGTGGGGATCGAGGACATCGAGGATCACCTGGCGGACCTGGACCGGGCGCTCGGCGCAGCCAGGTGAACCGGTCCTGACCCGGAAGAGGGACGCGTCGACCCCGACCCGGGACAGGGGCCCGTCTATCATGGCCCGGAACAGGGGACCGTCGATCTTGGCCCGGGCAGGTGGCCCCCGAGAATGCAGCCGTCACCCACCTGCCCGGTGCAACTGACCGGAACGACCTGCGCGGGCCGACCCAGAGGCAGACGCGCGGGATCCTCGGGGTCAGTCCCCGCGCAACCCCGCGATACTCAGCTTTTTCATCTCCAGCATGCGTGGATGCGCGCCGGGGTGCTGCATCAAGTCCCCCCTGTCCCGGGGGACGATCTGCCAGCTCACGCCGAAATCGTCCATGCACCACACGCAGGCCTCCGCCTCGGGGTGCTTGGACAGCGCCACCCACAAGTGATCGATGTAGAAATGGAGGGCTTCCGCGGCGCGATTCTGCGCCGGACCGCAGTACATCCGGATATCGGGACGAGCCGGCGAGCGTGCAGTCCGGCAGGGCATTCCGGTAGAACGCGACTGCTTCCTCCGCGGTGCCCTGGCACCACACATGCGGGATGACCTTTTCTGCATGGGATCCCGCCTCGGGGTCGGTGATCGGTGCGGGGTCGCTCCGGGCGGGGAAGCGCGAAGCGTCACTTACCCCGCAGGATGCGGTGCCAATAGATCCAAGGAAGGCCCCAGCGGTCGAGGAGGAACGCAGACCTGCGTTCCTTCCGCAGGTCGGACACCTTGCTGCTGGGCTTGGGGGTGCCGTCCGCGGTGAACTCCGCCAGCACCAGCGTGCGGCGGGAGACGGTGAACGGACTCACGGTGTACCCGGAGTACCGGGCAGTGGCGGGCTGCCCGCGCAGCGCGGACAGGATGTTCTGCGCGACGACCGGTGTCTACTTCCGCAGCGCACCACCGGAACTGGAGCCCGGGGTGGCCGCGATGTCCCCGAGTGCCCAGACGTTCTCGTACTGACGATGGTGCAGGGTCTCGGGATCCACGTCCACGAACCCGCGCGCTCCCTCGGCGGAGAGGCCGCAGTCCACCAACCAGTCCGGGGCGATATGCGGCGGCGTGAGGTGCAGGAAGTCGTACGAGATCTCCTCCGTGGCACCGTCGGATTCGATCGTGATCGCGGTCGTCCCCGAGTCCACCGACCGGACACGGGTGCGCGTGCGTAGCTCGATGTGAACACAGCAGTCCCCGAGGTGGCGGCGTCCACGAGTCGCCACGTCTTCGGGGCGAGGTCGAACAGATAGTTAGTGGACGCGTTCTCGGACAGGACGGCCTCAGCCGATCCCGGGATGAAGTCCCAGTCGGGACGCGAGCCGGCGGCGAGCACGAGCTGGTCGTAGCCGATCGTCGCGCCGCTGCCCAGGGTCACCGTGGAGAGTTCGGGATGGACCCGTGTCACGCCGACGCGCGCTCGGTTCGGAGGCTTCACAGCTGCTTCAACGGCCATAGCCCCAGACACTACAGCGTTCCGGCGTGTTAAATGGTGGGAGGCCGCGCCCCCTAAAGGGGGTGCGGCCTCGACCACTTCTTTCTTTCATGTT